>CAZOBN010000001.1:0-91687 GCA_964577835.1 uncultured Rhizobiaceae bacterium
TCATACCAAGACCACGACGGCAATCCCTCAATCACCGATTTCCCAAACGGACTCTGAGATGCGACAATGTCCACGCAATGACACAAGGCCATCCTGTGGATAAGTGTTAACCATAACGCTTCGGCAAAGGTATGGGGGGCCAGCCATGCTCATAAAAGCCAAGCAAATTTGGATGGGATCGCTTTTTCTTGCGGTTCTGCTATCCAGCGGCACGACGAGTGCCAGCGTCATCTATAACTTTACTACGACTGCTTTAACCGGGTCGGTCGCAACGTTTCTAGGCGTACCGATCCAACTGACGCTCACGGACCAGGCGGTGAGCAATGGCTTCCTCAATTTCGAGCAGCAAGCCGTGCCGATTTCCGTCCCGCCCGCTCTACCCGCGTTCGGCCCGCTGACCAATGGCAGCGGTATAGAGCAATTCGCCTGGGGGCCCGGCGGAGCCCGGTTGCCGACAGACAATTTCCTGGACCATTTCAGCGCCTTGCTGACCGGCCTTCCCGACAGCCCATTGGCGGGATCCATCCGATACGATGGATTGTCCGACAATCTCCGTCTGACCTACGATCCTTCGGACGGCCGCTGGGATGGGGTGGTGTTCGCCGATTGGAACATGTTGTGCGGCTCTCCGACGGCCTGCACCTTCGAGGGCTACTTTGTCCGGGTGCCAGAACCCGGAAGCCTCGCGCTCTTCGCCACCGGACTTCTCGCCGTTCCCCTGCTGCTGGGTTTCAGGCGTAGGACGAGAAACGCCTAGCCTTCGTGTCGCCGGCGGTGAACAGGTGGTGGCCTTAGTCATGTGGCGCGCGTGTTCTGAGCTGACGGCCTGGGATAAGAATGCCCAACTACACGGCCCACCTGTAGGGAACGAAACCCTTTGCCAGCCCATCCGCAACCCCGAACGCCTGTTGCGCCCCCGGAACCCCGTTCAACACCGCCACCTTGAGGTTGCCGCGCCAATAGGCCCTGTAGTTGCGGTCGGTGGCCGGCTGGTTGGCCGCGATCAGCGACGCCAGGTCGGTGGTCTTTTCGCTGGCGAACCAGTGGTAGCCAATGGCGGCGGCGCCGAAGGCTGCGCGGCGGATCGCCTGGCGCACGGACCATTGGTAATTATCGCGCCAGTCCTCGAGACCGGCATAGACCATCCAGCCCAGGACGAAGCCGAGATAGTCCTGCTCCCAGGGCGCCACCCAGGCCTTGATGTCGGCGACGGCGGCGCTGGCGCTCTGGACCAGCGGATGGGGATTGTCCACCCAGCTCGCCTTGAAGGCGTCGCGGTATTCGTCGAGACGGCGCTTCCAATAGGACCTCGGCAGAAGATGGCCGGGCACGGCCTCCGGCGTCGCCAGATAGCAGGCCGCGAGATCGCGCAGCCTCCAGGCGAACGCGCGCGGCTGGCCGGTCATCAGCGGGCGATAGCCGGGCGCGGCGGGTCCCGCGATCAGCTTGTAGGTCGCGGCGGCCTGAAGCTCCTCGAGATACCGGATGTCGCCCGTCGCCAGATACGGCACATAGCACAGCGCCGGGTAGTGGGCGACATCGGGGGTGACGGGATGTCCCTTGGTCGAGAAGTAGGGCGAGCCCTTGTCCGGGGCATAGGCGGTGGCGTTCGGCGTCGCTTCGAGATCCACCTTGCCGAAATGCACGGGAACGTCCGCGTGCGCCTCGGCCTGCGCCAGCATGGTGGAAGGCGAGCCGCCGCACAGCCAGGCGCCTTGCGCCTCGGTGACCAGGCCGATCTCCTGCCGCTCTCCGGTCGTCGGCATGTAGGGCGTCAGGCCGACCGACTTGTAGTCGCCGCGCGGATAGGTCGGATAGGTGTCTGGCTTCGAGGTATTTGTCTTGGAGAATGGCAGAACCAGCTTGCCGAACTCTGACGGTTTGCGAATGATCTTCGGCAAATCACCTGTGCGCGTGCGCGTGTAGCCGCCGGGAACCGCCGATGGGGAAGCGGCCACGATTGCGGGCGTCATGGCCAATAACGCAAGCTTATGGAGTAGGTCCCTGCGCGTTTCATCCATGTTCACCTCCCAGCGCCCGACATCCGATGTAAGCCCAAGTAAAAAGCAATCTGCCGCAAGATACACGCTCGACGTCCTGTAGCGCTTGCCGGTGGAGCCTGCGCCTGTGGAACCCGCATTCGCGCGCGTGAGGACGACTATACTAACGTTGCGTTCTACTCAGAAGCCGGGAGGCAATCGCCTTGGGTTCACGTCATGTCCGGTCGTGACGAACTCCCCGGGCTGCCTTCATAGAGCGCGATGTTTGCCAACCCGCGGAGGGACCACTGCGGCATTGCATCGTGAGACAAGCAGGGTAGCAAGCCGTTTATTTAAAACAAGGAAATGGCGCGCCCGGAGAGATTCGAACTCCCGACCCTCAGATTCGTAGTCTGATGCTCTATCCAGCTGAGCTACGGGCGCGTGATGCGGCGGGAGAACCCCGGCGCGGTCCAGAAGGGTCGCGACACTACTCAACCGCGCCCGGCTTGGCAAGCCTTGCTCCACCTTGCGCCGCCCGATGCCGACGCAGAGGGGCAACACCTCGCATGGCTTCAGCCGTACGGCACGGTTCGGGCTTGTCCCCTACCGCGCCATTGCATTAGAGTTCCAGTGAAATTAAGGGGTTGTGAAAAGCCCGTCTCGCCCACTACAAGCTTGCGCCGGGCGAAGGCGTTCACCACGCCATAGAATAGGGGTAAAAGGTCCAAATGACCCGACTGTCCAGCTGCGCCGCGCTCCTCGCGGCCGCAATCGCTTTTGGCGGTTGCTCCTTTGTCTCGGATACCTTGTTCCCCTCGCTGTCCGGAGAAGATCCGGCGAAAGCCAAGCCGTCGACACAACGCATCGAAATTCCGCCGGGCCCGGCCGAGATGGCGGGCGCGCCACCGGCGCTCGGCACTTCCAGCTTCGAACCGGGCAGCGTCACCGCCGGCTCGCCGACCGGCACCGAAGTCGGCCGCAAGATCCAAAATCTGCGCGAGGATTTGCGCCGCCTGCAGACCAATATCGCCCAGTACAACGGCGTGCTGCAGGGCATCCGCGGCCAGACCGTGCAGAACGCGCAGCGTTATCACGGCACCGTCGCCGCCATCAACGCGCGCCTGCAGGTCGGCACCACCCCCGGCAACCCGATCCTGACGACCCAGTGGAACACGGCGCAGCAGCAGCTCGACGCGATCAGCTCCGATATCGCGAGAATGAACACCCTGGCCAACAAGGTGGCCTCCGATTCCTCGACCGCCGCCTATCTCCTGGAGACGACGCGCGCGCTCTACGGCCTGTCCGGAGCGGTCGAAGAGGACCATCGCCAGCTCTCCATTCTCGAGGACGAGGTCAATCGCACCGTGGTGCTGGTCGACCGTCTGCTCAACGAGCTCAACGATGACGTCACCCGTCAGACCAACTACCTGATCAACGAGCGGCGCAATCTGACCACGCTCGCGCTGGCCATCAAAAATGGCGAGATGCTCGGCTCCAACCTGTCCAACCGCGCCTACGACAGCAGCGTGCCGGTGGGCCCATCGAGCCGCGGTCCGATCGCCTCCACGCCGATGGATCTGGCGGCGCGCAGGCCGCTGGTCGTCATTCGCTTCGACCGCCCCGATGTCGAATACCAGCAGGCCCTCTATACCGCCGTGAATCGCGCGCTCGAGCGTCGCCCCAATGCGATGTTCGATGTGGTTGCGGTGGCGCCGTCGCGCGGCTCGCCCGCCCAGGCCGCGGCGACCACCTCGACCGCCCGGCGCAACGCGGAGAACGTGCTGCGTTCCCTCAACAACATGGGCCTGCCCGCGAGCCGCGTCAGCATGTCGGCCATGAACAGCGCCGATGCCGCGACGCCCGAGGTGCACATCTACGTGCGCTGAAGCCCGTCACACGCGACCAGAGAGGGCCGTCCCGTCGGGGCGGCCCTTTTGATTTTATTGGCAAAATTTTCAGGTCCGGCACCTTCCACTTTGACAATCGGCAAGGCGCCGGACAACAATCCGGCAAATCTTTTGCGTTTGGGGAGGAGCCGCATGGCACGCACCGATCATTGCTGGACCGACGTTGTCGATCCCAGCGAACAGGAAATCTACGCCGATTTCTTCAAGCGCACCGGTCGGGGCGTCGGCGACAAGCCGGCCCTGCTGGCCATCGACCTCTACAACAAGGTTTATGCTGGCGGCCCACTGCCGGTCGCCGAGGTCAACAAAACCCATCCCGGAAGCTGCGGCATCAATGCCTATAACGCGATCGAGCCGACCAAGCAGCTGTTCGCGGCCGCGCGGGCTGCCGGAATCCCGATCGTTTACACCACGGCCAATCCCAATCCGCGCGTCAGTGCCACCAATCGCCAGAAAGACCAGAAAGAGCTCGTGGCCGGCAGCGGCTATGGGATCTGGAAGGATTTCGCGCCGCAGCCGAGCGATCTGATCATCTACAAGGAGCGCGCCTCGGGCTTCTTTGGCACACCGCTCGTCGCTCACCTGCAGCAATGGGGCGTGCGCAGCCTGATCGTCTGCGGCGAGAGCACGTCCGGCTGCGTCCGCGCCAGCGTCGTCGAGGGATTTTCCAACGGCTTCCACATGACGGTGGTGGAGGAATGCGTCTACGACCGCTCGATGCTGTCGCACAAGGTCGCGCTGTTCGACCTGCACCACAAATATGCCGACGTGCTGCATATCGACGAGGTGGTGAGCCACCTGGATGGCCTGCCACGTCTCAAGGCCGCGAGCTAAAGCGCGCCCATGCCGCAGGAATTAGCCGGCACATTCATCGGCCTCCTGCTGGTGGCGATTCCGTTCTGGAAAATCCTCGACCGTACGGGCGTGGCGAAGGGCTGGATCCTCCTCCTGCTCATCCCGGGGTTGGGGATTTTCTTTCTCTGGCTCGTTCTCGCCCGGGCGCGCTGGACGCCTCGCGCCGTGGATGCCGGCCGATGAGCGGCTTCAGTGTCTGGCACATCACGATCTTCTTCCTGTTTTTCGTGCTGCCGCAGTTGCCCGCCTATTGGGTCATCAAGCGCGCCGGATGGCCGGGATGGCATTTCATCATCCTGGTCATCCCGCTGGTCGGGCTGGTCTGGTTGTGGATTTTCGCGTTCGGCAAATGGAGCCCGCCCGGCGGCGAGTTGATGCCTGACCCGCGGGTCTAACCCGCCGGATTCACCGGCAGGTTGTCGATCAGTCGCGTTTTGCCCAGGCGTGCCGCGGCGAGCAGCCGGGCCGGACGGTTGACCGTGTTCAACGGCGCCAGCGTTTCCGCATCCCGCAGATCGAGATAATCGACGCTGCTGAACCCCACGTTCAAAAGGTTACGGCGCGCGTGTTCCACCATATCCGTCGCCGACCCTTGGCCGGCTTCGAGCGCGGCCGCGAGATCCTTGAGCGTGCGATAGAGCGTGGGCGCGATCTTGCGCTCCTCCGATCCGAGATAGGCGTTGCGCGAGGATAGCGCGAGCCCGTCCACATCACGCACGGTCGGCACGCCGACGATGCGGGTGGCGATGTCGAGATCGCGGGCGAGACGCCGGACAATAAGAAGCTGCTGATAGTCCTTCTCGCCGAAGAAGGCGGCATCCGCCTGCGCCTGATTGAGCAGCTTGGCCACCACCGTGGCGACGCCCGCGAAATGATGCGTCCGCACCGCGCCTTCCATCTCGGCGCTGAGGTCCGAGACAGTGACCGTCGTGGCAAAGCCTTCGGGATACATTTCCTCGACCGTCGGCGCGTAAAGCAGATCGGCCTCGGTCGCCGCCAGGGCACGGGCGTCGGCGACCTCGTCGCGCGGATAGCGCGCGAAATCCTCATTGGGACCGAACTGGGTGGGATTGACGAAAAGGCTGACGACCACGTGCTGCGCGCGCGCGCGCGCCGCCTTGACCAAGGCGAGGTGACCGAGATGCAAGGCGCCCATGGTCGGCACGAGAGCGACCTGGGTTGCGCGCCCGTCACGGCCCGCACTGCGCCACTCGGCAATGCGCGCGCGAAGCGCGGCAACGCTGCGGACGGTCTCGATCATCGGTGGCCGGAGGATGGTTCTATCAGCACGATTCAGCCGGAGACGCGCTTCGGTCCCCCGCCGAACGTGTGCTCGTCACCGGGGAAACGGCGCGCCCGCACGTCGCGCGCATAGTCGGCGGCGGCCTTCTCGATCTGCGGCCCGAGCTCGGCATAGCGCTTGACGAATTTCGGCGTGAAGTCGGTGAACAGCCCAAGGAGATCGTCGGTCACCAGCACCTGCCCGTCGCACGCGGCGGAGGCGCCGATCCCAATGGTCGGCACCGGCACCCGCTGGGTCAATTCGCGCGCCACCGGCTCGGTCGTTCCTTCGACAACGATGCCGAAGGCGCCGGCGGCGGCAATCGCCTCGCCGTCCGCGAGCACCTGATCGGCATCGGTCGGATTGCGGCCGCGAATGCGATAGCCGCCGGTGGCCTTCACCGATTGCGGCATCAAGCCGACATGGCCCAGCACGGGAATGCCGCGAGTGGTCAGGAAATTCACGGTGTCGGCCATCTCGACGCCGCCTTCCAGCTTCACCGCATCGCATCCTGTTTCGATCATGACGCGCGAGGCGGTGCGATAGGCCTCGAAGGGAGACACCTGATAGGAGCCGAACGGCAGGTCGACGACGACACAGGCATGCTGAGCGCCGCGCACGACCGCGGCACCATGGGCGATCATCATGTCGACCGTGACGCCAAGGGTCGTCTCGAGGCCGTAGATCACCATGCCGAGCGAATCCCCGACCAGCAGCATATCCATATAGGGGTCCAGACGCCGCGCCATAGGCGTGGTGTAGGCGGTCAGGCTGACGATGGGTTCGCCGCCTTTGCGGGCCCGGAGCGCGGGTACCGTGATGGCCTTGCTGCTGCTCGATGATGTGGACACCTGACCCTCCTTGGCGAGCGCGGCGCGCGGGTGCTTTTTACGCCCATTATGCTGCGGCGCAAAACGAATAATGCGGCGGGTGTTCGTCCTGATTATGTAGGCTTTGTGGTAGGTTATGCCAAGATCACTGGGTCCCGGCGGGGCGAAAAACGGGGCTCGGATCGCATTTGTGGGGAGACGACCCAATGGCTCTGCGCAAACCCCCGATCAGTGGTTTGCCCTGGTTCTTCCTCATGCTCGGCCTGGCGATGGGCGCGATGGCGCGAAGCCATGTCATGGCGGAAGACCATCCGGCCCTTCTGATTGCCCAGGCGCCAGCCGGTGCCGACGAGGAAGTGGGCAATGCCACCGACGAGACGCGCCAGGCCGTGGTCGCCGAGCGCCAGATGGTCGCCGCCGCCAATCCGGTCGCCGCGGCGATCGGGCGCGACATCCTGCGGCGCGGCGGATCGGCGGTTGACGCGGTGATCGCCGTGCAGATCGCGCTGACCCTGGTCGAGCCGCAATCCTCGGGGATCGGCGGCGGCGCTTTCCTGCTGCACTACAATGCCGGTGACGACAAGGTCAAAAGCTACGACGGGCGCGAGACCGCGCCGGCCGCGGCGCGACCCGATTTGTTTCTCGCACGCGACGGCAAGCCGAAGCCGCGCGACCAGATGCGCTTCGGCGGGGTTGCCGTCGGCGTGCCGGGCGTGTTGAGCATGCTGGAGTTGGCGCACCGCGACTATGGACAAATGGCCTGGGCCGACTTGTTTCAACCGACGATCACGCTCGCCGAACGCGGCTTCGAGATTTCCGATCGTTTGTACCGCTCCGTCGCCAACGACCGCACGCTCAAGGATTTTCCCGAAGCGCGTGCCTATTTCTACGACGCTGCCGGCGATCCGCTTCCGGTCGGCACGCGGCTGCGCAATCCGGCCTTGGCGGAGACCCTGCGGCTGATCGCCGCGGAAGGCGCCGAAGCGTTCTACACCGGCGAGATCGCGCGCGACATCGCAGCCGCCGTGGGCGCCGCCGTCAATCCGGGCCGGCTCAACGAATCCGATCTTGCCGGCTACCAGGCCAAGGAGCGCGATCCGGTGTGCGGCCCCTATCGGCTTTACAGGCTGTGCGGCATGGGGCCGCCGTCCACCGGCGGCATCGCCGTGCTGCAGACTCTGAGCCTGATCCAGCGCTTCGACATGGCACTGCTCGAACCCCTGTCCGCCGAAGCCGTCCACCTGATTACGGAAGCCGAGAAGCTCGCCTATGCCGATCGCGCTTACGGTGCAGACCCCGATTTCGTCCCGGTGCCGGTCGAAGGTCTGATCAACCGCAACTACCTGGCGCAACGCTCGGCGCTGATTTCGCGCCAGCGCGGCATGGGGCTCGCCAAGCCCGGCGAACCGCCGTCGCGCCGCACCTGGCTGCACGGGCTGTCGTTCGAAGCGGAAATTCCCTCCACCAGCCACATCAGCGTGGTCGACGACGAAGGCAACGGCGTGGCGATGACGACCTCGGTGGGCTACGCCTTCGGTTCGCGCATCTTCGTGCGCGGCTTCTTCCTCAACAACGAGCTGACCGATTTCTCGGTCGTGCCGACGGCCGACGGACGGCCCGCACCCAACCGGGTCGAGGGCGGCAAACGGCCGCGCAGCTCCATGGCGCCGACATTGGCGTTCGACGCGGACGGCAAGCTGCAACTCGCCATCGGCTCGCCCGGCGGCGTCGATATCATCGGTTATGTCGCCGAATCCCTGATCGGCGCGCTCGACTGGAAGCTCGACGTGCAGCAGGCGATCGGCCTGCCCCACTTCGTCAACCGCAACGGTTCGACCGAGCTCGAACGGGACACGCGAATCGCCACGCTCAAACGGGAGCTGGAAGCGCGCGGCCACGAGGTCAAGCTGGTGCGCATGATCAGCGGCCTGCATGGCATCCAGATCAAGGACGGCAAGCTCTACGGCGGCGCCGATCCGCGGCGTGAAGGCGCCGCACTCGGCGATTAAGAGTTCCGCGACCTCCCGTCGGGCGTGCGGTGGGCACAATTAGCGCACTTCGAGCTTCATGCGCAGAGGACAGTGCTCGCCGAGAGGGAAAACCGAATCAGGTCAAAGAGTTGTAAGCTGTTGATCTTACACTGCGAAACTGCCACCATGAGCCATGGCAGAATCATCCATCGAGTGGACCGATGCGACCTGGAATCCGGTGGCGGGCTGCACCGTCATTTCGCCGGGTTGCACAAATTGCTACGCCATGCGCATGGCGGCCCGCTTGGAGGCGATGGGGACGGAAAAATACACCGGGCTGACCCGCCGCTCCGGTGGGCGAGCGGTGTGGATCGGTCGCATCAAACTGGACCGCGAAGCTCTTGAGGCACCATTGCGCTGGAAGAAGCCGCGCATGGTGTTCGTCAACTCCATGTCCGACCTATTTCACGACAAGGTCCCTGCGTCCTTCGTCGAAAAGGTCTGGGCCGTTATGGGAACAGCACGCTGGCACACTTTCCAGATACTGACGAAGCGTCCAGAACGTATGGCGGAGATCACGAAGGACCTGCCGCTGCTGCCTAACGTATGGCTCGGTACCAGCGTGGAGAGCCGCGATTACATCTGGCGGTTGAATCACCTTCGCAAGGTGAATGCGGCCGTGCGATTCGTCTCGTTCGAGCCTCTGTTGACCTCAGTGGCAGAAGCGGACCTGAGGGGAATCGGTTGGGCGATCGTCGGCGGCGAGTCCGGTCCGAAGGCGCGCCCCATGAATAGGGCCTGGGTGGAGGAAATCCGCCGCGCCTGCCGTGCCGCTGGAACTGCGTTCTTCTTCAAGCAGTGGGGCGGTAAAAATAAGGCGTTGACCGGTCGCACTCTCGACGGCCGCACATGGGATGAGTTTCCTACAACCGCTTCAATATACGCATAGCCAAGGCCTTTGCTTTAGGCGAGTCATTCGAGAGTGCGAAAAAAAGGCTAAACAGCGGGGCCTTCCTCGGCCCGTACAACCGCTTCGGTCCAAGAACGAGCGGGAATACGGATTCCAGCCGCCGTTTTACGAAAGCTTCTATGCCGTCAACATTCAAGGTGCGCTGGAGTCTGCTGGTTCCTGGTAAGTCGAAGAGCGTGCCGGGTGCGGGCGGCGCGCGGTAAAACGCCTCCTCCCATTTCGCCGTGCCCAGTATCTTCGTCGTAGTGGTGCGCTTATCAGGAGTCAGCTTATCCCTGTTAATGGGGGCATTTCGGTAAAGGCTGGAAAGCGGAAAAAGATACCAAACATCCAGCTTTGTCTTCGTCGCAATCTTCTCAAGTGTCGTCCATTCGACTTCATTCCCAAACGGGTCAAGGAAAAGAACTCCGCGCGTTCTGCGCCAGTTTGTAGCATTGCAGATTTTAAGAACTTCGGTGTTCGCGTCACCATGGCTAACTACCGCGCGGTTCGCTTCGTCGGCGTCTGCAAGCTTCTGGAGAGCCTGCACGTTTCTGCGATCAGCATCGATGAAATATAGCTTTTCGAACGGCGGGCTAATGGCAAGGGCTCGCCGGGCAGATCCAGCGTAGACATCAAGTTGCCTCTTGCTCTCGAGTAGAGGTGCTTCAGCCACCTTCAGCGATAAATCCCCGCTCCCTGCAAACGCATCGATATAGATGCGCGTGAATCGAGAATTCTTTAGCGCCGTAGTGAAGGAGCGAAGGTAGTCTTCGATGACGTGAAGTTTCAGGATTGTCCATGGGCCACCGAAGGTTCGTACCATCATCGCTCCATTTTAGGCTCAGCCCTTGCAACCCGGGACCGCTGGCGCCCGTCTTATATCCATACCAATTCCTTAATCCTATTTGCCGGATGCGGCACCCTCAGCGCTGCGCGACGATGAAGATTCGCGGGAACGGCAGCAGCGTCGTGCCGTCGGCCCGCTTCGGGTAGGCGGCGCGCATGCGGGCGGCATACTCGCCGTAGAATTCGCGGGCCTCGCGCTCGTCGAGCGCCGCGAGCAGCGGGCCGAGCGACGAGCCCCGCGTCCATTCCGCCACCGGATCGTCGCCCGCCAGCACGTGCAGATACTCGGTCTGCCAGATATCGAGTCCGCGCGCGTGCGGCGCCAGCAGGCCGTGATAGTCGGCCGAGGCGCCGACTCTCGGGAAGAGCAGCGGCACCAGACGGTCGCGCCAGCGCGGCTGGCCGGCGAGCTCCGCCAGCACGGCGAGACGCGGCTGATCCTGGCCGGTCGGCATCTGGACCGCCAGCACGCCATGGGGCATGAGCGAGCGCATCAGCCGGGGAAACAGCACCTCGTGACCGCCGAGCCAATGCAACGCGGCATTGGAATAGAACACGTCCACCGGGTCGCCGGGCAGCCAGGTGGCGAGATCGCCCTGCATGTACTCGAGCGGATAGCGTGCCTTCGACTCGGCGCTCGCCGCGCGCGCCTCGGCGAGCATCTCGGGCGAACCGTCGATGCCGGTGATGCGCGCCCGCGGCCAGCGCTGCTGCAGCAGACGGGTGGTGTTGCCGCTCCCGCAGCCGAGATCATAGACGCGGCCCGGGTTGCCGACAGGAACGCGCGCGAGCAGATCGAGCGCCGGCCTCTCGCGCGGCGCGGCAAACTTCAGATACTGGCCGGGGTCCCAGGGCATCGGCGACTCTTTCGACGAGGATGGAGCGGGTTATTCGGCGGCGCGCCACGCCTTGCGCGGTGCCGGGCGGCGGCGGCGCGGTCCGGTTTGGGCAGGCTGCGGCAGGCTCAGGCGAAAGGCCGTGCCGTCCGGTCCGGTGAACACCAGGGTGAGATCGCCGCCGTGGGCGAGCGCCAAATCGCGCGCGATCGCCAGGCCGAGGCCGCTGCCGCCGTTTCGGCTGCTGCCGGCGAACGGCTGAAACAGGCGCTGGCGCACCGGCTCCGGCAGGCCGGGGCCATTGTCGGCGATCTCGATGATGGCGCGGCGGCCGGTAGGGCTGTTTTCATGGCGGGCGCCGATGGCGATGCGGGTCGCGCCGGCCTCAGCCGCATTGCGCATCAGGTTGCTCAGCACACGGAACAGTTGGTCGCGATCGGCATAGAGATCGAAATCGGCCGGAATGCCGTTCGACACCTCGGCGCCAGCCGGCAACACCGGCGACAGCGCCGCGGCCACATCGGTCGCCAGTTCGCCAAGCGCGAAGGTTTCCGCCGCGATATCCTGCCGTGGCTTGGAGAAATCGAGAATGCGGCTGCACAAGGTGACGGCACGATCGATCGACTTCATCAGCACCGGGGTGGCGCGGCGCACCTCCGGATCGTTGCTGCTCGCCAAACGGTCGGAGACGAGCTGCGCGGTCGACAGGATGCCGCGCAGGTCGTGGTTGATCTTGGCCACCGCCTCACCCAGCGTGGCGAGCCGCGCGCGATGACCGAGGGCGGCGCGCAACCGGCTTTGCAGCACGGCGAATTCGCGTTCCGCGAGGCCGATCTCGTCGCGGCGCCGGCTCGGCTCGGTCACGCGGGTCGGGTCTTCGGGATGTTCGCGAAACGCGATCATGCTTTCGGTCAGACGGCGCATCGGCCGCACCATCAGCCAATGCAGAGTGATGTAGACGAGCGCGCCAGCGATCAGCGAGATGACGATGGAGAGGCCGAGGATGCGGCCGGAGAATTGATACATTTCACGCCGCAGCGGCGTCTCGTCGAGGATGACTTCGACGATGATCTTGGGATCCTGCGGCGAGGGGCCGCGCACGCGAATGACGCGGTTCTCGCTCTGTAGCAGCGTGTCGAACGCATCGATAATCTTGTCGACGAACGTGCCGCGCTGCAGATTGACCATGACGTCGACCGCGGGCGGCATATGGTCGCTCAGCATCAGCGCTTTCGACATGGCCCGCTGCAGCACCACGCCATGGGCGCCGACATGGCGCAGCAACTCGCGTTCGAGGTCCGGGCTGACGTTGTTGTCGGGGGTCGCCTCGAGCGCCAAGGCGGCGAGATGGCCGCTGGCGATATGGTCCTCGAAATAGGTCCAGCGGTAGCGGGCGATCGAGGGCGCATAGATCAGCACCTCGGCCAGCATGACGAAGACGGCGGTGAAAACCAGCAACCGGGCGGACAGGCTTCCCACCAGCGGGAGCGACCGTTTTGGCTCGTTCATGGCCATAGTCTAGCGCATCGCGACGATTGGGACCATTTCGGGACGAAGCGTCTCGGCGGGGCCGCGCGCCGCCCGTACCCTTATCCGAACCAGGACAAGATGCGAACCAGGCGCCTGGTGCCCTTGCCGAACAGCCGAGGCGCGTAAAAGCTGCCCGCGACCCGTTTTGACGCCTCGCTGAGCGTCGGATAGGGCGCGATCACGCCGGCCATATCGCCCAGGGACAGTTTCCCCTCCACGGCCAGGACCCAAGGCAGGATCAATTCCCCGGCGGATCGTCCGACGATGCCCGCGCCGAGCACCCGGCCACGGGCCGTCGCGACGACCTTGATCATGCCGTCGATGTCGCCGTCGGTCTGGGCGCGATCGTTTTCGGCGAACGGCCAGCGCAGGATGCGGATCTTGCCAAGATGCTCCCGCGCATCGCTGGCGCTCATGCCGACGCTGGCCAGTTCCGGCGCGGTATAGGTCACCCGTGGCACCGCGCCGTGGCGTGCCTTGGCCGGCAGGCGGAACAGCGCGTTGCGCAACACGATCCCCGCGTGGTAGCTCGCCACATGGGTGAACTGGGGTCCGCCGGCCACGTCGCCGATGGCGAACACCCGCTTGTTGGCGGTGCGCAAGCGGGTATCGACCACAATGCCGCGCGACGAGGCTTCGATGCCCGCGTCCTCGAGTCCGAGCCCGTCCACATTGGCGCGCCGCCCTGCGGCGACAAGCAGGTGGGAGCCGGCGATCTGATGCGTCAACCCGCCGATATCGGTGGCGAGCGCGATCTCGCCCTTGCCGGCCGCGATCTTGCGCACATGCACCTGCTCGTGGATCACGACGCCTTCGCCCAACAGCCGGCTGCGCACGACGTTCACCAGCTCGGCATCCTCGTCGCTTAGAATCGAGCGCAGTTCGAGCAGCGTCACGCGACAACCGAGGCGCGCGTGGGCTTGTGCCATTTCGAGTCCGATCGCGCCGCCGCCGAGGATGACGAGATGCTCCGGCCGGGTCGGATTCTCGAAGATCGTCTCGTTGGTCAGATAGGGCACCCGCTCGATGCCCTCGATCGACGGGATGACCGGCTTGGAGCCCGTGGCGATGACGAAGCGCCGGGCGCGCACCTGCGTTTCGCCGGCAACGACCGTGTCGGGCGATACGAAGCGCGCAGCGGCCTTCATGACACGCACACCCAGGCCCTCGAAACGCTCCGCCGAGTCGTTGGGCGCGATCGCGGCGATGACGCCGTGAACATAGTCCTGCACGCCAGCCCAATCGACCGGCGCCTGGGTATCGACCCCGAAGGCGCGGCCGCGCCGGGCACCGTGGACCGCCTGCCCCGCGGCGAGCAATGCCTTCGAAGGCACGCAGCCGGTGTTCAGACACTCGCCACCCATCCTGTGCTGTTCGATCAGCACGGTGCGCGCCCCCATCTGCGATGCGCCGGCCGCGACCGTCAAGCCGGCGGCACCGGCGCCGATCACGCACAGATCGGCTTTGATGGCATCACTCACGCGCTTTGTCCTTCTCCGGCGGATTGCCGCGCAGCTTTTTGTAGAAGACGGGCACCAATGCCAGGGCGGCAAGGCCGACCAATGGCAGCACGACCTTGGCGCTCATCAGAACGCGCGGGTCGCATGACTGTCCGGCCTCGAACAATGCGCCGAGACCATTTCCGATACTGGCATAGACCAAGCTCGCAGGGATGATGCCGATGAAGGTCGCGAGCACGAAGGTGCGTAAGGGGATGCCGACGACGGCCGGCACCAGGTTCACCAGCCAGAACGGAAACACCGGCGTCAGCCTGAGGAACAGCAGATAGCTCATCGCGTTGTCGCGAAAACCCTGTTCCATGCGAGCCACTGCCGGTCCGGCCCGGCCGCGCAGTCCGTGCCCCATGGCGCTGCGCGCGGCGAGGAACAGCACCGTCGCCCCGATCGTCGCGGCGATCACCACATAGACGGTGCCGCTCCACAGTCCGAACAGAAATCCGCCGGCCAGGGTGAGAATCACACCGATCGGCAGCGAGAAGGCGACGGCAAGGGCGTAGCCCGCCATGTATACAACCACGGCCGTGGTTTCATGGGCGGCGATAAACCCGGTCAGCCCTTCCCGGTGGTCGCCCAACCACGCGCAGGAAATCCGGTCCTGCAGCCCGAGAGCGAAAAAGGCGCCGGTGCCGAGCAGCAGGACGGCGAGGGGCAGGAATCGGCGCCATGGGCTGCCGATAGCCCTCGGATCGTCGGGGTTCTGGGTCATTCCTTGCTCGCCCTCCGACCAGGCCGGGCGGCCGAAATGCCGCCGCGCGCCCGCAGGCCCCGGTCGAAGCCCCGCGATGGCCGGAAAAACCGCGGGAAGCCGCCATTTTCGGGCCATTCGGATGCGCGTTGACTTCGCCCCTGGGAGCCCTTATACACCGGACCCTGCTTTTCCCTAAGCCGTTGACGGAGTTACCCGTGAAACGCACGTATCAACCAAGCCGCCTGGTCCGTAAGCGCCGGCACGGGTTCCGCTCTCGCATGGCGACTGTCGGCGGCCGTAGCGTATTGTCCAGCCGCCGCAAGAAGGGCCGCAAGCGGCTCACTGCCTAGCCGTGAGCGCTCTCCCCCGCCTCAAGCGGCGGCGGGAATTCCTGCTTGTCGCGGCCCAAGGGCGGAAGTGGGTAGCGCCGGGCCTGATCCTGCAAGTGAGCCCGCAGACTGCGACCGTCGAGACCCCGGCTGGGGTGACCGGCGCGCCGCCGACATTGCGTATTGGCTTCACAGTCAGCCGCAAGGTCGGCAATGCTGTCGTCCGTAACCGGGTGCGCCGCCGTTTGCGCGCCGCCGCCGAAGCGGTCATGCCGACGCATGCGCGCCAGGACTTTGACTATGTGGTGATCGGCCGGCGCCAGAGCCTGACCCGACCCTTCCCCGCCTTGCTTCAGGATCTCGAGATTGCGTTGCGTAAGGTGCGGGCCGAGCGCGGCGCCCAGGACCATTCTGCGGCTCGGCCTGCCATCCAGGCGAGTCGAACTTCGGACAAGGACTAGGATAAGAGGCGGATGTGAGGACTTTCCAACCGTTGCTGTCCGAAACGGCGCGATCCGTCCTGCTTGGCGCCATCCGGCTCTACCAACTGACGTTGTCTCCCTTCTTCGGCTCATGCTGCCGCTACAACCCGACTTGCTCGCATTACGGCGCCGAGGCGGTCCGACGCTTCGGCGCGTTGCGTGGCGGTTGGCTGACCATCCTGCGTATCCTGCGCTGCAACCCCTGGGGCGGCGCGGGTGAAGATCCTGTACCCCAGCGCTGGCCCGCGCCGGACCATGCCGCACCGAATTGGCTCGGACGCATATTCGGCCGCCGTGCCATCACAGTCGAACGGAACCGTTGATGAACGATCAGAAGAATTTGATTTTGGCGATCGCGCTTTCGGTCGTCATCATGGTGGGCTTTCAATTCTTCATGGAAGGCCCGCGCAAGGAACGCGAGTTGGCGCTGCAGCAGCAGGCCGCGCAGCAGTCGACTCAGCCGACGGCGCCGACGGTCCCGGCGCAGCCGCCGGCACCTCAGTCGAGTCCGGGCCAAGCCGGCGGTCTGCCGCAGCCGCCGAGCAGCGCCACGCCGGGCACCGCGCCGACCCTGACCGCACCCGCGGAAGCGCCGACAGCCGCGGCGCCGCGCGTCGCCATCGATTCGCGGCGCGTGCATGGCTCGATCTCCCTGATCGGCGGACGAATCGATCAGCTGACGCTTTCCGACTATCGCGTCGACGTGGATTCGCAGAGCCCGCCCATCGTGCTGTTCTCGCCAGCAGGCACCGAGCATCCATATTTTGCCCAGTTCGGCTGGCTGCCCCAGGATCAGACCATGCCTGTCCCCGGGCCCGACACCCGCTGGCAGACCGATGCCCAGAAGCTGACACCGGACACGCCGATCACCCTGAGCTGGGACAATGGCCAGGGGCTACGCTTCGTACGCACCTACGCGGTGGACACGAATTACATGTTCACCATCACCCAGCGCGTCGAGAACACCGGCAACGCGCCGGTCACGCTGTTCCCCTACGCCCTGATCTCGCGCACCGGCCTGCCGGTCACCTCGGGCTTCTATCTCCTGCATGAAGGCCCGGTCGGCGTGTTCGATGGCCGCCTGCAGGAGCCGGGCTACGACGACATCAAGGAAAAGCCGATCACCAGCGAGAGCCATGGCGGCTGGCTCGGCATCACCGACAAATACTGGCTGGCCGCGCTGATTCCCGATCAGAGCGCCAAAGTCAACGCGCGCTTCCTGCACAGCCGCGAGGGCACCACCGACAAGTATCAGGCGGACTGGCTCGGCGAGCAGGTCACGGTGGCGCCGGGCGCCAGCGCTGAGAACACCTCGCGCCTGTTCGGCGGCGCCAAAGAGGTCAAGCTGCTCGACGCCTATACCGACAACCTCGGGATCGACCGACTCGATCTGGCGATCGACTTCGGCTGGTTCTGGTTCCTGACCAAGCCGTTCTTCTACATCCTCGCCTGGTTCCACCAGTTGCTCGGCAACTACGGTCTCGCCATCCTGGCGGTCACGGTCATCGTCAAGGCGCTGTTCGTCCCGCTCGCCAACAAGTCCTACAAGGCGATGAGCGCGATGAAGAAGCTGCAGCCCGAGATGCTCAAGCTGCGCGACCGTTACAAGGACGACCGCGTCAAGCTGAACCAGGAAATGATGAACCTGTATAAGCGCAGCAAGGTCAATCCCGCGTCGGGCTGCCTGCCCATCGTGCTGCAGATTCCGGTCTTCTTCGCGCTCTACAAGGTGCTGTTCATCAGCATCGAGATGCGCCATGCGCCGTTCTACGGCTGGATCAAGGACCTGTCGGCGCCCGATCCGACCAATATCTTCAACCTGTTCGGGCTGGTGGCGTTCGATCCGACGACGCTGCCGGTGATCGGTGCCTTCCTGCATCTCGGCGTTTGGCCGATCATCATGGGCGTCACCATGTGGGCGCAGATGCGGCTCAACCCGACGCCGCCCGATCCGATTCAGCAGAAGATTTTCACGCTCATGCCGATCCTGTTCACCTTCATGCTGGCGTCTTTCCCGGCCGGACTGGTGATCTACTGGGCCTGGAACAATCTTCTTTCCATCGCGCAGCAGCTCGTCATCATGAAACGGATGGGCGTCAAGATCGGCAGCTAGCCCGGGTGCGCCCAGGCATCGAGAGGCGCATCATGAGTTCCGACAGTCACGACGAACTGGCCGACTATGCGCGGCGCCTCTTCGCCGGCCCCTGCGATTTCACCGCGGGGGCCGCGAAGGTGGAGCAGATCCCGCCGGCCAGCTTGCCGGAAATCGCCTTCACCGGCCGCTCCAATGTCGGCAAGTCGAGCCTGATCAACGCGCTCACCGGGCGCAAGACCCTGGCGCGCGTGTCCAACACGCCGGGCCGGACCCAGCAGATCAACTTCTTCTCGCTTGGCGACACGCTCATGCTGGTCGACCTGCCGGGCTACGGCTATGCCAAAGTATCGCGCGGCAAGGCGATGGCGTGGAACCGCATGGCGGAAACGTTTCTCAAAGGGCGGGCGACCCTGCGCCGGGTCTGCGTGCTGATCGATGCCCGCCACGGGCTCAAGGACAGCGACCGCAAAATCCTCGAGACGCTGGATAGCGCGGCAGTGTCGTACCAGGCGGTCTTGACCAAGACGGACAAGGCCAAGCCGGAAGCGCTCAAGGCGCTGCGCGAAACCCTGTCGGCGGAGCTCGCCAAGCATCCGGCGGCGCATCCCGAAATCATCGCGACCAGCGCCGAGTCGGGCGAGGGCATCGAGACGCTGCGGACCGCGCTCGCCGGTGTGGCGGTCGGCAATCTTATGGGCTAAAGTCCGCCGCCATGAAGCAACGCGCGCCGTCCTACGATCCCATCTGGCTCGACAAGGCCCAAACCCTCTCCGAAGCCCTCCCCTATATGCGCCGCTACGCCGGCGAGACGTTCGTCGTCAAATACGGCGGCCATGCCATGGGCAATCCGGAGCTGGCGAAGAAATTCGCCCGCGACGTGGTGCTGCTGAAGCAGGTCGGCATCCACCCCATCGTGGTGCATGGCGGCGGGCCGCAGATCGGCCAGATGCTCGAGCGCCTCAAGATCAAGAGCGAATTCGTCGACGGCCTGCGCGTGACGGACAAGGCGACGGTCGAGATCGTCGAGATGGTGCTGTGCGGCTCGATCAACAAGCAGATCGTGACCGAGATCAACGAGGCGGGCGGCAATGCCATCGGCCTGTCGGGCAAGGACGGCAGCCTGATCCAGGCGCGCAAGCTGAAGAAAACCCACCGCATGAGCGATTCCAACATCGAGAAGATCCTCGATCTCGGCTTCGTCGGCGAACCCAGCCGCATCAATCCGCACGTGCTGGAGCAGTTCAAGGATTCCGACATCATCCCGGTGATCGCCCCGATCGGCGTCGGCAAGAACGGCGAGACCTACAACATCAATGCCGACACCGCCGCCGGCGCCATCGCGCCCGCCGTGGGCGCCACCCGGCTCCTGATGATGACCGACGTGAAGGGCGTGCTGAACAAGGCGGGCGAACTCATTCCCGAGCTCACCTGCGCGGCGGCCCACAAGGCGATCAAGGACGGCACCATCAAGGGCGGCATGATCCCGAAGGTCGAGACCTGCATCCACGCGGTCGAGGGCCGGGTCGACGCCGCCGTCATCATGGATGGCACGGTGCCGCACGCGCTGTTGCTCGAAATCTTCACCGAGCACGGCGTCGGCACGATGATTCGCGACGATTGATCGTGAGGGGCCGGCGATCGCGCCAGGCCCTCCGGCGGATGCTATTCGCTGAAGAAGTTGATCAGCCAGGTCATTTCGTCGGGCGTCAGGGGATAGTCCGTTCCATCTTTCGCGTTGAGCACGTCGGCCGGCGTCACCCGCGCCACCCGCGTCTGCAGCTTGATGGCAAAGCGCATGCCGAGCCCGGCCTTCCAGGCGAGCGCCGTGATGCCTTTGGCGCTGTGCGCCGCAATGACGCGACTGACCACGGTCAGCGGCACGCCGGCCTTGAGCGCCAGAGCGAGCGCTACGAATTCCTCGCTGCCCAGCCCCAAGGCTTCATCGATGGCGTCTTCATCGAGTTTGCCCGTGGCATGGAGCTTTTGCACATACTGGACGAGCTTCGCGCCCTTCTCGCGCAGCGTTGTGCGATCGAGTGTCCCGTTTTCGTCGACCGCCTTGCTCTTCTTGCCGCCACCGTTGGACGCGCCGGTGGGCGGCCCATTGGTCTCGACGCGCTGCCGCACCACGGCCGCGACTTCCTCGAGCACGTCCGACGGCAGGTCTCGCCGCTGGCTCAGCACGGAAAGCAGCGAGTCGGCGACGAAACCGGCGAGCTTGCGAACCGTGCCGCGTGGCAGCCGTGGCCGCTGCACCAGCGAGCTCTGCCAAACAGTGACCTCGCGCGACCGCTCGGCGAGGTAATCGAGTGTCTCCTCGCGCACTTGGGCACTCGAATTGCCGAGCAAATCGGCGATAGCCGTGACGTCGTCGGTGGTGACGATGGCGTCGCACAGGCCCGCCGAAAGCCCGTGCCGCCGCGAGATCGCCGCCAACGCGCCCTGCACCGGCGCGCTTTCGATGATTTCCACCAAATCGTTGTCGGTGAGCAGCGGCGAGAACTGCAGCACGGGCGCGGCGACCATAAGATCGATATCGCGCGCCAGCCAGCGAATGACATGGGGCGGTACATTTGCGACATCCTTCAGAGTCTCCGACAGGATCTGACGCACGCGGGTCAGTTGATCCCGTGCGAGGATCTCCAAGACCTCGATGGTGATGTCGCGCAGCCGATTCTGCGCATCCTCCGGCAGATGCGGCATCAGGCGGGCGATTTTGCCGGCCAGCTCGCAACGCACGCGGTCATCGCCGTCGCGCGCCAGAATCAGATCCGCCTTGGCCGGCGTCGTCGCATTGGCGGCGATCTCGAGCCGCACGTCGCTCGACGCATCGACCGCCAGATAGTAAAGAATTTCCGGGCGGACATCCTGCCGCGCGGCAAGTTCACGGCGCACCGTGCTGTCCGGATGGCTCGCCAGGTCCCGCGCCTCTTCATAGGTCAGCTCCCGAGAGCCGAGCCCGGGACGCCCGAACATCCGGCGCATCAAGGCCTTCATAACTCGCCCGTGCGCTCGGCTGGATCGGCCAGGACGATGCGCCCCTTGCCGGTCCGTTTGGCGGCATACATCGCGCCATCGGCGCGCGCGAGAAATGCTTCCAGGCGCTCCGCGGCCCCGGAATGCCGCTCGGGCAAAGCGATACCGAGCGAGACGCCCAGCGGGCGGCTCGGGTCGCCCGTCAGATTGGATAAGGCAATGGCCGCGGTCAGCAGGTTCTCCGCCTTACGTTGCGCGCCGGGCATATCCGCGTCCTCGAGCCAGAGGGCGAATTCATCGCCGCCCAATCGGGCGACGAGATCGCGGCCGCGCGTCATCCCGGCCAGGATCTCCGCGATGCGGCGCAGAGTTTCGTCGCCGTTGGCATGGCCGAAGTGATCGTTGACCAGTTTGAAGTTATCGACATCGCAGTAGATCAAGGCCCCCGCGCCGGAGCGGCAGGCGCGCGGCCAGCGGCGTTCCAACTCGGCATAGAAGGTGCGGCGGTTGAGCAGCCCGGTCAGGTCGTCCGTACGCGACAGATCGCGTAGCTGCTCGTGATTGGCGATTTGCGCCACGGCGATGCCCAGGTGGTCGGCGACGCCAGCGAGCAGCGCTTGGTCATCGCCGCTCCATGCCCGCTCGCCGCCGGCGCGCCACAGCGCCACGGCGCCATTGATGGCGCGCCGGTAGTAAGTCGCCGCAACCAGCCAGCCGGCTTGCGCGGTTGGGTCGGCGGTTTCCACGACCTGGGCGAGAAGCGCGGCAACATCCTCGGCCTTGCCGACGACGGCGCCGAACGAGGCAGCCGACTTGAAGCTCGCGGTATCGCGGCCGCGAAACACCAGGCAGGCGTCGGCATTGAGCGCCCGGGCCGTCGCGGCGGCGGCGGCCGCCAGCATGTCGGCCGGCTCGATCTCATCGCGCACCGTGCGCAGGATATGGCTCAGCAGGCGTTCGCGCGTATTGGCGCTGGCCAGGGCGGCGTCGCGCGTCAGCACATCGGTGACATCCCGGCATATGCCGCGAGCGCCCATCCAAACGCCATCGACGTTGTAGATCGGCACCGCCGACATCGACAGGCAGGCCATGGCATGGTCATGCCGGTAGGCCCAGACCTGGACATTCTCCACCATCGCGCGCGTGCTGAACGCCTGATCGTTGGGCTCGGCGTGACCCGGCGTCTGGGCCACGAGTTCGCTCGGAGAATGGCCGACCAGTTCAGCCGCGGCATAGCCGAGCGCGCCGCGCGGCGAGATGAAGGTAAAATTGCCGTCCGGCCCCGTCTCCCACGCGAAATCGCCGGCAATATCCACCATATCCTTATAGCGCTGGCGCGAGTCGGAGAGGGCGGCGCGCAGATTGCGCTCGAAAGTCACATCGCGGCACAGCACGAGAGCGCTCGCACCATCGCCGGTGGGCAGAATAGCGGCCTCCATGGTTTTCCCGCCGTCGCTCGACGACAGGAAAACGTCTTCGTTGCGCGCGGCGTTCTGCCTGATGCAGGCCGTAATGAGGTCGGTGAAGTCGCGGGCCCGCCCGGCGGCGATGATATCGGCAATGGGTCCGCCGGCCAGATTGGCGGCCGTGACGCGCGTCTCGCCATCCACCAACAGGGCGGCGCCGGGATAACGCGCCAGCAGGCCGTCTTCCTGACTGACGTCGGCCAAGCCATGGAACAGCATTCTCACCAGCAGAACAGCCGGGGAATTCTGGCCCGCGGCTGGGTCCACCACCACGGTATCCGAGATGGAAGACCGGCGCGCGGGCATTAGGGCTCGCTTGCCGGCTTCAACGACTCGGCTGGAAACAACGGCTGGCCGTTTGAAACAGCCTGGGCCTGCTGCTCCTCCGACTCGCGGTAGAAGTCGCCGATATCGAGCGACGGGCGTCCAAACAGGTAGCCCTGGCCGTAGTCGACTCCGCACTGACGCAGGAAGGCCACGCTGGCATTGTCCTCAACCATCTCGGCGACGACTTCGATGCCGAGGTCGTTGCACAGCGACGCCATTGCCTTGAGGAAGGCCGCGCCCTTGCTGTTCTTCAAGGCGTCCCGCACATAGACGCCGTCGATCTTGACCACATCCACGTCGAGCGCCCGCAGGTAATGGAATGCCGAGGCACCGGCGCCGAAATCGTCGAGGCAGACCTTGTGGCCGGCCTGACGCAGCCCCCGCACCACGTCCTTGACGCTGCGCAAATCGGTGATGCGCGCCGATTCGGTGATCTCGAACATGACCAGATGGCGCACGCGTGCGTGCTTTTCGAGCAGATCGTGCAGCGACTTGACGAAGGCCGGCGTGCCGATGGAGTTGCCTGACAGGTTGACCGCCAGCGGCAACTGACGCTGTTTCAGCGGTGTGGTTTCAAGCCATTGCAGGACTTTTTCGCACATCGCCAGATCGAAGTCGCAGATCAAGCCGGTCTGCTCGGCGAATGTGATCGCCTCGTAGGACGAGAAACGGCCCCCGAAGCTGGTGAATCGCACCAGCACTTCGAAATGATGGATGTTGCGCGCGTCCAAGTCGACGATCGGCTGGAACGCCATGGCAAAATTGCCGGCGGCAACAACCGAGCGGAATTCCGTGATCTTGTGAATGGTCTCGCCGATCATGTCGCTCAGGCCGGCCGTCAGGCTCTTGATCGCGAAATCCTCCGGCCGCCGATCGGTGAACTGGTTGATGGTGTGCATCAGAGCCTTGATCCGCTCCGGCTCGCCCATGCCCGAAACATCCATGGCGACGGTGGCCACGACAACGCGCACGCCTTCCCGCTTCGGATCGATTTTGACCGCGAGCTGCGACAGCTTCTCCGTGAGGCCATCGAGATCCACGTCCTTGGTGTGGATCAGGCCGTAGCTTTCATGATCGAATTGTCCGGCGAGTTCGCCTTGCAGCGCATTGGCGCGCAGCGAACCACCGATCGCCTCGGCCAGGGACTGGCGGGCCAGACGGTCCAGGCGCTTCCACAGCGAGAACAGCCCATCGAGGCGAATGAGCGTGAACTGACATTCGCCCGACGATTCGGCGGGCAACCGGCCGCCCGCCAGTGCCGCAAAGCAGCGGCCGTTGGGCAATCCGCTGTCGCCGCCGGGGACGAACCGGCGCGGATCGCCCTCGCCGAACAGCAGCGTGTGGGTATCGGTGCGCAACGAGAGGAAATAGTGGCCGTCCATGTCGGACAGTTGATAGCCGACAACGGAAAACGACGGCCGCTGTCCGAGCGGCCCTTCGATATGGGCGATCAGATCGCGGATGCGCGCGCCGCGCGCGGCGGCGACGAGCGCTTCGCGCATCATCGGACGATCTTGCGGTGCGACGAGATCGAGGAACGGCTTGCGCACGAGGTCCTGCGGGTCGCGGCCGATCAACGACGAGGTGGCGCCGCCGGCGAAGACGATCGAGAGGTCGGTATCGAGCTCGATCAACACATCCGACGCGCAGTGTGCGAGCGCGGCAAACCGGTCACGGTCGGCCTTCAGCTCGGCATTCTGGTCAGAGGGCGGGTCGCCGATGAGGAGCGGATTTCGTTTCATCGAGCCTCAACTACATGTTGCCTCGTGCGCCACCGACATCGGCCCGGTGATCGCCTCAGACGCCTCTTGCGCCAGACCGACGGGACACAACTTATCGTTCAGTCGGTGCGTGTCCCCGCGCCGGTCTTGACTAAGACTAACCGCCCAGTCATTAACGAAGAGTTACGCCGTGCTCCCGTTCCGCAGGCCAAGGTTATGAAGAAAAAGGAAAATTTGCCTCACCCCACGGTAAAATCCGGCGCCGCCGCCGGCGATTCCTGCGATTTGGCTCAAATCCGCGATTGGGTCTTCGACCTAGACAACACGCTCTACCCGGCGGACATCAACCTGTTCCCCCAGGTCGACCGCCGCATGGGCGAATTCATTGCCCGGCATTTCGGCATCGGTTCCGACGAGGCGCGGGTCATCCAGAAGCGGTATTTCCGCGCCTACGGCACGACGCTGCGCGGACTCATGCTGCATCATGGGCTCGAGCCGCACGCCTATCTCGACTATGTGCACGACATCGACCTGAGCGTGGTGACTCCGAACGCCGCATTGGATGCCGCGCTCGAGCGCCTGAACGGGCGCAAGACCGTGTTCACCAACGGCTCCCTCAAGCATGCGGAAGCGGTTCTCGAGCGGCTCGGCATCGCGCGGCATTTCGCCGCGATCTTCGACGTGGCCGCGGCGGAATTCGTGCCCAAGCCGGACCCGGCCTGCTACCAGAAAATGCTGATGTCCCTGGTCATCGCGCCGGAGCGCGCCGCCCTGTTCGAGGACACGGTCGACAATCTGCCGCCCGCCGCCGCGCTCGGCATGACCACCGTTCTGGTGGTGCCGCCCACCGCGAAGATGGTTTCCCCCGACGCAGCACCCGCGCTCGGCCGGCAGGTGCCCGACGAGCAGATCCATTTCGTCACCGACGACCTGACGGGATGGCTGCAATCGGTCGTGCGGGAGCGCGCAACGGACGTGACGCGGTAGCACGCGACGGACGTCGTGCGGGAACGCACGGCGGACGCCGCGAAATCCTGAGCGCGGCGGCCGGATCTGGCCCGCCCCTGGACCAGCGACAGCACGGTTGACAGGCCCGGAGGCCTCGCCCATCTTCGGGCGGCTTCGCGCGGCGCCTTGCGCCGCGCCTTTCCTTTCTAGACCCCGTAAGACAAGGCTCATGGACAAAACATCACTGGAAAAGGCCATCGAGGCCGCTTGGGACGCGCGTGACACCGTCAATCCGACCACCAAGGGCGAGGCCCGCGACGCCATCGAGGCGGCGCTCGACGCGCTCGATTCCGGCACCATCCGCGTCGCCGAGAAAGTCGGCAGCGCCTGGCAGGTCCATCAGTGGGCCAAGAAGGCCGTGCTGCTGTCGTTCCGCCTCTATGACAACGTGTGCATGCCGGGCGGCCCGGCCGATCCGCTGCGCGGCCCCGCGCCGTGGTTCGACAAGGTGCCGTCGAAATTCGCCGGCTGGGACGACGCGCGCTTCCGCAAGGCCGGCTTCCGCGCCGTGCCGGGCAGCATCGTGCGCCGCTCGGCCTATATCGCGCCCGGCGCGGTGCTGCTGCCGTCGTTCGTCAACCTCGGCGCCTATGTGGATTCGGGCACCATGGTCGACACCTGGGCGACGGTCGGCTCCTGCGCCCAGATCGGCAAGAACTGTCACCTGTCCGGCGGCATCGGCATCGGCGGCGTGCTCGAGCCGCTGCAGGCCGGCCCGGTGATCATCGAGGACAATTGCTTCATCGGCGCGCGCAGCGAAGTGGCCGAGGGCGTCGTGGTCGAGACCGGCTCGGTGCTCTCCATGGGCGTGTTCCTCGGCGCCTCGACCAAGATCGTCAACCGCGCCACCGGCGAAGTGCTGACCGGCCGCGTGCCGGCCTATTCCGTGGTCGTGCCGGGCACCATGCCGGGCAAGCCGCTGCCCGACGGCACGCCGGGCCCGTCGCTCTATTGCGCGGTGATCGTCAAGCAGGTCGACGAGCGCACCCGCTCGAAGACCTCGATCAACGATCTGCTGCGCGACTGACCGCCATGAACACCGGGCCCCAGACCGATCCGCGCGACCTTGCCCAGCCGCTGGCGCTGGCGCAGGCGCTGATCCGCTGCGCCTCGGTGACACCCAAGGACGAGGGCGCGCTCGACGTGCTGCAGCGCGCCCTCGAATCCCTGGGTTTCGTATGCCATCGCCTGCCGTTCTCGCAGGCCGGCACGGCGGATGTCGACAATCTCTATGCCCGGCTCGGCAACGACGGCCCCAACTTCTGCTTCGGCGGCCACACCGACGTGGTGCCGACCGGCGATCTCAAGGGCTGGACGGTCGATCCGTTCGCCGGCGACGTGATCGACGGCTTCCTCTATGGCCGCGGCGCCGCCGACATGAAGGGCGCCATCGCCGCCTTCGTCGCCGCTACCGTGCGCTTCAAGGATAAACACGGCGGCAGGATCCCCGGCTCGATCAGCCTGCTGATCACCGGCGACGAGGAGGCCTATGCCATCAACGGCACGGTCAAGGTGCTCGACTGGCTGAAAGCGCGCGGCGAGACGCTCGACGCTTGCATCGTCGGCGAGCCGACCAATCCGACGAAGCTCGGCGAGATGATGAAGGTCGGCCGGCGCGGCAGCCTGGTCGGCTATCTCACCGTGTTCGGCACGCAAGGCCACACCGCCTATCCGCACCTCGCCGACAATCCGGTGCCACGCATGCTCAAGATGCTGAGCGCGATCACCGATCACAAGCTGGACGACGGCACCGAGCATTTCCAGCCCTCGACACTCGAGATCAGCACCGTCGATGTCGGCAATCCGGCGTCGAACGTGATACCGGCGCAGGTCTCGGCAACCTTCAACATCCGCTTCAGCGACAAGCATTCGTCGGCGAGCCTGATCAAATGGCTCGAGGAAACCTTCGCCCGCATTCACCGCGACGCCGGCGGCAAGGGCTCTTACGAATTCAAGACCCATATCACCGGCGAATCCTTCCTCTGCCCGCCGGGCGAATGGACCGAGCTCGTTGCCGGCGCCATCGAGCAGGCCACCGGGCGCGCGCCCGACCGTTCGACCACCGGCGGCACGTCCGACGCGCGTTTCATCTTCCGCCATTGTCCCGTGGTGGAATTCGGCCTGATCGGCCAGACCATGCACAAGGCCGACGAGCGCACCGCGGTCGCCGACATGGCGAAGCTCGCCGACATCTATCTCGCCTGCCTCGAGCGTTTCTTCGCCAGCCGCAAAGGCTAGCCGCGATGGTTTCCGTTCAGGAAGCGGCCGCCGCCCTCCACGGCGCTTGGCGTCTGGCGCGGCTCGATCCGCGGGGGCTGTCCTCCTTCAACGCGAGCGAAGAGGGATTCTGGCGCTCGTTCTTCGCCGCGGTGCTCTGCGCCCCGGCTTATATCCTCATCGCCGCCATCGACTTGGCACAATATCCCGTGGCGACGAGCGACGCGCGATTCGCCGCGGTCCATTTGATCGGCTACGTCATCCGCTGGACGGCCTTTCCCCTGGCGATGGCGTCGGTCACGCGCGCGCTCGGCCGCGAGACGAACTACACCCGCTATATCGTCGCGCGAAACTGGTCGAATGTGCTCGGCATGATGGTGTTTCTTCCGGCCATCGCTCTCGCGGCGATCGGCTCGTCCTCCATGGCCATTTTGCCCCTGCTGGCGATGATCCTCGTTCTCGCCTACCAATGGTACGTCGCGCGCATCGCGCTCGCGATCACGGGGCTGCAGGCCGCCGCCGTGGTCGGCCTCGATCTGCTCATCGACATTCTGACGGTCAGCGCGACCCAGGCTCTCCTGCCGAGGACAGGGGGCTAGAGCATGATCCGTTTCAGTGGAATCGGATCATGCTCTCGAGTCTTGATTTAATCGTGTTTTCTACGCCGAACCGGTTTCCACTTCGGCGGAAAACGCTCTGGCAGGCTGTTGAAAAAGTCGGAGCGCGCATGGCGATGGGCAATAATAGACTCAGCCGAGAGGCGATTTTGAATCGATCATGCGTTATGCGTATTGTTAAAGAATCGATGTTGCTCGTGGGCACGCTCCAAAATCCTTTTTCAACAACCTGCTAGCCGAAGGCGGCGATGACGCCGGCGCGCACCTCGGCCGGCATGCGGTAGAGGAATTCGCCCTGAGCGGCGAGCCACTGCCGCTCGATGAAGCGGTCCTTGCGGCCCGGCAGCAGGCGATCGAGGGTCTTGCCGATGCCGCTGAACACGCCGGCCAGTTTCTGGCTGCTGGTCAGGCCGAGCAGGGTCTTGAGCTCCGCCGAAACGATGCCTGCCTCGCCCGCCTGGGCAACCTCCCACAGCAGATTGGCGGCCAGGCTTTCCGGCCCGTAGCAGTGGCACACGGCGCCGATGTCGGCCGCCGACAGGCCCTCGCCGTCGGCACGGGCCGGGTCACGCGCGGCCGTAAGATCCACCACCAGCCGGCCATCGGCCAAGGCTTGGCGAAACTCGGCCAAGCTCAGGGTGATGCCGAGCTTGACCAGTTTATCCGTCGAGAGGGTGATCTCCATCTCGTCATATTACAATGTATATACACTATGTAAAGTCTGGAAAACTCAAATAAATGGCAAAATAAAATGTATGCACACTGCTAATACTCAACTCGCATCAGATAGAGCCCGTCCGGTGGCGCGGTCGGGCCGCTCTTGGTGCGGTCCATCGCGGCCAGGGCTGCCACCACGTCGCCGGCCGTCCACTTGCCCTCGCCGACGAGCTTCAGAGTGCCGGTGATGATGCGCACCTGGTTGTGCAGGAAGGAGCGGGCCCGCACCGCGATCGAAATGCCGTCGCCGTGACGCTTCACCGAGATGGCGTCCAACGTCTTCACCGGGCTGTCGGCCTGGCACTCGGCGCTGCGGAAGCTGGTGAAATCGTGGTGGCCGACGAGATGCTGGGCCGCGGCATGCATCGCTTCCGCGTCGAGCACCGGCGCGACATGCCAGGCACGGCCGCGGTCGAGCGCCAGCGGCCCCCGTCGGTTGACGATGCGGTAGATATAGGCGCGACCCTTGGCGGAGAAGCGGGCATGGAATTCCGCCGGCGCCACCGCGGCGGCCAGCACGGCGATCGGCTGCGGCTTGAGATGGAAGTTGATGGCGTCGCGCACCGTATCCGCGTCGGTCTCCTTGGCGAGATCGAAATGGGCGACCTGGCCCAGGGCGTGAACGCCGGCATCGGTGCGGCCGGCGCCGTGCACCGTGACGCGCTCCTGGGCGAACTTGTCGATGGCCTCTTCGAGGGCCTGCTGCACCGAGGGTCCATTGCCCTGGCGCTGCCAGCCGCAGAACGGCCCGCCGTCATATTCGATGGTGAGCCTGTAGCGGGTCATGCGGACGCCTCGCCTGCCGGCGAGGCGAGCAGCGTTCCCGGCGGCAGCGGGAATCCGCGCAGGAAGGCCTCCGCATCCATCGCCGCGCGGCCCTCGCGCTGCACGCGGCGCAGCCGCAGGGCCCCTTCTCCGCAGGCGATCAGCAGCTTGTCGTCGAGCACCGTGCCCGGCACCTTGCGCGTGTCCGGCAGGCTCGCCTCCGCGGCGAGCACCTTGAAGCGCGTGCCGCCATGCTCGAAGAAAGCCCCGGGCCACGGCGTCATGGCGCGCACTTGGCGCTCGACAACGGCGGCGGGCCTGCGCCAATCGATCACGCCGTCCTCGCGCGTCAGCTTCTTTGCGTAGGTCGCGCCCTCGACGGGCTGGGGTTTCGGTTCGAGCCGCCCGGCGGCGAGCCCGTCGAGGGCGCTGACGATCAGCCTGGCGCCCAGAGCGGCGAGCGCGTCGTGCAAGGATTCGGCGGTGGTGGCCGCGGTGATCGGGACGCTCTGCCGCAGCAGCATGGCGCCGGTATCGAGCCCCTCGTCCATCCGCATGATGGTGACACCGCTTTCCGTATCGCCGGCCATGATGGCGCGCTGGATCGGCGCCGCGCCGCGCCAGCGCGGCAGCAAGGAAGCATGGATATTGAGGCAGCCGAGCTCGGGCGCTTCGAGAATCGGTTTGGGCAGGATCAGCCCATAGGCCGCGACCACGGCGGCATCGAGGCCGAGATCGGCGAAGGCCGTCTGCTCGGCGGCGGATTTGAGCGAGGCCGGATGGCGCACGTCGATGCCGTGCCGCTCGGCGGCCTCGTGCACCTCGGAGCGGCGCTCGGCCTGGCCGCGGCCGGCCGGGCGCGGCGGCTGGGTATAGACCGCGGCCACGTCATGCCCCGCCGCGATCAGCGCTTCGAGCGCCGGCACGGCGAAGCCCGGCGTTCCCATGAACGCCAAGCGCAGCTTGCTCATGGCATCGAGGCTTTCAGCGCTGCATGCGCGCGCGGCGCGCCGGCACGGGCTCGGGCTCGGCCTTTTTCGCCTTGGCGAGCTTGCGCAGGATCATGCCGCGCTTGAGCGAGCTGATCTTGTCGATGAACAGCACGCCTTCGAGATGGTCCATCTCGTGCTGGATGCAGGTGGCGAGCAAGCCTTCCGCCGCGAGCTCGCGGATTTCGTTCTCATGGTCGATATAGCGCACGCGGATCTTGGCCGGACGCTTGACCTCGGCATATTGCTCGGGAACCGACAAGCAGCCTTCCTCCCAGGTCACGGTTTCGTCCGATTTCCAGACGATCTCCGGATTGGCCATCCTGAGCGGCGCGGGAGTCTCGTCCTTGCCGGCCACATCGAGCACGATGACGCGCTTGGCGACGCCGACCTGGGGCGCCGCGAGGCCGATGCCGGGCGCCAGATACATGGTCTCCAGCATATCGTCCATCAGCTTGCGCACGGCCGCGTCGACCTTGGCGACGGGCTTCGCCTTGACCTTGAGCCGGGGATCGGGCGCGGTGATGACGGTCAAAAGGGCCATGGGTCGGGTCACGTAACTGATAGTTTCGTCGCCGCCTTTAGGTAGGCCCCGCGCCGGCCCGCGTCAAGCCGGGCCATCTAGGGGTTGGGGGCGCTCCCGGGCATCGCACCATTCCTGCTGCCGTGATAGGCTCGGCACCAATGGAGGTGGGCATGACCTTTGTCGAAACGATCCTTCTGGTCGGGATGGTGTTCTGGGGCGGTGTCGCGGCTTTCGCGATCTCCCGCGCCATGAGCCTGCGCGCCGAGCGCGATCACATCCGCACCGATCTCGCCGCCGCGACGGCGCGCGCGCAACAAGACCAGGACTTCGCCAGCCAGCGGCTGCGCAGTCAGACCGAAGCGGAGACCCGCCTGACCACGGTGCTGGAAACGCTCGCGACGGTCACCCGCGAGCGCGATGCCGCGTTTTCCGAGCGCAACGAAGCGATCCGCGCGCGGCAGGATGCCGAAAAGGCCATCGCACTGGCGGAACAGGCGCGCGCGGAGATGGAAAAACGCGTGGCTGACTGGGAAACCCTCAAGACGCAACACCTCGAAGCCGCCAAGGCTGCCATGCTCGACACCAGCCAAAAGATGTCGTCCAAGCTGCTCGAGGATCACAAGCGCGAGGCCGAGGCGCAGAAAAAGGAAAGCGCCGAACAGGTCAAGAAGACCGCCGAGGAGATGCAGAAGAACCTCGGGCAACTCGCCGAATCGGTGACGTCATTGCGCACCCAGGTGCAGCAGACCGCCGGGCAGACCGAGCAGATCGTGCGCGCCTTGTCCAATCCCGCCGGCGCCGGCCACTATGCCGAGATCGGCCTGGAAAACATGCTGCGCGAATTCGGCCTCGAGTCGGGCCGCGACTTCATCATGCAGCACACCATCGACGGCCAGGAGGATGGCTCGCGCCTGCGGCCAGACGCGGTCGTGTTCCTGCCCGGCAACACGGTTCTGACGATCGACAGCAAAGCCTCCAAATTCTTGCTCGAAGCCGCCGATGCGGAAGGCACCGAGCGCGAACAAGCGGCCTACGCCGATCTGGCGCGGACCATGAACCTGCATCTCAAGGCGCTGTCCGGCAAAGACTATGCCGGTGCCATCCAGGCGACCTATCGCAAGGCCGGCCGCGGCGACCGCATCGCGCGCGCCATCAACATCATGTATCTGCCCACCGAAGCCGGCATCGAGCGGCTCTGCCGGGCGGACAGCGGGTTTCAAAAAAAGGCCGTGGCCGAAAACATCGTGGTCGCCGGTCCGACCGGTCTGATGTCCTACGTCGGATTCGCGCGCATCGAAATCGACCTCGGCCGCCAGGCGGAAAACCAGGAGAAGATCGTGCTCGCCGCGCGGCAATTGATCGAGGCGGTCACCACGGTCGTCGGCTATGTCGCCGGCGTCGGCAAGGGCATCAAGGCCGCGGCCGACAGCCACGCCAAGCTGGTCGGCTCGGTCAATTCGCGCCTGCTGCCGCGCCAGCGCACGCTCGCCAATCTCGGCGTCCGCCAGGCCAAGCAGAAGGATCTGCCCGGCAACCTGCCCCTCATCCAGGTCTTCAACCAGGAAGACCCGGATCTAATCGAGGGCGAATCCGAGGAAGTCGCCGCACTCGCAGAATCGACGAAGCTGACAATCGTGCGCGACTAATTCACGGGTCCTTGTGAGCGGTCGGTCAGGGCACGTCAAATTCGATTGGCGCCCCGCTGGAACTCTTCCAGTATCTCGACAATCGCAGGCATGTTGTCCCGATTGTAGTAGATGACTTTCATTAGATAGCCAGCAGGATCAAGCGCTTTGAACGCCTGCCTTTCCGGTCCATCGATGTTCCTGAGGCGGCGGTTTGATTCATATGCAAGAACATCAGCGGCTTGTAGGGGGACGTAATCTTCCTTTGTGCCAAAGGTTATGGAAAGCAGATTGTTGCCGTCGTCGTGATGTTCTTTGACCCACCTAAACCGATCACTCGCCTCCACGTAGTAATCGTTTTTCTCATGAAAGATTGCTACGCGCGCGGAAGACAGGTTGTTGTTTAGGTAGGCAACAATCTCGTGCAGCACCCACTGAAAACACATGGTGTAGGGCGTTCCAAATATGGATCGGAGCTCGTCACGCTCTTTCAAGGCCTCATCGAAATCTCGCATGACAATGCCGGCGGCGAATCCAACCCCAATGAATTCGGGAATAATTGGAAGCAGCCCCGCCACAAACTTGTTTTTGTCATCGACGGTCCAACCGCTAAACTCGCCTTGGAGCGCCGAACAATCAGTGGCGTGAAAAATTTTGACGCCGCGTGAGTCCAGTGTCGCAGACCACTTGTCGGTGAAGTTCGCCCATCTTCCGGGCGTGCCCAGGTAGGCGGCTACGGTAAGAACTGGGGAATCATCGTGGACGCCAGATTCATCGATATAGGCCTCTATCACGGCGATCCAACCTTCGCCACGCGCCAAAGACGCGTCGCTAAGTTCATAGACAAGGCGCGCCTGAGGGTGCCCATCGCGCGGATCATATCAGCGGTTATTTGGGCATGCATAGTAATAACGCTCTCTCTTGTGGAGGAGGGTTAGGTGAGCACTGCGCGAAAAATCTCCAGGCCCGTGCGGGACTAGATCAAGCGAACTTGCGCGACCACTCCGTGACGATGCGCACCATGCCGTCGGTCACGCGCGCGAGGTCGTCCGGCGTCATGGTAAAGGCCGGCGTGCAGTAGACGATGTCGGCGAAGGGGCGCAGCCACAGCCCCTCCTCGACGTAGCGACCGCGCAGCCAGTCGAGCCCCTTCATCTCCCACAGTTGCACCACGCCGATGGCGCCCTTCGCGCGCACGTTGGCGACGCCCGGCAGCTTGCGGCAAGGCTCCAGCGACTCGCGCAATTGCGCTTCGATCGCCGCGACCTGCCGCAGCCGCGGCTCGCGCTCGAACAGATCGAGCGAGGCATTGGCGGCGGCGCAGGCCAGCGGGTTGGCCATGTAGGTCGGCCCGTGCATCAGGGCGCGGCCGCGATCCTCGCCGAGGAAGGCTTCGAACACGCGGGTGGTGGCCACCGTGGCGCCGAGGCCGATGGCGCCCCCGGTCAGCGCCTTCGACAGGCAGACGATGTCGGGCACCACGCTTGCCTGTTCGCAGGCGAACATCGTGCCGGTGCGGCCGAAGCCGGTGGCGATCTCGTCGAGGATCAGCAGCACGCCGTGGCGCGCGCAGGACCCTGCGATGGCGGCGAGCACCTCGGGCGGATGGAACTTCATGCCGCCGGCGCCCTGCACCAGCGGCTCGACGATTACGGCGGCGATCTCGCCGCGGCGCTGGGACAGCAGCCGGTCGAATTCGGCGACCTCCTCCCCCATGCGCGGCAGGTCGCGAATGAAGTGCTGCCGCATATGGCCGCGGAACAGCACATGCATGGCGTCCTCGTCCTCGGTGTCGCTCACCGCCATGCAACCCATGGTGTCGCCGTGGTAGCCGTGGCGGAACGCGACGAAGCTCTTGCGCGCCGGCTCGCCCTGGTTGATCCAGAACTGCAGCGCCATCTTGAGCGCCACCTCGACCGCGACCGAACCGGAATCGGAAAAGAACACGCGATCGAGATCGCCGGGCAACAGCGCGGCGAGCCGAGTGGCCAGCCGCGCCGCCGGCTCGTGCGCCAGCCCGGCAAACATCACATGGGGCATCAGCGCGAGTTGGTCGCCGATCGCCTTGACCATATGCGGATGATTGTAGCCGTGGCAGGCGGTCCACCACGACGCCAGGCCGTCGATCAGCTCTCGCCCATCGGCGAGCTTGATGCGCGTGCCCGCGGTGGCGACCACCGGCAACGGCGGCGCCGCGGTGCGCATCTGCGTGTAGGGCATCCACAGATGTTTGAGCCCGTCGCGCAGCCAGGCGGGCGAATCGGCAGGCAAGCTGGTTGTCGGCGCGGGCTTGTCCGCTTCGCCGGTCACGAGCGAGAAGAAGGCGGGCAACGGCCCGCGTCGGCTTGATCGGACGGCGGCGCTATCGCATGGGAGCCCTTAAAGCCCTCCCCCTCGACGGGGGAGGGTTGAGTAGGGGTGGATCGGCTGAGTGATGTCGAAGCACCCCCCACCCGCTCGCTTCGCTCGCACCCTCCCCCGCGGGTGGGGAGGGTTTCTATTGCTGCGTGCAATATTCCACCTTCGGGCGGCGGGCGAAGGCCCGCTTCCTTTCGGCCCTCCCCCTCGATGGGGGAGGGTTGGGTGGGGGTGGAGACGAAGCCCCCCACCCGCTCGCTTTGCTCGCACCCTCCCCCACGGGTGGGGAGGGTTTCAGGGGGCTTTGGCCTTAGCCCCAGCCGTTGGAACAAACTGTTGTCGGCGTCGTCCTCGGGATTCGGCGTGGTCAGCAGCTTGTCGCCATAGAAGATCGAATTGGCGCCGGCGAACAGGCAGAGCGCCTGGATGCCCTCGTCCATCTCGAGCCGCCCGGCGGCGAGCCGCACCATGGCGGCCGGCATCATGATCCGCGCCACGGCGATGGTACGCACCATGTCGAACGGATCGAGCGGCGCAAGCTTGTCGAACGGCGTGCCCTCGATCCGCACCAGCATGTTGATCGGCACGCTGTCGGGATGCTCTGGCAGATTGGCGAGCGTCACCAGCATGGCAGCGCGGTCGCGCTCGCCCTCGCCCATGCCGAGAATGCCGCCGCAGCATACCTTGAGCCCGGCCTCGCGCACGTTGGCCAGGGTCTCCAGCCGGTCGCCATAGGTCCGCGTCGTGATGACCCGGTCGTAATATTCCTCGGAGGTGTCGAGGTTGTGGTTGTAGTAGTCGAGTCCGGCATCCTTCAGCCGCTTCGCCTGTGGCGCTTCCAGCATGCCGAGCGTGACGCAGGTTTCCAGGCCCATGGCCTTGACGCCCTCGATCATCGGCACGATGCGGTCGAGGTCGCGTTCCTTCGGGCTGCGCCAAGCCGCGCCCATGCAGAAGCGCCCGGCGCCGGCGTCCTTCGCCTGCTTCGCGGCGGCCAGCACCTCGTGGAGCTCCATGAGCTTTTCGGCCTTGAGCCCGGTGTCGTAGCGCGAGCTCTGCGCGCAATAGCGGCAGTCTTCCGGGCAGCCGCCGGTCTTGACGTTGAGCAGCGTCGAAAGCTGCACCTCGTTGGGGTCGAAATAGCGGCGCAGCAAGCCATGCGCCTGAAACAGCAGATCGTTGAGCGGCAAGGCGAACAGCGCTTCGGCCTCGGCCTTGGTCCAATCGTGGCGGATATCCGGCTTGGCGACGGAAACGGGCTCGGAACGGCGCAGCTCGGTAGCCATGGAAGATCCTGATACTGGGAGAACCGGGGGGCGTGGGCCCTGGGCGGACCTTAGTCGATACGGCCCGGCTTAGCAAAGAGGGCGTGGCCGAGAGGGTCTTGCAAAGCCGCGCTCCGCACGGTCCGTTAGGCCCGGGCGGCCGGATCCTATACACTGGCTCGATCGTTTCCGTCGGCCCAAGTCACACCATTGCTCATGGACAGTCTCTCCCGATTCGCCCGCGCCAAGATGGCCGAGATCGCCGCACGAAACCTCGTGCGCGTGCTCAAGCCCACCGCGCGCGGGCCGGCAGCCGGCGACGGGCTCGCCATCGAACGCAACGGCCGCACGCTCACCTCCTTTTCCTGCAACGACTATCTCGGATTGTCGCACCATCCCCAGGTGATCGCGGCGGCGGTAGAGGCGACCGAGCGCTATGGCGCCGGCGCCGGCGCGTCGCGCTACGTGACCGGCGACAATCCGCTTTATGACGCGGTCGAGGCGCGACTCGCGCGCCTGAAAGGCGGCGAGACCGCGATCGTCTTCGGCTCCGGCTACCTCGCCAATCTCGGCATCATCCCGGCACTCATCGGCGAGGACGACCTGATCGTCGGCGACGAGCTGAGCCATGCCTGCATGCACGCCGGCGCGCGCCTGTCGCGCGCCACCATCCGCCTGTTCCGCCACAACGACGTGGCGCATTGCGCGGAGATTCTGGCCGCCGAACGGACGAAGCATCCCCATTGCCTGGTGATGACCGAGGGCGTGTTCAGCATGGACGGCGACCGCGCGCCCGTGCGGCGCCTCGCCACGCTCGCGCGCGAGCACGACGCCTGGCTGCTGACCGACGACGCCCATGCGCTCGGCGTCATCGGTGCCAAGGCGGGTTGCGGCCGTGGCAGCGCGCACGCCGACGGCGCGGTCGGCGCCGTGCCGCTGCAGATGGGCACCCTGTCCAAGGCCGTCGGCGCCTATGGCGGCTACCTCTGCACCGACAGGGATACGGCGGAATTCATCCGCCACCGCGCGCGCAGCCTGATCTATTCCACCGGCCTGCCGCCCGGCACGCTCGCGGCCATCGATGCCGCGCTCGACCTGATCGAGCATGATTCCGCGCTGGTCGCGCGCCCGCTTGCGCTGGCCCGCCGTTTCACCAACGCGCTCGGCCTGCCCACGGCCCAAAGCGCCATCGTGCCTGTCGTCCTCGGCGATCCCGCGCGCGCGCTGGCCGCCGCCCAGGCGCTGGAGGAGGCCGGATTCCTGGTCGTCGCCATGCGCCCGCCGACGGTGCCGGAAGGCACCTCGCGCCTGCGCGTGACGTTTTCCGCCGCCCATACGGACGATGACGTCGCCCGGCTGATCGCCGCCATGAAGACGCTGAACCTCGCGCCGCGCGCCTTGGCCGCCGTGAAATGAGCGAGCCATCATGAGCGGCCTGTTCATCACCGGCGCCGGCACCGAGATCGGCAAGACCTTCGTCACCTGTGCGCTCGCCCACCAACTGCAGCAGCAGGGCCGCACCGTCCAGCTGCTCAAGCCGGTCATCACCGGCTACAACCCGGACCGGCCGCGGGACAGCGACAGCGGCAAGCTGCTCGAAACCCTGCGCGTGCCGCCGACCGACGACAATGTCGCGGAGATCTCGCCTTGGCGCTACGAGACGCCGGTCGCGCCAAGCATGGCGGCGCGCATCGAGCAACGCGCAATCGATCTCGGCGAGGTCGTCCAATTCTGCCGCGAGGCGCTGGAAGACCAGAGCACCTTCACTCTGATCGAAGGGGTCGGCGGCGTCATGGCGCCGATCACCGAGACCTCGACCGCGGTCGACTGGATGATGGAGCTCGATTGCCCGGCCCTGCTGGTCAGCGGCAGCTATCTCGGCGCCATCAGCCACACCTTGACCGCCGCCACCGTGCTCGCCGAGCGCAAGGTCAACCTGATCGGCGTCGTGGTCAGCGAATCGGACCACAGCCCGGTGCCGCTGAAGGAAACCACCCACGCCATCGGCCAGCTATTGCCGGGCCAGCACGTCACCGGCGTGCCGCGCGTGCCGTCCTACCGCGACGCGCCCGACCTGCTGCACTTCATCGAATTCTCGCTCAAGTCGCGGCACCGCAAGGTGGCGAGCACGCCGTAACGGCAAGCTCTGTCCGCAACCACATCACCCCCACCCCAACCCTCCCCCCTCGAGGGGGAGGGTGATTTAGCGCATGTCGTTCCCTCCCATTGTTGGGGAGAGGAGTCACATCTATCGCCATCATTTTATTCCTCCCCCCTTGTGGGGGAGGTTAGGTGGGGGGGGTGCTTTCAAAAACGGTGCCGCTACAGCGGCCGTCGCGCTTTCAGCGCGGCGCCGAGCGTGCCGTCGTCGAGATAGTCGAGCTCGCCGCCGACCGGGACGCCGTGGGCGAGCCGGCTGACGATGGCGCCGCCTTGGCGCAGGCGGTCGGTCAGGTAGTGGGAGGTCGTCTGGCCGTCGACGGTGGCGCCCATGGCGAGGATGACTTCCGTGACCTCCGGCGGATGGGCGCGCGCGATCAGCTTGACGATGTTGAGATCGTCGGGCCCGACACCGTCGAGCGCCGACAGCACGCCGCCCAGCACATGGTAACGGCCGCGGAACACGGCGGCGCGCTCCAGGGCCCACAGGTCCGCCACATCCTCGACGACGCAGATCGTCGCCCGGTCGCGCCGCGGATCGGCGCAGATGGCGCACGGGTCGGTGGTGTCGAGATTGCCGCAGATGCCGCAGGCGCGCACCCGCTCGGCGGCCTCCGTGAGGGCCGTCATGAGCGGCTGCATCAGGGATTCGCGCTTCTTGAACAGATGCAGCGCCGCACGACGCGCCGAACGCGGACCCAGCCCCGGCAATTTTGCCAGCAACTGAATCAGGCGCTCGATCTCGGGTCCGCTCATGACGGAAGTCTAACGCAGGCGAAGCCGGCCATCACCGAAATCAGAACGGCATCTTCATGCCCGGCGGCAATTGCAGCCCGCCGGTGATCTTGGCCATTTCTTCCGCCATATGGGCGTCGACCTTGCCTTTGGCGTCGTTGAACGCGGTGACGACGAGGTCTTCGAGCACCTCGGTATCCTTCGGATCGACGAGGCTCGGGTCGATCTTCACGGCGCGCATCTCGTTCTTGCCGTTGAGCGTGACTTTGACCATGCCGCCGCCGGAGGCGCCGGTCATCTCGACGGCCGCGAGCTTTTCCTGCATCTCGGCCATCTTGGACTGCATCGCCTGGGCCTGCTTGAGCATTTGGCCGAGGTTCTTCATTCTGGATAGTCTCCTTCGAAACTCGGTGGCGGCGCACCGTCGTCAATGGGCCCGTCTTCGCTGTCGGGCAAGGATTCCGCGTCCGGCGTCTCGCCGTCGCTGGGCACGAAATCGACCGTCGGGCGCGTGGTGCGCACCTCGGTGATCCTGGCGCCCGGGAAGGCCAGCAGGGCGGCGCGCACGAACGGATGCTGCGCCGCCGAATCGCGATCCATCCGCTTCTGGGTGGCGTCCTGCTCGGCGAGTGTCGGCTGACCAGGAAGGTCGGACGGGCTGACGAGCCAGCGCTGGCCGGTCCAATCGCTCAGGCATTCGCTGACCCGGTTGGGAAGATTTTTGGGCGCCTCGGGACGCGGGCGGAATTCGATGCGGCCGGCTTCGAAGCTCACCGGATGCACATCATGCATCAGATGGGCGTGCAGCAGCCCTTCGCGCTTGCGGGCGAACAGCGTCACGGCCTCGCGGAAGCTGGTCGGCATGGGCTCGAAGCCGGGCTGGGCCGGTGCCGCCACGGGAGCGGCCCGCGCGGCCAGCGCATGGGCGCCCTCGGCCAACCCGGCACCGCTCATGGCAGCACCCGCCATCATGGTGGGAGACGCGGGGGCGCCGGTTCCGGTGGGCGCGGTCGAGACCGTCTGCGAGCCCACGGCTGGGGCGCGCCCGCCGTTGGCGGTAGCGCCGCTGCCTTGGCCGCCGCTCGGCGCGGAACGGGGCGCTGCATCGCCGCCTTGCGACAGGCGCTTCACCAGGTCGGCGGGCGGCGGCAGATCGGACGCATAAGCGAGACGCACCAGGACCATTTCCGCGGCCTGCATCGGATCGGGGGCGAACTGCGCCTCCTGCAGCCCCTTCAGCAGCAACTGCCAGGCCCGCGCCAGGACCGGCATGGACAGCGCGCCGGCGAGCTGGGCGCCACGCACCCGTTCGGCCTCCGGCACGGTGACGTCCCTGGCCACGTCGGGCGCGACCTTGATGCGGGTGATCCAATGGGTGAGATCGAGCAGGTCCGCGATGACGGTCGCCGCGTCGGCGCCCGCCACATGCTGCTCGGCCATGACCGCCAAGGCCTGGGCGACCTGGCCCTTCATCACCGCCTCGAACAGGTCGAACACGCGGGTGCGGTCGGCCAGGCCGAGCATCTCGCGCACCTGGTCTTCGGAGATCGTCGCAGCGCCCCCGGCCGCCTGGGCGCCGGCGCCATGGGCGATGGCCTGGTCGAGAATGGACAGAGCGTCGCGCACCGAACCGTCGGCAGCCCGGGCGATCAGCACCAGCGCCGCAGGATCGATCGAAACCTGTTCCTTGCGGGCGATCGTGCCGAGATGGGCCGCCAATTCCTCCTCGCCCACTCGGCGCAGATCGAAACGCTGGCAGCGCGACAGCACGGTGATCGGGATTTTACGGGATTCGGTGGTGGCAAAGATGAACTTCACATGCTCGGGCGGCTCTTCCAGCGTCTTCAGCAGGGCGTTGAAGGCGTTGTTCGACAGCATGTGCACTTCGTCGATGATGTAGACCTTGTAGCGAGCCGAAACGGGGCGGTAACGCACCCCCTCGATCAGCTCGCGCACGTCGTCGACGCCGGTGCGCGACGCCGCATCCATCTCCAGCACGTCGACATGGCGGTCTTCGCTGATCGTGGTGCAATTGGCGCAGACGCCGCAGGGTTCCGGCGTGGGGCCGCCCTGGCCATCGGGGCCGATACAGTTGAGCGCGCGGGCGATGATGCGGGCCGTCGTGGTCTTGCCGACCCCACGAACGCCGGTCAGCAGCCAGGCATGGGCGAGCCGGCCCGAGCGGATGGCGTTGGTCAGGGTGCGCACCAGCGCCTCCTGGCCGATCAGGCCCTCGAACGAGGTCGGCCGGTATTTGCGGGCAAGGACCCGGTACGCGGAATCGGCGGGGCCGGCTGCGGTCTGTTCGTTCATGAGCCCCGTGCTTCGTCTGCCTGACTTATATGGGCGGTTCGCGGCGGGTGACGGCATGGGCGAGGATCACGCCCGACGCGGGTGGGAGACTGGACACTGACCTAGGCCGAAACTCGTTACGGCTGCTTCCTTCCGGACCTGACCGGGTTGGCGAGGGACCTATCCACCGCCAGCCTCCCGAAGGCACTATATCAGGAGCCCGGGCGAGAGTCACAAGGAGGAGGATGAGGGCTACCGAGCGAAGCGTGGGAACCGGTCGAATGCCAGGCACGTTGACCGAAACCAGGCGGGATTCGGCGTTTCCGCGCTCGCTCCCTGGCTGGTATGATCCCCGGAACGCTAAAAGGTCGCCGTATGCAGGTCGTGCACGAAGCCAGACGCTTTCACTACACCAAATTCGAAACGGCGGCCCACCTGCCCGATGATGGCGCGGATGTGGTGCGCGGCCTTTCGCAGGAGCAGAAGTGGCTGCCGTCGCGATTTTTCTACGACGCCCGCGGCTCGCGCCTGTTCGATGCGATTTGCGACCTGCCGGAATATTATCCGACCCGCACCGAAGAGAGCATCCTGGCGGAATTCGCCGGTGAGGTTGCCGAGCGCACCGGTCCTGTGGATATCGTCGAGCTCGGCAGCGGCAGCGCGCGCAAGACCCGTCTGCTGCTGACCGCCTATTCCGAGGCCGACGCCAGTGCCCCACTGCAGTATGTGCCGATCGACGTGAGCGAGGACGCGTTACGCGCCAGTGCCGGCAATCTGCTGCAGAGCTATCGCAACCTGCAGATCAGCGGCTTTTCGGGCACCTACGAGCAGGGCCTCGCCGCCCTGCCGGACCCCCTGGCGCCGCGCCGCATGGTGATCTTCCTCGGCAGCTCGCTCGGCAATTTCCACGCGAACGGCCGCGCCGAACTGTTCGCGCAGGTTTCCGAGGCGCTGTCGCCGGGCGATTTCCTGCTGCTCGGCATCGATCGCCATAAGAGCAAGATGATCCTGGAGCCGGCTTACAACGACAGCCAGCGCGTCACCGCGGCGTTCAATCTCAACATGCTGCGCCATCTGAACCGCCGATATGGCGGCAATTTCGTGCTCGACCAGTTCGCTCACCTCGCCTTCTACAACGAGATGGAGCGGCGCATCGAAATGCACCTCACCAGCCTGCGGCCGCAAGCGGTGCGTCTCGGCGGCCTCGGCCTGAGCACCGAGTTCGCGATCGGCGAGACGGTCCGCACCGAGGTTTCCTACAAATTCGAATTGCCGGCGCTGCTCAACGAATGCCGGCCGCACGGGTTTTCCCATCTCGGCAGCTGGTCGGACCCGAACCGCTGGTTCGCCGTCACCCTGTTTCAGCTCGGCGGCTAGACCCGCCAGGACCGCATGATGGACCAGCCCCTCCGCAAGTCCGCGCTGGCCGTCCGCCATGTCGCCTTCGAGGATCTCGGCAGCTTCGGACCTCTCCTGGAGAGCCAGGGCTACGCCATCCGAACTGTGGACGCCGGTTACGACGATCTTCGCCAGCCGGGCAAGTGCGACCTGCTCATCATCCTGGGTGGCCCGATCGGCGCCAATGACGAGGCCGATTTTCCCTTCATTCGCGACGAACTGCGGCTGATCGAGCAGCGGGTACGCCTTGGGCAGCCCGTTCTCGGCATCTGTCTCGGTGCGCAGCTCATCGCGCGCGCGCTCAGCGCCAGGGTCTACCGGGCGAAAGCCAAGGAGATCGGCTTTGCAACCGTGTCCTTGACGGACGCGGGTCGGCAATCTTGCCTGGCACCGCTCGCCGACACGGCGGTCCTGCATTGGCATGGCGACACCTTCGATTTGCCGGCTGGCGCGCGACATCTGGCCGCCACCGAGATCTGCCCGCATCAGGCCTTCGCCTGGGGGACGGACGATGCCGTGCTGGCGCTGCAATTCCACCCTGAGGTCACCGCGCGCGGTTTGGAGCGCTGGTTCATCGGCCATTCCGGCGAGATCGCCGCGAGCGGCCTGTCGGTCGCGGCGCTGCGCGAGGACGCCGCCCGCCATGGCACGGCACTCGAACGGGCGGCGGGCGACATCGTCACCCGATGGCTGGCCGGCGCGCCCGTGCGATGACCGAGCGCAATGTGTTCGAAGGGGCGCCGCTCGACCGGGTCGGCATCCAATGCAAGGACGAGTCCTGGGTCGCCGCCCAGCTCGCCTCGCCCGATGCCCGTGTCCTGCCGGTCTGGCGGGCGAAGAACCTGGTGAGCGCGCCGAGCGAGGATTCGGCGGAAGGCGGCGCCGACATACCGACCACGCCGATCAGCTTGGACATGACGACCGCGCGCACCGTCGCCGGATCCGAGGCGCCCCTCGTGCTGCTCGGCCTCGCCGGCGCGGTGCCGATCTTCGCCGCCGATCTCTCCGTCATTGCGGAGCCGCTCGACGCACTCGGCCTGACGGGCAAGGGCAATTTCGCCGACCTGCGCGACCTGGCGGCGGTGCTCGATCGCGGCGACAGCGCGGTGCTCGCCTATGCCCGCGCGCTGATCCATTGGCACAGCCACAACCGTTTCTGCGCCAAATGCGGCAGCGCGACGGTGAGCGCACAAGCCGGCCGGGTGCGCCGATGTGTCAACGCCGATTGCGCCACGCATCATTTCCCGCGCACCGATCCGGCGGTCATCATGCTGGTGACCCAGGGCGATTCCTGCCTGCTGGCGCGCCGCACGGGGCGCAATCCGCCGATCTATTCCACCCTGGCGGGCTTCGTCGAACCGGGCGAAAGCCTGGAAGAGGCGGTCGCGCGCGAGGTCATGGAGGAAGTCGGACTTGGCGTGCGCGACATCCGCTATCGGTCATCCCAACCGTGGCCGTTCCCGGCGCAACTGATGCTGGGTTTTCGCGCCGAAGCGACCGGGCGCGAGTGCCGCTATCTCGACGACGAGATCGAGGATGCACGCTGGTTCACGCGGGCGGAGATGCGCGGACTGTTCGACGGCGACGCCAACGGCACGAATTCGGAGGTTCACCTCCCCCGTTCGATTTCCATCGCGCGCCGGCTGATCGGCGAGTGGGCAACCGAAGGCTGAGGCGCGCAAAGCTTATCCAGCCCGAAATACAGTACGGGCTATATAAGCTGGACCATTTGCGAGTCCGTCGCTAAATCATGCGCGCCCGCCCCTGTCCCGCCAGCCATACGGTCTTTCATGAGTTTCGCAGGCCTGCTTCTGATCGCGCTATCGCTCGCGACCGACTGCTTCGCCGCGGCGATCGGCAAGGGCACGGCATTGCGCCGGCCGACCCCGCGCGACGCCATCGTCATCGGCCTGCTGTTCGGAATCTTCGCTGCCGCCATGCCGGTTCTCGGCTGGGTGGCTGGCGTGTCCTTCCGCCAGTTCGTGACCGAGATCGATCACTGGATCGCGCTTGGCCTGCTCAGCGCCATCGGCGGCCACATGATCTGGGAAGCGTTCCATGGCGACCCTGAGGAAGCCGGCGGCACGGTGAAACGGCGCATCATCGGCTGGGCGCTGGTCGGCACGGCGTTCGCCACCAGCATCGACGCCGCCGCCATCGGCATTACCTTCGCCTTCCTCGATGTCGACATCGTGCGCTCGGCACTGGTGATCGGCGGCGTGTCCTGCATCCTGTCGGTCGTCGGTGTGTTTCTCGCGCGCATCGCCGGGCCGCTGTTCGGCCGCAACGCGGAAATTCTCGGCGGTATCGTTCTGATCGTGATCGGGATCAAGATCGCGATCGAGCACACCCTAGACCAGGGCTTCCTGTTCTAGCGGGAAATCAACGACGGTTTTTCGCTTGCTGGCGGAACGGATGGGCGGGATAGACGCCCATGATGCGAAGCTCGTCCGAGAAGAAGCGCAATTCCTCGAGCGCCAGCTTCACCAGCCGCTCCTCCGGATGGCCCTCGACCTCGGCGTAGAACATGGTCGAAGCAAAGCTGCCGCCGATCATGTAGCTCTCGAGCTTGGTCATGTTGACGCCGTTGGTGGCGAAGCCACCCAGCGCCTTGTAGAGCGCGGCGGGAATATTGCGCACCCGGAACAGGAACGAGGTCATCACCGGACCCTTCGCGGGGTCGGGATCGACGGGCTTGCGCCTCAAGATGACGAAACGTGTCGTGTTGTGGTCCGCGTCTTCGATATTGGCCTTGAGCGACTTCAGACCATAGATCTTCGCCGCCAGCGCGGAGGCAATGGCCGCTTCGGTGATGTCGCCGCGTTCGGCGAGTTCGGCCGCGGCGCCCGCCGTGTCGGCATGCACGATCGCGCGCAATCCGTGACTGCGGATGAATTTGCGGCACTGGGACAGCGCGTGGATATGGCTGCGCACCACCTTGATCGTCGTCAGGCTGGCACCCCGCGGCGCCAGCAAGTGGTGATTCACCCGCTGGAAATGCTCGCCGATGATATGCAGCTTGGTGGCGTGCGGCATCAGCATGTGGATGTCGGCGACGCGGCCGGCGACCGAATTCTCGATCGGGATCATCGCCAGTTCCGCCTTGCCGCGCTCCACCGCCGCGAAGGTTTCCTCGAACGTCGCCGTCGGCAGCGTGGCGAGCCGCGGGAAAACCTCGCGGCAGGCCAGATCGGAATAGGCGCCGGGCAACCCCTGGAAAGCCACGGTGCGGCGCGGGGCGGCTTTGCCTGTGCGGCGTTTCGGTTGCGCGGTTCTGGCCATGGATAGGGACGGATGAGCTAGCGGGAAGCGCCCAGCAGGGCGCGGGCGCGGTCGAGATCGGCCGGAGTATCGACGCCGAGCGGAACCGTGTCAACGAACGCCACGTCGATGCGCATGCCGGCCTCGAGCGCACGCAACTGCTCGAGCCGTTCGCGTTGTTCCAACGCGCTCGGCGGCAGGACAACGAAACGCTCGAGCGCCTCGCGCCGATAGGCATAGAGCCCGATATGGTGATAAAGCGGCCCATCGCCCGACGGCGCGGAGGCGCGGGTGAAATAGAGCGCGCGCCCACCGGTCAGACCGCGCTGCGGCGCCGGCCAGGGGCTGACCACCGCCTTGACCACGTTCGGGTCGGTGCGCTCCTCGGCGAGGTGGATGGCGGCCGCCAAGGTGCCGATATCGACCGCCGGATCGTCGAGCAGCGCCAGGGCGGCGCGTGGCAGATCGGGATCCAGGGTCGGCAGGTCGCCCTGGAGATTGACAACGCTGTCGTGCCGGCCAGCCGGATCGACCGCTTGTAAAGCTTCGAAAATGCGGTCCGAGCCGGACGCATGGTCGGCGCGGGTCATCACCGCCTCGCCGCCCGAGGCTCGCACGGCGTCGAAAATCTCGCGATCGCCGCAGGCCACCACGACGGGGCCGAGCGCGGCCTCCATGGCGCGGCGCCAGACCTGGACGATCATGGGCGCGCCGGCGATGTCGGCGAGCGGCTTGTTGGGCAGCCGGGTCGAAGCGAGCCGGGCCGGGATCAGCACCAGCGGCGCGGTCGGCCGGGCCCGCCGGCCCGCCGGCCCCGAGGCGTGTTGCGAATGACGTGCAGTCATACTTTGGTCCCCTGTGCGGGCGCACAATATACCGCCCGGGAGAACCGCGGAACGCCGATGTGTAAAGCCGCCCCGCCCCCCCGCATCGGGGTTGCAAGGCATGGGAGTTACGGACTAATCTCCGCCCGCCTGAAGCGACCGGCCTGTTGCCGGTCTGCCCCGTGACGAAATCCCCGGAGCTTTCTCCATGTCCTCGTTCGAGTGGAATAAGATCATTGGCGCCGTTCTGGTCACCTTATTGGCGATCAAGACCTTCGACATCGTCGGCGACAAGATCATCCATCCGCAGCCTCTCGAAAAGAACGTCTATGAGGTCGCCGGCGTCGTTCAGGCAGCGCCGACCACCCCGGGCGGAACCGTCGGTGCCGCCGTGAAGGAAGTCGAGCCGATCACCCCGATCCTGGCCTCGGCCAATCCGGATGCCGGCAAGAAGGCCGCCCAGAAGTGCGCCACCTGCCACACCTTCGAGAAGGGCGGCGCCAACAAAGTCGGCCCGAACCTCTACGGCATCATCGGCGCGCCCCACGCCCATCTGCCGAACTACCAGTATTCCGATGCGATGAAGAAGACGCCGGGCACGTGGGATTACGACGGTCTGAACAAGTTTATCGCCAATCCGAAGGGCTACGTCCCGGGCACCAAGATGGCCTTTGCCGGCGTGCCGCGCACGTCCGAACGCGCCGACATCATCGCCTTCCTGCGCACTCTGAGCGACAACCCGCCACCGCTGCCGTGAGCCGCGGGCGGGATGAGATGATGGTCGTCCCGCCATTCAGCCGCTGCAAGCGGCGTCGGCCATGAGCGAAACCTGTCCCGCGCCCTTCGTCGCCTTGGCGCAGACCTTGGCGGATCAAAGCGGGAACGTGCTGCGGCGCTACTTTCGCCAACCGCTCGCCATCGACGCCAAAGCCGACCTCAGCCCGGTCACCATTGCCGACCGCGAAGTCGAAACATTGCTGCGCTCGGCCATCGAAGCGGCGTTTCCCGGCCACGGCATTCTCGGCGAGGAGTTCGGCGCGGTACGCACCGATGCCGAATACGTCTGGGTCATCGATCCGATCGACGGCACCAAATCCTTCATGACGGGCAAGGCGACGTTCGGCACCCTGATCGCCCTGACGCGCCGCGGCAGCCCGATCCTCGGCATCATCGATCAGCCGATCACCCGCGAGCGCTGGCTCGGCACGGCCGGCCAGCCCACCACGTTGAACGGGGCGCCAATCTCGGTGCGGCCCTGCGCGCGCCTGGCCGATGCCTCGCTCTATGCCACCACGCCGCAAATGTTCGTGGGTGGCGATGCGGTTGCGTTCGAGCGGCTGATGAAGGCGGTGAAATATCCGCTGTATGGCGCCGACTGCTATGCCTACGGGCTGCTCGCCTCCGGCTTCACCGATCTGGTATGCGAAGCTTCCCTGCAACCCTACGACTATTGCGCCCTGGTGCCGGTGGTCGAAGGCGCCGGCGGGGTGATGAGCGACTGGGAAGGCCGGCCGGTGACGATCGCCTCGGGCAGGCGGGTTCTCGCCGCCGGCGATGCGGCCCTGCATGGCGCGGCGCTGGCCCTGCTCACCGCAGCGTGATGGTTTCCCGCCTTGATCGGCGGCGGTCGCACCGGCACAATCGCACTATCATCGTCAAGGAGAACACCGAGGCGTGAGCGCCGCGCGTAAGGTATTCCGGCAACGGCCTCGACTGCTGCGCCTCATCGCGGGCGCGGTCCTGTGCGCCGTCGTCGGCCTGCCGGGGCTCGGCCAGGCTCAGGAAGTCAAGCCCGCCCACGGCCTGGCGATGCACGGCGATCTGAAATACCCGCCCGACTTCAAGCATTTCGATTACGTCAATCCGAACGCGCCGAAGGGCGGCAGCCTGCGGATGTCGGCAGACGGCACCTACGACACGCTCAATGGCTTCGCGCTCAAGGGCGTGCCGGCGGGGGGCATCGGCCTGATGTACGACACGCTGATGACGAGTGCGGACGACGAAGCCTTCGCGCAATACGGGCTGCTCGCCGAAACCGTCGAGGTGCCGGCGGACCGCTCGTGGGCGATCTTCAACCTGCGTCCGCAGGCCCGGTTCCACGACGGCGCGCCGATCACGGCCGATGACGTCGTCTTCACCTTCGATCTGATCCGCAGCAAGGGCCACCCGCAGCTGCGCTTCTACTATTCGAGCATCGCCAAGGTCGAAAGGCTCGCCGAGCGGCGGGTGAAGTTCACCTTCAACGAGGGCGGCAACCGCGAACTGCCGCTGATCATCGGCCAGCAGCCGATCCTGCCCAAGCATTATTGGGAAACCCGCGATTTCGAGCGCGCCACCATCGAGCCGCCGGTCGGCAGCGGCCCCTATCGCATCGACTCCTTCGAGCCCGGCCGCGACATCACCTACCGCCGCGACCCGAATTATTGGGGCCGCGATCTGCCGGTCAATGTCGGCCGCTACAATTTCGACACCATCCGCTACGACTATTACCGTGATCCCGCGGTCGAGTTCGAGGCCTTCAAGGCCGGCCAGTATGACTTCCGGCCCGAGAACACCGCGCGGAACTGGGCGGTCGGCTATGACTTCCCGGCCGTCCGCCGCGGACTCGTGAAGAAGGAAGAGATCGAGCATCACCGCCCGATGGGCATGCAGGGTTATACCTACAACACGCGCCGGCCGCTGTTCGCCGATCCGCGCGTGCGTCGGGCGCTGGCCTACGCCTTCGATTTCGAGTGGACCAACCAGCGGCTGTTCTTCGGCTCCTATACGCGCAGCGAAAGCTATTTCTCCAACTCCGAACTGGCCGCCACCGGCCTGCCGAAGGACGAGGAACTGGCGCTCCTGGAGAAACACCGCGGGCAGATTCCGGAAGAGGTTTTCACCACGCCCTACAGCGCGCCCAGGACCGACGGCAGCGGCATGGCCCGGGACAACCTGCTGACCGGCCTCAAGATGCTGGAAGAGGCCGGATGGAAGGTCCGTCCCGAGGACGGCGTCATGGTCGACGGCACCGGCCAGCCGGTGGTGTTCGAAATCCTGCTCAACAATCCCGCCTTCGAGCGCATCACCGGCCCCTTCGTGCGCAATCTCAAGCGGCTCGGCATCGAAGCCCAGATCCGCACCGTCGACACGGCGCAATACAAGAACCGCATCGACAACTGGGACTTCGACCTGACCGTGTGGGCCTGGGGCCAGTCGCTGTCGCCCGGCAACGAGCAGCGCAGCTACTGGAGCACGCAGAGCGCCGACACGCCGGGCAGCCGGAATCTGGCCGGCATCAAGAACCCGGTGATCGACGAGCTGATCGAGCTGCTCATCGCGGCGCCCGACCGCACCAGCCTGGTCAACCGCACCCGGGCGCTCGACCGCGTGCTGCTGTGGGGCCACTATGTCATCCCGCACTGGCATGTGCGGGTCGATCGGGTGGCCTATTGGGACAAGTTCGAGCACCCGGGCGTCATTCCCGACGCCGGCTATCAGATCGAAACCTGGTGGGTCGATCCGTCGCGCGAGGGCCTCGTGGCGCGCGCGAAGACGCAAGCCGCCGCGGAAAGCGCCGAAGCCGGCGCCGAGCGGGCGCAGCCTCCAGCGGCGGCGGGCCGGGCCAAGTGGATCTATTTCGCCGTCGGCATCGGCGCCGCCGCACTGCTGGTGGCCGCCCTGTGGCGCGCGCGCCGCGCCGCCCGGCCGCGGAGGTAAGCACGCATGCTGGCCTATATCATCCGCCGCCTGCTGCTCATCATCCCGACCCTGTTCGGCATCATGGTGATCAACTTCGCCATCGTGCAGTTCGCGCCCGGCGGCCCGGTCGAGCAGATGATCTCGCAGGTGACCGGCACCGCCGTGCAGGCCACGGCGCGTTTCGCCGGCACCGGCGGCGAGGTGGCGCAGAGCGGCCGCGGCGAACGATACCGCGGCGCCCAGGGCCTCGATCCCGGCTTCGTCAAGGAGATCGAGAAGCTCTACGGCTTCGACAAGCCGGCCCATGAGCGCTTCTGGCTGATGATGAAGCAGTATGTCCAGCTCGACTTCGGCCGCAGCTTCTTCCGCGACCGCTCGGTGGTCGAGCTGGTGGTGGAAAAGATGCCGGTATCCATTTCGCTCGGCCTGTGGACCACGCTGCTGATCTACCTGATCTCGATCCCGCTCGGCGTCGCCAAGGCGATGCGCGACGGCTCGCCCTTCGACATCTGGACCAGCGTCGTGGTGATCGTCGGCAATGCCGTCCCGGCCTTCCTGTTCGCCATCCTGCTCATCGTGCTGTTCGCCGGCGGCAGCTACTTCAACTGGTTTCCCCTGCGCGGCCTGACCTCCCCCGGCTGGGACGACATGAGCTGGCCGATGCGCATCGTCGATTATTTCTGGCACCTGGCACTGCCTCTGACCTCCCTGGTGATCGGCAGCTTCGCCGGCCTCACCATGCTGACCAAGAACTCCTTCCTCGAGGAGATCAACAAGCAGTATGTGCTCACCGCGCGCGCCAAGGGCCTGACCGAGCGCCAGGTGCTCTACGGCCATGTGTTCCGCAATGCCATGTTGATCGTCGTCGCCGGCTTCCCCGCGGCGCTGATCAGCATCCTGTTCACCGGCGCGCTGCTCATCGAGGTGATTTTCTCGCTCGACGGCCTCGGCCTGCTCGGCTACGAGGCGGTGATCAACCGCGACTATCCGGTCGTGTTCGGCACCCTGTTCTTCTTCAGCCTGATCGGCCTGGTCTTCGGCCTGATCCGCGACGTCACCTACATCCTGGTCGATCCGCGCATCGACTTCGAAGGGCGGGGGTGAGCATGCCGCGCGACGACCGCCTCCTCGGCCTGCCGATCCGCCCGCTGACCCGCCGGCGCCTGGACAATTTCCGCGCCAACAAGCGCGGCTACTGGTCGCTGTGGGTGTTCCTCATCCTGTTCGTCGTCAGCCTGTTCGCCGAGTTCATCGCCAACGATAAGCCGATCCTGGTGAAATACGACGGCGCCTACTACATGCCGATCTTCACGTTCTATCCGGAGACGGCATTCGGCGGCGAATTCCCGACCCGGGCGGACTTCCGCGATCCCTATCTGCGCGACAAGGTGGCGGCGAACGGCTGGATCGTCTGGCCGGTGATCCGCTACAGCTACCGCACCATCAACTACGAGCTCTCGGTGCCGGCGCCGGCGCCGCCTTCGGCCGAGAACTGGCTCGGCACGGATGATTCCGGGCGCGACCTGCTCGCCCGGCTGATCTACGGCTTCCGCATCTCGGTGCTGTTCGGCCTGGTGCTGACGGCGCTGAGCTCGGTGATCGGCGTCCTGGTCGGCGCCATCCAAGGCTATTTCGGCGGCCGCGTCGATCTCTACGGCCAGCGCGTCATCGAGATCTGGTCCGGCCTGCCCGAACTCTACATCCTGATCATCATTTCCAGCATCCTCATTCCAGGGTTCTGGACATTGCTGTTCGTCCTCCTGCTGTTCAGTTGGACAACCTTGGTCAGCGTGGTGCGCGCCGAATTCCTGCGCGGCCGCAACTTCGCCTATGTGCGCGCGGCGCGCGCGCTCGGCGTCAGCGACCTGATGATCATGCTGCGCCATGTGCTGCCCAATGCCATGGTGGCGACGCTGACCTTCATGCCCTTCATCCTCAGCGGGTCGATCGCCGCGCTCACCGCGCTCGACTTCCTCGGCCTCGGCCTGCCGGCCGGCGCGCCGTCGCTCGGCGAGGTGCTCAACCAGGGCAAGGCCAACCTGCAGGCGCCGTGGCTCGGCATTTCCGGCTTCGTGGTCATCGCCGTCATGCTCAGCCTACTGATCTTCATCGGCGAGGCGGTGCGCGACGCCTTTGACCCGCGCAAGACGCTGCGGTGAGACGATGACCAGCTCGCCCGCGACGCCGCCGCTCCTGCAAGTCCGCGATCTTTCGGTCGTTTTCCGCGCGCGTCGGCGCGCCGGCGCCGACACGAGCCCGCGGGAAGGAGACGTGGAGGCGGTCAAGCGCGTGTCGTTCGACATCGCCAAAGGAGAAACCGTCGCCCTGGTCGGCGAATCCGGGTCCGGCAAATCGGTCACCGCGCTCTCCATCCTCCAGCTCCTGCCTTATCCCACCGCCGTGCATCCGAAGGGCAGCAGCATCAAGTTCGAGGGCAAGGAGCTGGTCGGCGCGCCGGAAGACACGCTGCGGCGCATCCGCGGCGACCGCATCTCGATGGTGTTCCAGGAGCCCATGACGTCGCTCAATCCGCTGCAGTCGGTGGGCAATCAGGTCGGCGAAATGCTCATCCTGCACAAGGGCATGAGCCGCGAGCGGGCGCGCGCCCGCACGCTCGAGCTGTTGCAGCTGGTCGGCCTGTCCGAGGCGGAGAAGCGGCTGTCGGCTTATCCCGACGAGCTGTCCGGCGGCCAGCGTCAGCGCGTCATGATCGCGATGGCGCTCGCCAACGAGCCCGACCTGCTGATCGCCGACGAGCCGACCACGGCGCTCGACGTCACGATTCAGGCGCAGATCCTCGCCCTGCTCGATGAACTCAAGCAAAAGCTCGGCATGGCCCTGCTGCTGATCACCCACGACCTCGGCATCGTGCGGCGCATGGCCGAGCGGGTCTGCGTCATGACCAAGGGCGAGATCGTCGAAACCGGACCGACGGAGGAGGTCTTCGCGAATCCGAAACACGGCTATACCCAGCGTCTGCTGGCCGCCGAACCGAAGGGCAAGCTGGTGCGCGCCGCCGAGACCACGCCGGTGCTCGCCCGTGTCGAGGATATGCGGGTCTGGTTCCCCATCAAGAAGGGCGTGTTTCGCCGCACCGTCGACTACATCAAGGCGGTCGACGGCATCACCATGGACCTGCACGAAGGCCGCACCGTGGGCGTGGTCGGCGAGTCCGGCTCGGGCAAAACCACGCTCGGCTTCGCCCTGCTGCGGCTCGAACATTCGCGCGGCAAAATCGAATTTCAAGGTCGCGAGATTCAGCAGCTCAGCCAAGCGGACGTGCGGCCGATGCGGCGCGAGATGCAGATGGTGTTCCAAGACCCCTATTCCTCGCTCAGCCCACGCATGTCGGTCGGCGAAATCATCGGCGAGGGGCTCGATGTCCATAACATCGGCGCGAACGGCGAGCAGCGCCGCAAGCTGATCGACGAGGCGCTCCGCGAGGTCGGGCTCGAGCCGGGTGCGTGCGACCGCTATCCGCACGAATTCTCCGGCGGTCAGCGCCAGCGCATTTCGATCGCCCGCGCGCTCGTGCTCAAGCCGAAGCTGATCGTGCTCGACGAGCCGACCTCGGCGCTCGACATGTCGGTGCAGGCGCAGATCGTCGATCTGCTGCGCGCGCTGCAGGCCAAGCACAACCTCGCCTACCTGTTCATCAGCCACGACCTCAGGGTGGTGCGCGCCATGGCTGACGAGGTGATTGTCATCAAGGACGGCAAGGTCATGGAGCAGGGCTCCGCCGACCGCGTGTTCGACCATCCGCAAACCGCCTATACCAAGGCCCTGATGGCCGCCGCCTTCGAGCTCAAGGTCGCCGAACGGGACGCCGTCCGGCAGTAGGCCGCTCCGTTTTCAGCAACGCAAGGCATGGCTCGCCGCCCTGCCCGTCATCTGACCGACGAAGCCGTGCGCATGCGGCCCAACCAGGCCGCCTACCGCGCCCGCGCATAAGCCAGCGCCATTCCCGTCACGCAAGGCTGACCTGCAATCACGCCGCTCGACGGCAAGAATTCCTAAACCCATCCTTTGTAGGGTTACGGCGGCGTGTTGAGGACGATCCTTTGCGTCCGAGCCGCCGAGGAGAGCAAGCATGACGCGTTGGGTCGGAGTTTTGGCGTTCGCGATCGGCCTGTCGGTCGTTTTGTCCGGCACGGCCGGCGCGCAATCCATGAAGGCCGAATGCTATGAACGCGCCTCCCTGCTCGCCAGCCTGACCAGCGAATATGGCGAACGGCTCGACCAAACGCGCGAAATCGGCAAGAGCGGGCTGCTCGAGGCCTTCAAGTCGCCGACCGAGGGCACCTGGACCATTGTCTATAGCAACGACAAGGGCTTGAGCTGCGTGCTCGCCACGGGCGAAGGGCTCGAGGCCGACCTGTCCACCGGCCCCGAGTTCACCATCTGACGCTTAGCGGCGGCCAGCCGGCAGCCTCGGGCGACGTGTCTTCTGGCCACCGCCGAACCGTTCCTCGAGCAACCGGAAAATGGCGCGGATGCCTTGCGTCTCGCCGCCTTCCGGGCGGCCCGGCTTGGCCGAATCGTTCCAGCCGAAGAAATCGAGATGCGCCCACGGCACGTCGGCCGGGACGAACTCCTGGAGATAGAGCGCCGCCGTGACGGCACCGGCGAACGGCCCCTCCGAGATATTGTTGATATCGGCGATCTTGGTGCCGGCGAGTTTGTCGCGATAGGGCCGCCACAGCGGCATCGGCCACAACGGGTCCTCAGCCGCGGCGGCGTGGCGCATGAGATCCTGCGCAAGCTGGACGTTGTTGCTGAACAGCGCGGGCAGCTCCGGCCCGAGCGCGGCCCGCGCCGCGCCGGTGAGGGTGGCGAAATCGAACAGCAACTCGGGCTGCTCCTCCGCCGCGTCTGCAAGCGCGTCGCACAGGATCAGTCGGCCCTCGGCGTCGGTATTGCCGATCTCGACCGAAATGCCCTTGCGCGTGGCGATGATGTCGAGAGGACGGAGCGCATTGCCGTCGATCATGTTCTCCACGGCGGGCATCAGGACGCGCAAGCGGACGGGCAATCCCGCCGCCATGATCATCTGGCCGAGCGCCAACGCCTGGGCGGCGCCCGCCATATCCTTTTTCATCAACTTCATGCCGGACGACGGCTTGAGGTCGTAGCCGCCGGTGTCGAAGCACACGCCCTTGCCGACAAGCGTCACCTTGGGCGCCTTGGGGTCGCCCCACGTGATGTCGATCAGCCGCGGTGGCCGGGCGCTGGCACGGCCGACCGCATGGATCGCCGGGTAGTTCTGCTTCAGCAAATCGTCGCCGACCACCACCCGCAGCTTGGCCTTGTGTCCCTTGGCCACGGCGGCGGCAGCGGCCGCCAGCTCCGGCGGGCCCATGTCGGCGGCGGGCGTGGTGATGAGATCGCGCGCCATGGTGATGGCCGTCGCGGTGCGCTCGACCTCGGTCGTGTCGCAGCCTTGGGGCCAGACCAGCTTGGCAAAGGTAGGCGGTTTCTTCTTGCGGTAGCGGGTGAAGGCATAACAGGCGAGCGCCCAGCCGAGTGCCGCCTTGGTCGCCTCCTCCGGGACCAGCATGGCGTCGATCCGGTAGGTGCCGGGCGGCAACCGCGATGGCAGGCCGGCGTAGCGCCAGATCAGGTTGCTCGGCGGTTCGCCGATGCCCAGATCGAATATCGACGCACGGGGCTGCCGCGGCGCGCCGACGCCGAGCAAGACGCGCTCGAGCTCGCCGGATCGTCCGGTGATCAGACTGACGGAGCCGTCCGCGCCATCGAAACCCGCGCTTTGCACCCAGGCCCGCAGACGCGCCGGCTGCCGCGCCAGCCATTTCTTGAAACCGTCCGACGCGACCGGGGTGATCGGGATCGCTGTACTGCTGGCCTTGGTGAAATAGCTGGTCACGCGGGGCTCCTCTTAAACCATGGTTGCCCCGCGGGCGCGCGGGCGCGGAGCGTCTTGCACCGGAACACTGCTTAGCCTATCAGAGGCAAAGCACAAACTGTGGAGAGGCGGTCATGGCGCCATCCGATCCGCGCGATGATGCGGCCTTTACGCTGGTCATCGCCAACAAAAACTATTCGTCCTGGTCGCTGCGCGGCTGGCTGATGCTCAAGCATGTGGGCGTCCCGTTCCAGGAGGTGGTGGTTCCCCTGCGCACCCCGGAGACCCGCGCCATGATCATGCGCCATTCGCCATCCGGCAAGGCACCCTACCTCGTGCACGGCGACGTCACCGTCTGGGAGTCGCTCGCCATCGGCGAATACTTGGCCGAGCGTTTTCCCGGAGCCGGCTTGTGGCCGGCGGATTCCGGCGCGCGCGCCGTGGCCCGCTCGATCGCCAACGAGATGCACGGCGGCTTCATTCCGCTGCGCCGCGCCATGCCGATGAACATACGCGCCAGCCTGCCGGGCTACGGCAGAGCCCAAGGCGTGCAGGACGAGATCAACCGGATCGAGGCGATCTGGCGCGACACGCGGTCGCGCTTCGGCGCCGGCGGCGACATGCTGTTCGGCACGTTCACGATCGCGGATGCGATGTTCGCGCCCGTCGCCAGCCGCTTTAAGACCTATGGGGTGACCCTGGGCGAAAGCGCCGAGGCCTATGCCAAGGCGCTGCTCGCTCTGCCGGCCATGCAGGAATGGGCCGCCGCCGCCGAAGCCGAACCGTGGATGATCCCCGATTTCGAAAAGGGCGGCGTCAATGGCCCCGCCGCGCCGGCCGGCTAACGTTGCTGCCGTCTCTCGCCCGCGGCATTGGGCTGAGGACCTCCCACGTTCCCGCCCGAATCGCTCTCGGCCGGCTCGCTTTTGGCTGAACCACCACGGTCCGTCTCGGTTTTCAGTGCGCCGTCCTTGAGCAAGCCCGCTTCGGCGTAGTAGCGCCGCGCGCCGGGATGCAACGGGATGGAAATCCCGTCGAGCGCCATTTCCAGCCGTATCATCTTGCCCTGCGGATGCCCGCTGCTCAGCATGACGCGCGCCGTCTTGTGCCACAGCGCACGCAAAATGTTGTAGGCCAGATCCCCTGACAGCGTCTCATTGACCACCAGTAGAGTATGGACGTTCAGCGTCGGCGTATCCTCGATACCCTTATAGGCATTTGCCGGAATGGCCGCAGGGGAATAGTAGGGCTCGGTCTTGTGCAACCGTTCGACCAGGTTGGCAGCCACCGGAACAAGGCGGATGTCGATGGCCTCGCTGAGTTGGACGATGGCCGGCGCGGGATGTCCGCCCACGTAAAAGAAGCCATCGATCTTGCCCTCGCGGACCATATCGGTCGCCGTGCTTACATCGACATAGACCGGCTTGATATCGGCGATCTTAATGCCCGCCTGGGCGAGCACGGCGCGTGCCGCCGGCTGGGTACCCGACAGCGGGGTATCGAGCGAGATCCGTTTGCCCTTCAATCCGGCCAGCGTGGCGATCCGGCTATCGCGGCGGACGACGATCTGCATGGTTTCGGGATAGAGACTGGCGAGCGCGCGAAGAGTGGGCAGCCGATTCTTGCCGAAAAATCTGCCATGCCCCTCATAGGCCATGGCGGCAATGTCCGCCTGGACCATCCCGGCATCGAGGTTGCCGAGGCCGACCTCGCGGGCGTTCTCCACCGATCCCTGGGTGGCTTGCGCCACCGCGATCATACCCGGCACGCCGCAGCTGCCCCCACGTTCACAATCGCGCGAACCCGGTGGATTGCTGATCACACTGGCAATAAGACCGCCGATGGGAAAATTGGCACCGGCTGTGGATCCGGTGCCGATTCGGAAGAAGCGGATATCCTGGGCAAGCGCCAGCCCCGCCGCGCTCAAGGCAACGGCGAGAATCGGCGCATAGAACCCAGCGGAGAACCTCATTTTTGATTCCTAATCCCGACCTTCACTTTACGCCAGCTTCCGCTGCGAATCCGCTCCGTAAGCCGTTAGAGCAGGATTCAGGGACAATCCAGGGGTAATTTTTCCAAAATTTCCTTACCGAGCTGTCTGCGGTTGTTCGCAGCCGCCTCATTACACGCGTACTGGAAAGACACCATTTACTTAGTGTAGGGTAGGCATGTCATGTTTCGTTACGGCGCGTAAGATCGGCTTAATCTCCTCGATCCAAGCCACCCGAGCCGCAACGATGAATACAGAACTGTTTATCTCAAGAAATCGCGGAGGATGCCGTAATCATGACTTCCATTCGTCGGGATCATTTGGTTGATACGGCACTGGCTCTCTTTTCGCGTTACGGCTTCCACGCCACCGGCATCGACCGCATTCTGTCCGAGTCGGGCGTCGCGAAAATGACGCTCTATAAGCACTTCAAATCGAAAGACGAACTCATTCTGGCTGCGCTGCGCCGTCGTGATGAATTGCACCGCAGCTGGGTCATGCGCGAAGTGGAGAAACTCGCCTTGGCGCCCCATGAGCGCCTGATCGCGCTGTTCACCGCATTGGGCACGTGGTTCGAGAGCGAAGAATTCACCGGCTGCTGCTTCATCAACGCCATTGCGGAATACAGCGACAGGGATGATCCGATTCACGCGGCCGCGGCGGAACACAAGCGGCTTATCCGCGCCTATATCCTCGAGTTGGCCGAAGCCGCGGAAGCGAAGGAACCCGACGCGCTAACCGATTCGCTCATGCTGCTGATGGAAGGCGCGATCGTCTCGGCCCAAATCACGGGCGAGGCCGCGCCCGCCAAGCAGGCCCGCGCCGCGGCCGAAGTGCTGGTGACACGCGCAGTCGAGGCGGCATCGATCGCCGCCTGAGGCAGATTCCGATCAGGCTTCCGAACGCCGCCTCCGGGCGGCGTTTTTCTTGACCGCATGGCCGAGTTTTGTCCGGCCGGCTTCCTCCGCCAAGCGCGCCGCAGCCTGTGCCACGTCCGGGGCGAGCGGCGGCGGGGACAGATCCATGCCCTTGGCCAATACGTTCACGACCTGCTCCAAAGCGGCTATGCGGCCGTAGCGCTTATCCTCGAAGGGAACGACATGCCAGGCGGCGTGGGAGGTTGAGGTTTTGCCCAGCATGTCCTCGACTGCCTCTTCATAATCCCGGCGCAGCTCGTAATTGCGCACGTCGGTGCAGCTCATCTTCCAGCGCTCCGTGGGATCGGCGATACGACCGACCAGCCGCCGCAATTGCTCGGCCCTCGAAATATGCAGAAACATCTTCACGATGCGCACACCGTCGTCGGCCAGCAGGCGTTCGAATTCGTTAATTTCGTCGTAGGCGCGGCGCCACTCGGCAGGCGTTGCCAGATTCTCGACCCGCTCGACCAGGACGCGCCCATACCATGACCGGTCGAACAGGCCCCAGCATCCCTTGCGGGGAAGCTTGCGCCAGAATCGCTGTAGATAATGCTCGGCCAATTCCTCGGGGGTTGGGGGTCCGATCGGCCACACGGCATAGCCGCGCGGATCGAGCGGTGAGGACAGGCGGCGGATCACGCCGCCCTTGCCCACGGCGTCCCAGCCTTCGATCGCGATGACCGCCCGCCCGCCAGCGAATTTATAGGCGAGTTCGAGGCGGCGCATCTGCGCCTGCAATTCGTTCAGGCGTACCTTGTAGCGCGCCTTGCCGAGCTTGGTGGTGAGATCGCACGCTGCGAGGGAGGGTTTCGCCATGGCTTAACGTCAACGGCAGCCCTGGCCAAGAGTTTCACGACGCGGAAGGCGCATCATCGCCCTTAATTGCCGGCCGCGTTCACCTTACGCTTGTAGAGCTGATAACGGTCATAGCTGGCGGCGAACTCGTAGTTCTGCCATTCCGCCGCAAACGCCGGCTGCATGAGGAAGTATTCGAGAAAATCGAATTCCTTGCCGCCGCACCAGGGGATGCCGGGAATCCGATCGATCACCACCAGACGGGGCTTGTGCTTCGCCAGGTCTTCGATCGTCATGCGACCGAACAGTTTTTCCGAATCCGTCATTTGCTCGGCCGTGTGATAACGCGGATCGCTTGGTTTGCAGCCTTCGTAGGCCCCTTGCAGCGGCCAAACGGTCAGAAAGCGCGACGCCTGCTTGATATTGACGTAGTTCATGGCCGGGAAGTGCGGATAGATGCCGGGCGTCAGCATCAGGACCGATGCGCCATTCGCATGCCGCTCGAGGATGCGCTGCCACTGGCCGGCCTGACTGGTTTCATAATCCATCTGATCATAGAGCGCGAAGCGCGCGGCACCCGCGAAGCAGTAGATGAGCAGAAGGAAAAGGCCGATCAGGGAACCGGCGGCACGGGCAGCGGCCTCGCCGCTCTTGTTGAGCTGATCCATCACCCTGGCGATCGCCCATCCCAGCATGAGGATGGCCGCCATCTGGGCGGGCAGCAAATGGTACGGCCAGCCCTTGTCCTGAGAAACGCCCTCGATGGCGGCGGCCAGCGCGGCCACGGCGGTCAGGCGCGTCACATGGGGCCAGCGCTTGCGGAAAGCGGCGATCGTCAGCGGGATCAGCACGAACAGATAGGGTGCCAGGTGCTTGCCGGTAACGATGTTGCCATAGCTGGTGCCGCCGATGTCCTCGTAGGCGCTCATCACCAAGGGCAGGACAAAATCGAAATAGGCGGGCGTGATCAACCATGCGAGCAGGACATAGACGGCTATGACGCCGGCCATCAGCCACGGCACCGGATCCGCCAGAGCGCGACGGGGGCCACGAACCAGCAGCAGGTAGGCTTCCACCGCGACCGGAACGATGAGGAAATGGGGTTTGAACGAGAATCCGAGGGCGGCAAGGACAGCGATCGAAAGCGACCACGGCCAAGCCACGGGCTTGTGTTCGCAGCGCACCGCCGCCAGCAAGAGATAGGGAATCATCCCCAGGGCCATCAGGTGCTCGCGCTGTCCGAACATCTCGCTCGGAAAGACGATCAGGATGAAGAGCAGGAGCGGGAGAAGCAGCAGCTTGATCGTGCGCTCCTCGGCGATCCTCAGAACGCCGAGGAGACGATAGCTCGCCCATGTCGCCCATATGGCCAGCGCCATGACGCAGATCATCAAGGCGCTTGCGCTGCCGATCGGCAGAACCTCCGCCATCGCGACCGGCAGCAGGTTGAGCATGAAAATCAGCGGCGGGTTGACATCGATCACGTCGATGTAGAGGCGCTCGCCACCAAACCAGCGTTCTGCCACGGACAGGATGACCGCCACGTCCTGATTCATCGGCGGGAAGAAATAGGCAATGACCCAGAGCAGCGGCAACACGAGGAACACGCCGGGCAGAAGCCATGCGGCATCGCGCACGCCGAGGAACGACGTTGCCGTTCGAGAGGGCGCCGGCTGTGAGCCCCGCGTGCCGGCCGCCGGCCGCAGGGGAGAATCGGAAGATGTCATGCTAAAACCCAGACCCGCCGAGTGAAGCCTTCGTTCTCTAGCGAAACGACCCTCGGGTAAGACGCATCGGTATCGAGCGGCAACACGCTAAGTCCCCCTGTGATTTTTTGGCCGATTGGACGGCCTTATGGAAATAACGTATACGACCAGAGTTGTGACAGAACAATAAGCTAGCCGGTCTTTGAGGCGAGATTGCGGCGGTCGTGCAGCTATCAACCCGTTGAAATCATTTATGGAAAAGGCTGAATACGAGCTCATGAATGCGGTCGAGGACCGCATGTGGTGGTACCAAGGCGCTCACGCGAACGCACTGGCTCTCTACCGGCTTCATCGGTCGCGATCGCCGGCCGACGGGCTGGCCTTGGACGCGGGCTGCGGCACCGGCGGGCTACTGGGAAAGCTCGCTCGCGCGGCCGGCGTCCCGCCGGTGGTCGGACTCGATTATGCCAACCGGGCCGCGGAGCTGGCGCGCGCCAAGACCGGGCGGCCCGTGGTTGTCGGTAGCGTCAATGCCCTGCCCTTCGCGGACGCATCCCTGAGCGCGATCTTCAGCATGGACGTGCTGTGCCACCGGGCGGCGGATCGCCATGTGGCGTTGCGCGAGGCACAGCGATGCCTGAAGACCGGCGGCACCCTCGTCATCAATCTTCCGGCCTATCAGTGGATGCATTCCAGCCACGACGAGCGGGTGCATAACGCCCGGCGGTTCACCCGCGGCGAAATCGTGGCCTTGCTGCATGGCGCAGGCTTCTCCGACGTGCACGCCAGCTACTGGAATATGGTCCTGTTTCCCCTCATGATGCTGCGCCGGAAGCTGGCGCCAGGCGCGGATAAAAGTGATGTACAGCTTTATCCTGCCCCAATTGAGGCCATATTTCGTGGCATTCTCGGATTCGAGCGCGCACTGATGCGGCTCGGAATCCGTTTACCGTTCGGCGGCTCGATCATCGCCGTTGCGACGAAACAGTGAGAGCAGTTCCACCAGGTGGTGCCATGACCCCGTCCAAGCCCTTCGCCCTATCCATCGTCGTGCCGGTCTATCGCGGCGCCGACACCGTCGGTACCCTGGTGGATGCCCTGGCCGAACTCGACATTCCCGGCGGCATCGAGGTCGTTCTGGTCAACGACGGCAGCCCGGACAACAGCGCCGACGTATGCCGCGCGCTGACGGCGCGGCGCGACATCGCCGTTTCCTTCGTCAATCTGGCGCGCAATTTCGGCGAGCACAATGCGGTGATGGCCGGCTTCCATCACGTGCGCGGCGCCTATGTCATCACCATGGACGACGATCTGCAGAATCCGCCGTCCGAGGTGAAGCGGCTCTACGAATATACCCGCGATAACGGCTTCGACGTGGTCTATACGCGCTATAAGGAGAAGCGCCATGCGGCGTGGCGCAACCTGGGCAGCCGCTTCGCCAACCGGGTCGCCGATGTGCTGCTCGACAAGCCGCGCGGGCTCTATCTTTCGAGCTTCCGCTGTGTCAGCGCGTTCGTGACCGAGAACGTGATCCGCTATGAGGGCCCCTTCCCCTATATCGACGGGCTGATCATGCAGGTCACCCAGAACATCGGCTCGCTCGAGGTCGAACATCTGCCGCGTGCCATGGGGCGGAGCAATTATACCCTGCGCCGCCTGATCCGGCTGTGGGCCAACCTGTTCTTCAATTTCTCGGTCATGCCGCTACGCCTCAGCGTGCTGCTCGGCTTCATCATGAGCGGGCTCGGCGTTCTCGGGGCCATCTTCGTGATCATCGAAGCCATTATGGTCAGGCCGCCGGCCGGCTGGGCATCGCTGATGGTCGCCGTCCTGCTGCTGTCGGGTATCCAACTGATCCTGATCGGCGTGGTCGGCGAATACCTCGGCCGCGTCTTCCTCACGGCCAATCGCAAGCCGCAATATCTGGTGCGCGAGCTGGTACGGCCAGAGCCCGTCCTGCACAAGGCCAAACAGCCGGAGATCCTGTCGCGATGATCATCTACTACCTGTCGCTCGCCGCCGGCATTCTGCTCGGCGTCGGCGCGCAGCTCCTGCTCAAGGTCGGCGCCACGGGCGAGGGCAACCTGATGGCCCAGTTGTTCCGGCCGCAGACCATCATCGGCCTCGGTCTCTACGGCCTCGCCGCGTTCTTCTACATCATCGCGCTGCGCAAGATCCCGGTCACGGTGGCGTTTCCCAGCGTGGCGCTGAGCTATGCCATCATCGCCGTGCTGGGGGTGGTATGGCTCAAGGAGCCGCTCGGGCTGCTGCAGATGGCCGGCATCGCCATGATCATGGCCGGCGTGGTGCTGGTGAACTACCACGCCTGACCGGGCTGGCTATCCCGCCAGCACCTTCTTGACCGCCGTGACGACCTCCGCCACCTGATCGTCGGTCAGTTGCGGGAACATCGGCAGGCTCAGCACCTCGGCCGCCGCGCGCTCGGTCTCCGGCAGGCCCTTTCCGACGAGCCAGGTCTGGCCCTTGTAGGCGGGCTGCAGGTGCACCGGCACGGGATAATGCACGTTGGTCCCGATGCCGAGTTCACGCAGCTTGTCCTGCACCGCGGCGCGGTTGGGCACGCGAATCACATACTGGTGAAACACATGGCTCGCGCCGGGACGGCGCGCGGGCAATGCGCATAGGCCTTTGAGGCCGCGATCGTAGGCGTCGGCAATGGCAACCCGGCGGGCGTTCTCGGCGGCGAGATACTTCAGGCGAACCCGCAGCATGGCTGCATGCAGCTCGTCGAGCCGCGTGTTCATGCCTTTGAGGTCGCTGACATAGCGCTGGCGCCAGCCATATTCGCGCAAGGCGCGGACCTTCTCGTCGAGCGTGGCGTCATTGGTCGTGACGATACCGCCATCGCCGAAGGCGCCGAGATTCTTCGTCGGATAGAGACTGAAGGCAGCGGCACTGCCGAACGCGCCGACGTGCTTGCCGTTGAGCGTCGCACCGTGGGCCTGGGCGCAATCTTCGATGACGGCGATGCCATGGCGCTTGGCGGCGGCGGCGATGGCCGTCATGTCCGCCGGCTGGCCATAGAGATGCACGACGATGACCGCCTTGATCCTGGGCTTGGCGCCCTGCCCGCCCGTCATCTCGCCGGCCAGCGCGGCATCGAGCGCCTGGGGATCGAGCGTGTAATAGGCGGGTTCGATGTCGCCGAGCACGGCGGTGGCGCCGACCAGCTCGATCGCGGCGACCGTGGCGACCGCCGTGTGGGACACGCTGAGCACCCCGTCGCCCGGCCCGATGCCGAGCCCGCGCAAGGCGATCTCCAGCGCGTCGGTGCCGTTGGCGACCCCGATGCCATGGGCGGCGGCGGCGAAGGCGGCGAACTCCTTCTCGAAGGCCGCGACTTCCTGGCCGAGGATATACCAGCCGCCATCGAGCACACGCAGCACGGCGGCATCGATCTCCGCCTTGTGCGCGAGATAGCCGGCCTTGGGATCGGCTTGAAGGACGCGAAGGGACGCAGCCACGGAAGTCTCCTAGATGTATTGAGCGAGGTTACGGCGATAATAGTCGAGCGTGCGAGTGAGACCATCCGCGAGCGTCACCTTGGGCGACCAGCCGGTGGCGGCGCGGAAGGCGCGGTCGTCGGCCTCGTAGTCGCCGATGTCGATGCGTTTGCGGTCGGCGGGAAATTCACGCCGCTCGAACTTGCCCTTGCCGCCGTTGGCGGCGACCAGCGCGTCGGCCAGTTGATCGAGCGACACCGCACCGCCGCCGCCGAGATTGAACGCCTTGCCTTGCGCGGCGGGCGACTCGATAGCCGCCAGGAAGGCGTCCGCCACATCGTCGCCATAGGTGAAGTCGCGCTTCTGCTCGCCACCCCAGACCTCGAACGGCTCGCCTTCGAGCAGCCGGCGCACCCAGATTCCGACGAAGGTTTGGCGCGCATCGCGCACCCGCATGCGCGGACCGTAGCAATTGGTGAGACGCAGCGCGCTCACGGCGAGTCCGTGGACGCGGGCATAGATGAGATGGTGTTGCTCGGCCGCCAGCTTGTGCACGCCATTGACGTCGGGCGGCCGCAGCGCATGGGCCTCGTCGACCGGCAGATAGTCCGGCGTGCCATAAACCTGCCGCGTGCTGGCATAGACGATGCGCACCTGGGGATTGGTCTTGCGGCACAGATCGAGAAGCCCGAGTTGCGCCGTCACGTTGGCCGCCAGGTCGCCCTGCGGGTCGCTCATCGAATCCATATGACTGGTGCGCCCGGCAAGATTGAACAGCGCATCGGCTTGCCCGACCAGGGGCGTCATCAGCGCGGCATCGCCGATATCGCCGCGCCGCAGCGTCACGCGATTCGCGACATCGGAAAGATTGGCCTCGTTGGCCCCGCCTTCGGCGAGGAAGCTGTCGACCACCGTGACCTGGGCGCCGAGCCCGGCCAAGCGGTGCGCCAGTGTCGAGCCAAGGAACCCTGCCCCGCCGGTGATCAGCGCGCGGCGGCCGGACCAGTCGTGTGCGGCGCCGCTCATGTCGCCGCGGTGCCGCTGCGCACGATTTCCTGCAGATAGGGGCCGAGCTGGTTGTTCTTGTTGCGCTCGGCCAGCTGCGCCAGGGCGTCGAAATCGATGTAGCCCATGCGGTAGGCGATTTCCTCCAGGCAGGCGATCTTGAGGCCCTGGCGCTCCTCGATCATCTGGACGAAGTTGCCGCCCTGCAGCAACGACGCGGGCGTGCCGGCATCGAGCCAGGCATAGCCGCGGCCGAGACGCTCCACATGCAAGGTGCGGTGCTCGAGATAGACGTTGTTGAGATCGGTGATTTCGAGTTCGCCGCGCGGCGACGGCTTCAGCCGCTGGGCAATGTCGACCACCTGGTCGTCATAAAAATACAAACCGGTCACGGCATAGTTGGATTTCGCCTGCTTCGGCTTTTCGACGATGCGGGTCGCCATGCCCCCGTCGTCGAATTCGACAACGCCGTAGCGCTCCGGGTCCTTGACCCAATAGGCGAAGTTGGTCGCGCCCAGGCGGCGCGCGGCGGCTTTCTGCATCAGGGCGCTGAGGCCGTCGCCATAGATGATGTTGTCGCCGAGCGCGAGCGCGCAGCCGGCGCCGTCGATAAAGTCGCGGCCGATCAGGAAGGCCTGCGGAATGCCCTCGGGCCGCGGCTGCTCCGCGTAAGAGATGGACACGCCCCACTGGCTGCCGTCGCCGAGCACGCGCTGGAACTGCGGCAGGTCTTCCGGCGTGGAAATGAGCAGGATCTCGCGGATGCCGGCGAGCATCAGGGTCGATAGCGGATAATAGACCATCGGTTTGTCATAGACCGGCAGGAGCTGCTTCGAGGTGGCCAGCGTGATGGGATGGAGCCGTGTGCCGCGTCCGCCCGCCAGAATGATACCCTTCACGATTGACCTCCCGCCGCGGTGGTCCGGGCCGCCGCGGTTGCCGCTATTTTTGTTTCCGCTTCGGGCGCCAGCCCGAGCCGTTCGCCACTGTAACTGCCGCTGCGAATGCGCTGCCACCAGACGCGGTTGTCGAGATACCACGCGACCGTGTGCCTGAGGCCGTCGGCGAAACTCATGCGCGGACGCCAGCCGAGGTCGCGGCCGATGCGCGCGATATCCATGGCGTAGCGCCAATCATGACCGGGCCGGTCGGTGACGAATTCGATGAGGTCGCGGCGCCGGCCGATGGCCCGGTCGGGCACGGCCTCGTCGAGCGCGTCGCAGATTGTCTCGACGACCTCGAGGTTGCGATGCTCCTCGCCGCCGCCGATGCCATAGGTCGTACCCACGGCTGCACGGGTCAGCACCAGCCACAAGGCTTCCGCGTGGTCGTCCACATGCAGCCAGTCGCGCACATTGGCGCCCTTGCCATAGACTGGAAGCTTCTTGCCCTCCAGGGCATTGAGCGTCACCAGCGGAATGAGCTTTTCAGGGAACTGCCAGGGGCCGTAGTTGTTCGTGCAGTTGGTCAGCACGACCGGCAGGCCATAGGTATGGTGCCAGGCGCGCACCAGATGATCGGCCGACGCCTTGCTCGCCGCATAGGGCGAATTCGGCGCGTAGGGGCTGTCCTCGCTGAATTTGCCGTCGTCGCCGAGCGTACCGAACACCTCGTCGGTCGACACGTGGTGAAATCGGAACATCGCCTTGCGCGCGGCTGGCAAGGCCTGCCAATAGGCCCGCGCAGCCTCGAGCAGCACGTAGGTCCCGGTGATATTGGTCTGGATGAACGCCGCGGGCCCATCGATCGAGCGGTCGACATGGGTTTCGGCGGCGAGATGCACCACCGCATCGGGCTGATGCCTGGCGAAGATGGCGCTCACGGCGGCGGCATCCGCCACATCGGCCTGCTCATGGACATGGCGCGCGTGACCGAGCGCTTCTTCCAAGGCATCCGGACTCGCGGCATAGGTGAGCTTGTCCAAATTGACGATCTGCGCGTCGGTGCGGCGGATCAGAAATCGGACATAGGCCGAGCCGATGAAGCCGAAGCCGCCGGTCACCAGAATTTTCACGATAAGCGGTCCTCGAACGAGGCGCTGGTCATCACAAGAGGGGAGCGTTGTTTCATGGCGCCAGACGCTACGCCACCGCTCCGTTTCACGCAAGATACCGAGGTCATGAAGGGCTCCCGCCCGAAACCACTAAACCCAAGAATGGCTTGGGATTCTGGCGGTATTGCGGCGCCTCGTGCCGCGATCCCGCCGCATTGTTCTTAACATCTGGCAACCGAGGTCCGGAACCCATGGCGTGCAGGCCCGGTTGGAGGCATGCTTGTAGCCAAGGCCGGCCCACCCGAACGCGTGCCCCACCCCGCCCCGCGCGCGTTCAGACCCGAGGACAAAGCCATGAGCATGTCCGAAATGGCGCCCCATGTTGTCATTGTCGGAGCAGGCTTCGGCGGCCTGGCAACCGCGTCGATGCTGAAGGACCCCGGAATCGACGTCACGGTCATCGACAGGAATAACTACCATCTGTTCGTACCGCTGCTCTATCAGGTGGCGACCGCCGAGCTGTCGCCGGGCAATATCGCCGAACCGATCCGCAAGACCTTGCGCCGGCGTGGCAACATCGAAGTGCTGATGGGCGAGGTGACACGGGTGGATGCCGCGCGGCGCGAGGTCACCCTGAACACCGGCAAGATCATCTCCTACGATCGGCTGATCATCGGCACCGGCTCGAAATACAATTATTTCGGCCATGAGGAATGGGCCCTGGTGGCTCCGGGCCTCAAGACGATCGAGGACGCGCGGCGCCTCCGCTCGCGCCTGCTGATGGCCTTTGAAATCGCCGAGATGATCGACGATCCTGCGCGGCAGACCGCGCTGATGACGACCGTCATCGTCGGCGGCGGCCCGACGGGAGTCGAATTGGCGGGGTCGATCGCCGAGCTCGCGCGCTACACGCTGGCCCGCGACTTCCGCCATATCCGGCCGGAGCTTGCTCAGATCGTCCTGGTCGAGGCCGGACCACGGCTGCTCGCCGGCTTTCATCCGCGGATCTCGGCTTACGCCGAGCGGCGCCTCACCCGATTGGGCGTCAAGATTCTCCTGAGCCATCGGGTCGACGATCTGCGCGTCGACGGCGCGGTCATCGCGGGACAATTCATGCCCGGCGGCACCCTGATCTGGGCCGCCGGGGTGCGGGCGTCGCCTGCCGCGCACTGGCTGGGCGTGCAGACGGATTCGGCCGGCCGCATTGCCGTCAATCCCGATCTGTCCGTGCCGGGATTCGATGGCATCTACGCACTGGGCGATACGGCATTGTGCCGCGACGAACACGGCGCGCCCCTCCCCGCCCTCGGCCAAGTCGCCAAGCAACAGGGGCAACACCTCGGCCGCGCGCTCGCCGCCAATCTGCGCAACGGCACGCCGATGCCGCCCTTCCGGTTTCGCAATCGCGGCAACGCCGGCATCATCGGCCGCAACGCCGCCTTTTTCGATTTCGGCCGCTGGCAGGCCACCGGCTTTCCCGCTTGGCTGCTGTGGGCGATTGTCCACGTCTGGCTGCTCGTCGGATTCGAGAACCGCGTGCGGGTCGCGATGCAATGGGTGTGGTCCTATCTGACCTATCAACGTGGCGCGCGGCTGATCACCAACCAGGATACCTGGCCGCAGGCGACCCGCGTCGAATCCGCGCCGATAAAGGAATCGGCGGAAACTCTCTGAGCGTCAGTGTCATGTCCAGAGGATGGCCGCGACCGTCACGACCACGGTAAGTATAACAGCGATCAGGATGACGGCGTTCGAGGTGCGATCGCTCCCGCGCGCCACGCGCTGCGCCATTTCCAACTGGGCCGCCGCGGCGAGCTGCTCCGGTGTCGGCGGCGTACCGCCAGCTTCTTCGTCGGTGCCGAGCGGCGCCGCCGGATCCCGAACGGGAGCCTTGTGCCCGCTCTCTCCAGTATCGATGGCGCGACGCAACCGCGCGACGTTCGGCCTCTCGTCCAACGGCGGTGGTTGCTTGGCTCTCGGCATGGCGGCCCCCATTTCGGTTAGCCGGTCAGTGCGTCGCGTGCGACTGACTCCAAAAGCTTGTAATGGCTGGTCTGCATGCGGATCTTGCCGTCGACCACGACGAACGAATCGGCGGCGCAATCGATGGCGTAGTCGGGCGCGTTGGCTTTCCAGATCAGCAGCCCGTTTTCGCCGTTCACCTCGAGCGCGACCATTTCGTAGCAGGAGCCCGGACCGTGCTGATAAAGGCGCGACGCGGCGTTGCGCACGGCATCATGGCCCCATGGCTGACGGCCGCTGTGGGTCAAAAGCACAACATCCTGGGTGTAATTGCGCCGAAGGTCCTCCTCGAACTGGCCGGCAATCTGCAAACGGATGTGATCCTCGATTACTTCCCGGGTCGATCGGAATGCCAGTTCCTCGTCCTCGACCCATGACTTCGTGGTTTGGCGATGCACGGCTACACTCTCCTACGCGGAACTCGATGCCAGCGTAAACACGACTAGCACGATGAAGTTCCGTCATATCAAGGGAAGTTGAAGCCGATCGAGGCCGCCATGGCAGACGGAGTCCGCCTGGGCCCGGAAACCGGGCGCGCCGCCTTATTTCACTTCGTCGGCGCTGCGGTTGTAGACGTCGTCCATGCGCACGATATCGTCCTCGCCGAGGTAAGCGCCGGATTGCACTTCGATGATGTGCAGCGGCAGCTTGCCGGGATTTTCCAGCCGATGGGTCATGCCCATCGGGATATAGGTCGATTCGTTCGGACCCAGCAGCATGTTGTCCTGCCCACGCGTGATGCGGCCGGTGCCGCTGACCACGACCCAATGCTCGGCGCGATGATGATGCATCTGCAGGCTGAGCTGAGCGCCCGGCTTCACCATCAGATGCTTGACCTGGAAGCGGTCGCCGTCGTCGATGGTTTCATAGAAGCCCCACGGCCGGTGATGACGGCGGTGAGACTGCTCCTCCTGGCGGCCGCGCAGCTTGAGTTCGGCGACGATGCCCTTGACGTCCTCGGCGCTGTCGCGCGAAGCGACCAGCAGGCTGTCGCCGGTCTCCACGATGACGAGATCCTTCACACCCAGCACCGCCACCAACTCGCGCTCGGAGCGGACGTAGCAGCCCGACGAGTTCTGGACGATCACGTCGCCCGACAGCACGTTGTCCTGCTCGTCTTTCTCGCCGACCTCCCACAGCGCACCCCAGCCACCAACATCGTTCCAGCCGATGTCGATCGGAATGACGACCGCGCCTTTGACATGCTCCATCACGGCGTAGTCGATGGAAATGCTCGGGCTGCGCACGAAATTGGCCTCGTCGAGGCGCAGGAAGTCGAGATCGCGGCGGCCTGATTCCAGGGCGGCGGCACAGGCCGACAGCACTTGCGGCTGCAGCCGCCCGAGCTCGGCCAGATAGCGGTCGGCGCGAAATACGAAGATGCCGCTGTTCCACAAATAGCGGCCCTCCGCGACATACTTGGCGGCGGTCTTCGCGTCGGGCTTCTCTTTGAACATGGACAGCGCCCTGACACCGTCGCTGACGACCTCGCCGCATTCGATATACCCGTAGCCGGTATGCGGCTTGGTCGGCTTCACGCCGAATGTGACGAAGCGCCCATCCTTCGCCGCGGCGACCGCGAGCTTCATCGCGGCGCGGAAGCCGGCCAGGTCACCGATCGCGTGATCCGCCGGCAGGACAACCAGGATTGCATCGGGATGGCGTTTCGCGGCGAGCATGGCGGCCACGGCCACGGCAGGCGCAGTGTTGCGGCCGACGGGCTCGAGCAGCAGAGACGTCGGGCTGACCCGCAGTTGCAGCAACTGATCGGCGACCGCGAAGCGGTGATCGTTATTGCACACCACGATCGGCGGAGCGGTTTGGTTTTCGCCATGCAGGCGCAGAACGGTGTCCTGCAGCATGGTGTGATCGGAAACCAGCTTCTGCAACTGCTTCGGATAGAGCGCGCGCGACAGCGGCCATAACCGTGTGCCGGATCCACCGGAAAGGACAACCGGAAAAATCAGTTCCCCTGCTGTGCTACCCGTATTGCTCATCGGTCCCACCCATCTTAACTCGCCGCTGATGACAGCCGCGTTCCAATAGCCTGTTTTCTCATGATGATGGGGGCGCTCCCGCCTTGTCAAACTGCAACGTACAGCTCATGGAAATGCCCGAGCCAGCCTAATAGAGGAACTCTTTACGAAAGGTAACGTTGTCCCACACGACGAGGCGGCGCTGAGTTATCCGGCCAGGTTCCCGCCTGAACCGGGATTGGCTCGGTGCTGCGGCAACGCCCGATGAATGCATGAGTTCCCTTAAATATGGGGCAAACCTGGCGGGGTCGTTTGACATCGATCGGCAAACCAACCGCCGGAGCTCTCGGCTGGAGAATCAAAATGACAAGTGACACGTATCCGTCTGGCACATTGGCCAGCACCTTCATGTCTTTCCTGCGGGTGCGCAAGCGGCAGTTGTTGACGCCCGTGGCGGGTCTGCTGCTCGCATTCGGCCTCACGGCCTGCGGCACCAATTATGACAGTCTGACGATGCAATCGATGGGTACGCCGCCGGCATACAAGCTGGATGCGGGCGATCGTGTCGCGATCAACGTCTTCGGCGAAGAGAACCTGTCCGGTGAGTATGAGGTCGACCAATCCGGCATCGTCTCCCTGCCGCTGGCCGGCCGCGTCAAGGTCGCCAACCTGTCGACCCAGGACGCCGAACGGACCATCGCGAAGCGCCTGTCGGAAGGCTTCGTATCGAATCCGAACGTCACGGTGAGCGTCGTTCGTTATCGGCCGTTCTACGTCCTCGGCGAAGTGGCCCGCCCGGGTGGTTATCCGTTCTATTCAGGCGCCAGCGTCCTGAGCGCGGTGGCCGTCGCCGGCGGCTATACCTATCGCGCCGAGAAGATGGGCGTCCGCCTGCTGCGTCAGGGCGGCGATGGCACGGCACAGCCGCAGCGCATCACCCCGGGTACCTATATCGAGCCGGGTGATATCCTCATCGTTCCGGAGCGTTGGTTCTGATCCATCGCCAGTAAGCGTCAGGTGGTTTGGCAGGCATGAGCGCCGCCTATCAGTACGAGCCGGACTACCAGCCCCGCGCGGTCGCGACGCCCAATCGGACGACCGTTGCGGGGCTTTGGCTGATTCTGGGTTCCCTCGTTTTCCTACAGCGCCTTTCGATCGCCGGCGTGCCCGTGGCGTTCGGAATTTCCTACATGGTGCTGGTCGCCCTGGTTTTGCTGCGCGTCGTTATCATCGACGCCACGTTCCTGGTCTTTTTCCTGATCGCGGTGGCGGTGGCGTCGCTGTCTATCTTCTGGTGGCCAGCCGACGCGTCGCTCAGCTCATTCCTCTATCTGGTGGCCATCTACGCGCTTTATATGCTGCGGTTCCGCGACCGTGCCGCCAGCTTCGCCGCGGCCCGACATATCTTCCTGAAATGCATGCTGATCGTGGCTGTGCTTGGCATCGCCCAGTTCATGGCGCAGTTCGTGCTGGGGCCCGAGCGGGTGTTTCCGCTGGAATTCCTCCCGGAATTCGTCAAGGCGCAGAACTATAACGTGATCATACCGCTGACCTACGGCTCGCCCATCGTCAAGAGCAACGGCGTGTTCTTCCTCGAGCCGTCGTTCTTCTCACAGTTCCTGGCCATTGCCCTTATTTTCGAGTTGGCGGGCCCTCAACGCCCGATCCGTTCGAGCATCTATCTCTTCGCCCTCCTGCTGTCCTATTCCGGCACCGGCCTGCTGACCGCAGCGGTGTTCGCGCCATTGATGCTGATTCGCCGCGTCAACGTGCCGATCATCCTGGGCGCCATCGTGACGAGTATCGTCGTCGTCCTGAGCGCCAGCGTGTTCGAGTTCAACACACTGTTCGGCCGCGTCGACGAATTCACGGCGCCCGAATCGAGCGGATTTGCCCGCTTCGTTTCACCGTTCTACCTGATCCGCGACTTCCTGCTGCCCTCCCCCGACAACTTCCTCTTCGGCATGGGTCCGGGGACGATCAACGCCGCCTTGTTGAAAGCAACCTTTCACGCCTACCTGGCCCATGACCCGACCTGGATCAAATTGATCTTCGAATACGGCCTGGTCGGCGGGCTCGCACTGCTCAGCTACGTCGTTAGCGCCGTCTATACGGGTGCCCGCGACCGGCTCTTGTCGACGGCGCTATTGTTCGCATGGCTGGTGCTTGGCGGGTATCTGCTCAACGGCATGATGAACGTCCTATTCGTCACCCTCGGGGTGATGCATTCATGGTCCGCCGTGCGCACCCCAGAGCGGCCCCTGACCCCGCGCCGCGCCCGCATGACGGGACGGCCAGCGGGCCGGCGGCGCCATTCCTCGCCGCTGCCAGGAACCCCAGCGCCCTAGGACTCTCAATATCGCGATGTCACGATCAAGCCGGCTGGCACGCCTGCCAACCGAGCCAGTCGTGCGCATACGGCTCTAAGTTGGACATTGCGGCCGGCTTAGCCGGGACCGGAAGCGCCCCGCTTGACGGGCCGCGGCGCCGCCGTGGCGGGAGCGGAGTTGGAGGACGAGTCGGAAGCCCGCCAACGCCCGTAGGCACCTTCATAGGCCGCCGCGGTGAGGCGGCCGATCTCGGCCCAGCTCGGGATCGCATCGCGCAGACGCCGCACATGGGCCGCGCAGGAGGCGACCAGCTCGGGCCGCTCGATGAAGCCGCGCATGGCCTGCGCCAGCGCTCCTGGATCGTCCGACGGAATGAGGAAGCCGCCCTTGCCATCGCCGAACAGTTCAGCGGCGGCGCCCATGCGGGTGGCGATCACGGGCTTGCCGACGACCATGGCGGTCATCAGCACGCCGCTGGCCTCGATCTGGCGATAAGGGAACACCAATACGTCGGCGCCGCGGAATATCCGATTGAGCTCCGAGGACGACACGAACCGCAGGTCGAAATCGATGCGGTTGGCGACGCCGGTCCGCGCCGCCAGTTCCTCGAGCGGTCGCATGTCCATGTAGGCCTTGCCCACGACGCGCACGCGGCACTTGGCGCGTGTCGCCGGATCGAGCTCCGCAAGGGCGCGGATCAGCACGTCGAGCCCCTTGTAGGGTTTGATCTTGCCGAACAGCAGGAAGGTGATGGGCGTCTCCGGCGGGCGGGCGTTCGGCTGACCATCGTCGGTCAAGTCGCCCTGGTGGAGCAGCCCATGCGGGATACAACGCACCCGGTCCGCTTGGCCGAGATGATTGGCGACGATCTGCCGCCCATTCTCGGTATGCACGATCAGAGCGTCGAAATGGCGCAAGGCGTCGAAGGCGCCGATCGATTGCAGGGAGGAACCCGGCGCGCCGTTGAACGGCATGGTGTCGTGAACCGTGATGACGAGCGGCGCAACGCGCCGGAGGCGCCGCAGGAACCAGGAGTCGACCATCGGCAGCGGCAGCCATTGGAAATGGATGACGTCGGGCTGCAGGCGCTCCATCTCGGCGCAGAGCCGCCGCATGCCGGCGATATGGCTGATGCCCTTGGCGGCGCGGAATATGGGTTTCGGCAGCTTGTCCCAGAAGCCGGCGGCGAGGCCGCGGTAGAACATGGGACGCAGGAACGGCGGAACGGATTGCGCTTCGGCCCCGGCAGGCGCTTTGCCATAGAGACTGACTTGATGGCCCGCATCCTGCAGGCCGCCAGCCAGTTCTCGGTCATAGGGCAAGGTGAAAAGGGAGGGATCGACGAGAGCGATCTTCATGGGATATCGCTGAACCGGACAGATGCGTTGGGAAATCGGGCGGCGCCTGCCGTGGGCGCCGCCCGCAAGATCAATAGGCACCCGTACGGCCGAGCACGACCCCGATCGTGCGTACGAGGATCGAAACGTCGCGGCCCAGGCTCCACTGCCGCGCGTAGTTCGAGTCGAGCCGTACGCGGCTGTCGTAATCGATGTCGTTGCGACCGCTGACCTGCCACAGGCCGGTCAAACCGGGACGGCAGCCCAGGTAATCGCGGAACGCGGCGCCGTATCGAGCGGCCTCCGCCGTGACGATGGGGCGCGGCCCGACCAGGCTCATCTCGCCTTTGATCACATTGAAGAGCTGCGGCAATTCATCCAAGCTGGTCTGCCGCATGAAGTTGCCGAGCGGCGTCACGCGCGGGTCATCCTTTAGCTTGAAGTCGCGCTCCCATTCGGCGCGTGCTTCGGGATCTTCCGCGAGGAGCTTCTGTAGGCGCTCTTCCGCGTCGGCGCACATGGTGCGGAATTTCAAGCAGCAAAACGATTTGCCGTTCGCCCCGATGCGCTTGTGGCGGAACAGGATCGGGCCGCCATCGCGCTTGACCAGCAGAGCGATGGCGAACATGACCGGAAACAACGCGAGCAGAAGCAGCAAACCGCCGACCAAATCGAAGCTGCGTTTCACCAGAGAGGCCGACGGATAGCGAATCGACGGGCGCGTTGGAAAGGGAACGATCTCCGCATCCGCCATGGCGCACCATCCGTCGACCATGGCGTTTGCGCGAGTCACGTCAGGAGGTGTCGGCTGCCGGCGTTCGGAATGTGAGTCCCGAATGGCTTCGTTCCTATTTAAGCTCCAATGTGCCATTGGCTCGTCCTCTGTACAAATTGATTTTGGAGCAGGCCAAGACGCCGCGTCGGCGAAAAATTTAATGCCGTACTACGCAACGCCCGCTTGCTCGATAGTCCCTCTCGCTTGTCGTCAGCAGCGTCTCGTCGGAACGAGACGAGCGCCGCAAAATTAAAAATATGCTTTCTTATCAACGCGCGGCGTGTGAGGTTTGTGAGATTTTGCGGACATGCAGACAGCCTGTGCAGAGCGCCCAAAATGGGCGCATTCGCCGCGTGAAACGCACACAAAAACGACACAGCGATAGCTCAGCCATAAGCCTTCGTTTAAACTCGTAGGCCGCGCTAAGCGAACGGCACGGCTGCGTTCAGGCGATTTTAAGATCATCGCCGCCATAGTTCCGTCTTTGTGCGAACGTTTTAAATTTGGCTCTTGTCACCGAGCCGGGGGATGCGATCAATGGACCAGCACGTCAGAGCTTCGAATCGCCAAGCCTTGGGCGCGACGGACAAGCGGATTTTGCGCGATCCCGAGCTCGACAAACCGGCTCAAAGCTCCGCCATGGTCTTGGTCTTGGGATTTGTAGCGCTTGTATCAATGGCATTCGGATTCCTGCTTGGCCTGTTGTTCTAACCGGCGGTCGCCCCTCGGGGAAACGCCGAAACCAACGCCGCGGCCGCGCCGCAAGATCGACATCCTCCTTCTCCAACATCGGCTCGCGCGCATCCGCCACGGCTCGCGCTTGCGCCAAGGAAACTGACCATGCCGGAAAGAGCCGCTCGCTCGCTCATCTGGGCGATGGTGGAGAGCGGCGGGTTGTCGCTCTTGTCCCTTATCATGCTGCTGGTCGTGGCGCGCGTGATCGGCCCGACCGAATTCGGCACCGTGGCGCTCGTGCTGGGCATCGTCCAAATTCTGTTCGTCATCGTCGATACGTTGCTGCACGACGCCATCGTTCAGCGCCGGCACCTCAGCACGAAGCATCTCGACACCGCTTTTTGGACCTGTTTGACGGTCGGCGGCGCGTTCTCATTGGCCTGCTGGCTGGGCGCGGCGAACGTGGCGGAGATCTTTTCCAGCCCCGGCATGGAAACCTTGCTGTCGGTCGCGGGCTTGAGTCTCGTCCTTGGCAGCATGGGCAGCGTGCCCTTGGCGTTGTTGCGTCGGGAGAAGAAATTCAAGTCGATCGCGCTGCGCTCGCTCTGCGCCAGGGTGTTCGGCGCGCTGTCGGCTTTGGTTCTGGTGCTGCTGGATCAAGGAATCTGGAGCTTGATCGTGCAGTACATGGTGCAGATCGCGCTCAATGCCATCCTGGTCTGGCCGGCCCTGATTTGGCGGCCCCGGTTCAGGTACTCGTTCGCCTTGCTGCGCCAACTGACGGCGTTCGGCATGTTCGCCGTCGGCAGCCGTATCGTGTGGATCAGCAGCGCGCGGCTGTTCATGATGTTCGTCGGCTATTTCCTCGGAGTCACCGCCGCGGGCACCTTGAACATCGCGCAACGGGTTGTCGACACGTTGTACGATCTGTTGGCCGGCGCCGCGTATAACCTGGCCCTGCCCTACTTCTCGAAGCAGCAGAGCGACCCGCGGGCGCTGATCCGCATCTACAAGATGACCATGGATTTCGGCGCGCTTACCACCTTCCCGATCTTCATCGGCCTGATGATCTGTGCGCCGCTGATCGTCGAAACGCTGCTTGGCCCCCAGTGGCTGCCCGCTGTGCCCCTGGTCCGTGTGCTGGCGGTCGCGGCCACCTTTCATTTCATTCTGTTGTTCGCGCAGGTCGCCATCATGGCAATCGGCCGGCCGGTCTTCGTCTTCATGTCGAGTCTGGCGAGCTTTGCGCTCGTCACGGCTCTATTCCTGATCATTCGGCCGGATACGGCTCTCGGCGCCGCCGTTCTGTGGGCCTGCCGGGCCGCCTTAGCGGGTCCCTGGATGTTGATCACCGCACACCGGCTGCTTGGCATCTCCACTTGGAGTGTTGCCAAGGTCATTGCCGGCCCGGCGGCGGCCGGTTTGATCATGGTCGGCGTTCTGCTGGCGTTGGAGCACAGTCTGACCGTGCCAGTGAACGCCATCGCCAAGCTGGCGCTGCTGGTGTGCGTCGGCGCGGTGGTCTACCTGGCGGCGATCTGCGTCATCAACGGCCGTTCCCTGGGCCGCTTCGCGGGCTTCCTGTTCAGTGGCCTGAGCAAGGGACGAACGCAATAGCCCGAGCTGGCACGGTCATGTGAGGTGCCGCTTGCTCGAGTGGGCTGACAGGCGGGCGGGTCGCGGCAATTCTTGTAATCCGCCCGAGATAGCGTCCGCACGGCCACCCTATAGGTATCTCGCAACTTGCGCTCGCAGGCCGCCGCATCCGCGCGGCGCAAGCCGGCAGCAAAGCAGAGAAGAAAGGCACAACCGGCCGAAGCCAGCGCGCCTTCTTCCGATAGCAGCGGCGCGGAGCCGCCGCACAGGCTGTCAGGCGGCGTAGCCGCTGTAGTAGGGCTGGGTATCCATCTTGGACACCTTCGCCTTAGACATCACGATCCCCGCCAGCGGGCCGCGCGTCGCCATGACGCGGCGCAACGCCTCGCGCACCGCTTTGCGGCCGGTGACGCGATGCTGCACCACCATCAGAATCGCGTCGGCATGATCGGCTAGGCACAGCGCATCGGCCACCTTCATGACCGGCGACGAGTCGAGGATGATCAGGTCATAGCTCTTGCGGGCCTCGTCGAGGAAGGACTGCCAGTGACCAGACATGGCGAGAGCCGCCGGGGAATGGTCGCTGCCCGCCGCGATCAGGCAATCCACATGATACTTCTTGTCGCGATAGACGGCAGTGGACAACGGCTCCTCGCCGCGCAGAACGTCCGACAGCTTCGGCACGCCGTTGCGGCAAAACATGCGGCGCAGCCGCGGCCGGCGGATGTCGGAATCCACCACCAGAACGCGGGCGCCATCCATGGCGGCGACGACCCCGAGCGCGCCCACGAAGGACGTCTTGCCTTCGCCGGGCATCGCGGAGGTCACCAGGATGACCTGCGGGCGCCGCTCGTCGGCGCGGCGGTTGCGCATGGCGACCCGGATGCCGCGCAGCGTCTCGGCCGTCGAGGAGGCCGGGTTCTCCTTGACCTCCTGGGTGAGCACGCCCTCGCGCTTAAGGAAGCCGCCCACCGTCGGCAGCACACCCAACACCGGCACACCGAGGTTCTCCTCGATCTCATCGGCCGATTCGAACCCGCGCTTGCGCTCGGTGAACAACAGCACCGCGGCGGCGGCGAGCAGGAAGCCGATAAACATGCCCATGGCGGCGTAGAGCTTGCCACCGAGGCCATACGGGTGGATCGGCGGCACCGATTGCGACACGATGCGTGCCGTGGTCAGGCCGATGCGCGACGGCTCGGCCGTCTGCTGCGCCGTGGCAAGGAACTCCTGATATACATTGCGCTTGGTATCCGCCTCCTTGAGGAGCTGCTGCAACTCCATTTCCGACGCGGCGATCTTCATCTCGCGGCCTTGGATCGATTCCAGTTGCTGCTCGAGATTGCGCTCCCGCGAACGAGCGACGTCGACCTGGTTTTGCAGTGACTGCGAGACCTTGTTGATTTCCCGGCTGATCTGGGTGCGGACGCTGTTCAGCTCGGTTTCCGCGGCCCGATAGCGCGGGTGCTGCGGACCGAGGCGGGCGGATGTCTCCGACAGCCGCTGCGCCGCCTCCGATTCCCGCTCACGCAGCCGCTGGATCAGCGGCGACGCCAGCACTTCGGCGGTCGCATCACCGGCGAGGCCGCCGCGCGACACGGACTGGGCCGAGCGCAAACGGGCTTCGGCCTGGGTGCGGTCGGCGCGAGCCAGACTCAGTTGTGCGTTCAGCTCGTTGAGCTGCTGATTGCCAACGGTCCCGGAGCGGGTCTCGAGCAAGCCATGCTTGCTGCGGTATTCCTGCACCTTCTTATCGGCGTCCTCGACCTCTTCCTTGAGGGACGTGGCGCGCTGCTTGATCCAGGCGTTGGTCTGCACGGACTTCTTCGCTGCATACTCGATCTGATTGGCGATGAAGGTCTCCATCACCGCGTTGACCACGGTGGCGCCGGTCTGCGGTGACTCGCTCTCGAAATTCACGTAGATGACGTAACTCTTGCCATCGGTGAACACGTCGAGGTTCTTGCCGACGTTGGAAACCACGTTCGACCACATTTCCTGCTCGGCGGCGGCGGCCGCGATTTCGGGATCGATCTCCCGATTGCGGCTGTTGAACACCCGGCCAACAGCGTTCAGACCGTTCTTCAAACCGCCGAAGATCGATTCGAAGAAGGTCAGTTCCTTCAGGTCGGGATTGAATTCGGGATCGCGATTGAGCTGCAGCTTGCGCGCGACATCGGCGATAAGCTCGCGCGAGCTGATGATCTGCGCCTCGCTGCGCACCGCGGCTGCGTCCGGCGCCAACGGCGCCATGGTGTTGCCGAGCTGCGGCAGATAGGTCGGCCGCGCATCGATCGCGAGAACGCCCTGGGCCAGATACTTCGGCGTCAACTGCATCGCCGCCATGTAACCGGTCAAACCGAGCAGCAGCATGACGCCGAGGATCATCATCTTGCGCCGCCATAGCGCGCCTAAGATCTCGTTCAAGCTGATCTCGCCGGTCGGCCGCGGCCGGCGCATCGTTTGCGGCGACGGAAGAGCGATGAAATCCCCTTCGAACTCGTCCCCCGACATACGGCGAGACCGGCGCCGTGGAACTCTGGGCTTGAGTCTACCGGACAGGTCCAGAGACCCATGGCCCGAGTGAGGCGCAGGCTGATAATTCATTGCGAGATCTCCATGTTCTTCTTTGGCAAGCGCACCGATGCGCGACGCACGCTGAGCATCAACGGCCGCTATTTAAACGCCGCTATAGGACGAGGGTTCATCCTTGGACGCGAATGTGTTATGCGCGTCGTAGCCCCTTGAAAACTCCATAAACTTGTCACAAAGCGCGCAGCCGCTTTCGGCTACCATCGCCCTGTTTCTTTGCTGGTTTTGATGGCGGCAGAGCGCGTTTGCGCCGATGTCGCGACTGCCTAAAAGAGAGGCTCACGCCACATAAGGAGGGCAGCCGTGTTGGCGATTTTATGTTTTGCCGGAGCGGGACTCTTACTTCTCGTCTCGCTTCATCCGTTCCTTTTTTATCCCCTGAGCCTCCGCATCCTGCGCCGGGCGAACCGTCGCCCCCCTCGCACGCCGTTGCCGAGCGAGACGCAGCCACTATCCTATGCGGTTTGCGTCTGCGCCTATAACGAGGCGCCGATCATCCGCGCGACCATCGAGAACCTCATCGCGCTGCGCCGCGCCACGCCTGGGCTGCAGATTCTGGTTCACGTGGACGGCAACGCCGATAGCACGGCGGATATCGCCCGCGAATATGAAAATCAGATCGATCTGATCGTCTCTCCGGAGCGCAAAGGTAAAACCTGCGGCATGAACCGACTGCTCAGCATGGCCAGGGCCTCGATCGTGCTGCTCACAGATGCGACGGTTCGCATCGACGAGCGCGCAATTCCCAATCTCGAGAAATATTTCCAGGACCCCGAGGTGGGCTGCGTCGCCGGTCATCTCCGCTACACCAATCTCGACGAGACCTCGATGGCGTTCGTGGGCTCGTTCTATTGGCGCCTCGAGGAAAGCATCAAGCAGCTCGAAAGCGATACCGGATCGGTGATGGGCGCAGACGGTTCGATCTATGCCGTTCGGCGCGCGCTGTTCCAGCCGGTGCCCGAGGACATGATCGACGATATGTATATCTCGCTCTCGGTGTTGTGCGACGGCTACCGCATCGTACGGGCGCCGGATGTCTATGCCTACGAGAAATCCGTGACCGAGAGTCGTGAGGAATTCCGCCGCAAGATCCGCATCGCCTGCCAGGCCTTCGCCGCCCACCGCGCTCTCAAGCCCAAGATCGCCCAGCTCAGCGCGCTCGACCGCTACAAATACGTCTCCCACAAGCTGATCCGCTGGTTCACCGCCTATACCCTGGGTGCGGCCGGGTTGCTTTTCGTGGGCGGTATCGGCCTGACCATGGGGCCAGCCGTTGCCGCGGGGTTGACTGTAGCGGCGCTTGGCGTGCTCGGAGCGGGATGCTTCGTGGGCTTCCGGCCCGTGACCGTGATTGCCGACATCCTTGTTTCGTTCGTCGCCACCGCCATCGGCGTATGGAAGGCGGTCGCCGGGCACCGGATCCGCACATGGGAACCGGCGAGCTCGATTCGCAAAGCTTGAGGTATCCGTCATGAGTCATCCGGCCGATGTCGATGTCATCATCCTGTCGTGGAACCGCACGCCGGAGACCATCGAGGCGATCGAGAGCGCGCTCGCCCAGGAGAATGTAAACCAGCGCGTGCTGGTGCTGGACCAGGGCAGCGAACCCGACAATCTCGAGCGGTTGCGGAGTGTCGTCGCACGGGATTCGCGCGTCGTGCTCGAAGAGGTCGGACGCAACGTCGGCGTGGCTGCCGGCCGCAATAGGGCCAGCGACCTCGGCCGCGGCAGCTATATCGTCGCGCTCGATAACGACGCGATCTTCACGGACAGCCTGGTCCTGTCCCGCGTGGTGGACAGCTTCGAAGCCGATCCGACGCTCGGCGCGCTGGCCTTCCGTATCCTCAATTTCTACACCGGAGACGATGACGAGATGTGCTGGGACTACCCCGAGGCACTGCGTCCCCACGCCGACCGGGAATTCGAGGTCACCCGCTATATCGGCGCCGGACACGCGCTGCGGCGCGACGTGTTCTACAATGCCGGCCGTTACGACGAGACGCTGTTCTTCGCGGGCGAGGAACGCGATCTCAGCTACCGGATTCTCAACCTCGGCTACCGCATCAAATACGCGCCCCACCTGGCCGTCCGCCATAAGGTTCTGCCGGGCCAGCGGGTGCGCTGGGACGCCGGACGCTATTACTACACCGTGCGCAATATCCTCTACAGCGACTTCAAGTTCGGCAAGTCGCCGCTCTACTTGGCCAAGTCGGTCGCCGCCCTGACGCTCAAGGGCGCCTATAACGGCGTCGGACGCCAGGCTGTGCACGGCGCATGGGACGCGGCGCGGATGGCGGCGCGCTTCGCGCGGTCCAGCCGCGATGCCGAGCTCTATCGGCTGACACGCGAGGTGCGCGATCATATCCGGGCCTGTGAACGGATCGGCCGCGGCGGCGTTATGGCTGGCATAGCCCGTCAGTTTCAACGGCTGCCCGGCAGTATCTGACCGCGTTGTAGCCGCTTAGCCTGGAGTCCCCATCCGATGATCTCGCTCGTCGTGCCGTCCCGCAACCGCGCTCACACGATTCGTATCGTTGGCGAGAGCCTCTATCGCCAAAGCAAGGTCACGGAGATCATCTTCGTGCTCGACGCCAGCACCGACGACAGCGAAACGGTGATCGAAGGGTTCGCCCGTTCGTTCCCGGCGATTCGCACCGTGGTGCTGCGCAACGAAACGCGCAAAGGGGCGCCGTACAACCGGATCAAGGGCTACCGCGCGGCAACCAACGATTTCATCGCCTTCACCGACGACGATACCTATCTCGAGCCCGGCTATTTCGAGACCTGCCTGACCAAGCTGCTGGCCACGGGCGCTGCGTTCGTGTCCGGCCGGCTCGTGACCAAGCTGCCGAACCAGACGTTCGACCAGGCGATCGCCGCCTTCGGCAACGGCACATTGGACGCCCCCTTGCTCAAGCCGGTGACCTGCGAATTGCGGCACAATGCCCGGTTCACCGGCGATGTGCGAATTCCGTTTACGATCCCCATCGGCGTCACCCGCAAGGACCTGCTCGACCGCTTCTCCTACGACCCATTCTATTGCCGCGGCAATGGCTACCGGGAGGAAACGGATTTCCAGATGAACGCCTTCGTCAACGGCTATGAGATGCTCGTGACGAACGACGTCCACTGCGTCGAGCTCAGCCGATGGGAAAACCGCTCCGGCGGTCAGCGCATGTCGCGCTTCGCCCAGCTCTACTGGAGCATCTACTACACCAACTATTTTTTTGGGAAATACTACGACCGCTACGCCAAGCGCCTCGGCCTTCGGAGCGGCCGGCGCCTGGCGCTCGCAATGTTCACGATCCACCAGTTCTATGCTCTGTTCATCCGGCCGGTGCGCCGCCTGCCTCACCTCATACCGCGGCTGGCACCCAAGACGGCTGCGGCCCCTCAGGCGCCCGCGAGTTGAGCAGGCTGACCGCCGGGATTTTCTTCAGCCAACATGCGTGATAGGCGGACAACTTGCCATAGGAGTTGTCCGCCATTCCGACCTTGCGCCCCATCAGCAGGCCGAGCAGAGCCATATGCAGGCGGTTCGTGACCACCATGCTGTGGGGCGCGAGGGTGCGGATGGCTTTACGGATCAGATGTTCACGGTAGAGGCGCCAGAGCGGGTGGATTTCATGGCGCGGCAGCAGGTCGCCATGACGCCGATGCAGCCGGTGCAGGAGCCCGAAAGCAACTCGATCCAAGGGATTGACGATATCGAGCCAGTCGATCGGCGTCTGGCCATCGGCCGGCTCATAGACAAAGGGGTATTCTTCCTTGTCCGCGCGCATGAACAGCAGAGTCGCGCGCTCGCCTATCGTCCGACGGTGCGGCTCCATCTCGTCCCACAGGAAGTGCGCCATATCGGGAAACAGATAAACCGGGTTGGGAAAATGCCGGCGGAAGAAATCGTAGGAAGCCCGATCCCGTAGGCAGATATGAAGGTCCGGATGGGCGGCGAAAATTGCCACGCACTCGGCCAATTTCATCGGCGACTCGAAATGGATCGTCTGGGGCAAGAGCACGATTCGATTGCGTTTGCATTGGGCAACGACTCGTTCGCGAAACTGCTGGTGGAGGTCGTAGAGGTCGCCGAAATTTCCGCCGCCTTGGAGAACGATGGTCGCTTCCGGCGCGACCGCGGCAATTTGCTCATCGCCGCAATCGTAGGCGGAGCGGATCATCGCAAGCTGGTAATCGAAGGCCCGGAAAAAGGCCTCGGTGCCCTTTTCGATCAAAAGGTCGCCAACATTGAGGTAGACCGGATAATCCAGGAACACGACCGGTTTCCGACGTGGGATGAGCTCGGCGATTTCCCCGACCTTGTTACGCAACTCGACCATTTCAGCGGTCCACTCATTCATCGACGGCGATCCCCAGGGCGAGGCTTTAGACGCATTCATCAAGACAGCTCATCAACGCGGCGGCGCGGCGGATCGTTGCCATTTTTTGCTGCCGACTCGCAAATATTTTAAATTCCTGGCGGTAAGGCGCAGTCCGGTTTCGGCCACCTTAAACACACTATGGTATTCGACGCAGACCGAACATCCTGCCTGCGCGACGGAGGCCTTGCCGCCGCGCCGGACATGATCCAAAGGAGACACTGGAAAAAGAAACTGCTGACGGCATTCACAATCAGTGCCGCGGGAACGCCGTCTTCGATGCGGCGCCAAATGAAGGTCGCGGTTTCGTTGAACGCGTAAAGGCGCTTTTCCTGTGCATCGAATAGGACGCCGCCCCCATCGACTTCACGCAGTCTGACGTGGGGGGCGGCACAAACGAATTCGCCGGTTTCCTGTTGATGCGATGACATGTGGCGCCGGATGCAACATTTACTTGCTGCTCAATGCAACGCCCGTCGTATTCCCTTCCGTTTCGGCATTTAGATAGAGGTGGTTGCTGTCATCTTCAGCCTCGGAAACCCATCGATACCCGAAACCAGAATACGTCTGGATTCGGTTGAAATTCTCGTCCACCTCGCGGAAGCGCTGCCGAATACGCTTAATGAAGGTGCGCACGTTGGCCCGATAACCTTCCGTCCCGTCGCCGGCGACGAAGCCGGGCCCCCGCACGTTGTCGTAGATCTCGCGGTGAGGGACGTCCTTGTCCTTGTTCATGGCCAGCAGATAGACGATCTTGAATTCGGCCAGCGTGAGGTCGACCTTGGTGTCCTTCCAAAACGCCCGGTTCGAATCGGTGCTCAAAGTCAATTCGCCGCAAACGACCTTCTGATTGTCGTCTTTCAGCTCGGGCTTCACGAGATCGTCCTTGCGATTCAGCACGCCGGTGATGCGGCTCAGCAAGATCGAGTAGCTACGCGACTTCTCGATGAAGTCGGAGGCGCCATTGAGAAGGGCCGTTTCCTCGTAGACCTGATCGCCCAACGAGGTGAGGAAAATCACCGGGATGCCCTTTTCCTTGGCGCCCATTTTCTGGAGCAGATCGATACCGGCGATGCCCGGTAGCTTCCAGTCCAGGATGACGACATCGGCAGGTCCACCACTCTCGAAATACTCGAGCGCGGTTTCTCCGGATTCGAAGTCGCGGACCTCGAACCCCGAATCTTCCAGATTTCTGATCAACGCGTCTCTGAAGAGCAAATCGTCTTCAACAAACACGATGCGAACGCCACCCGGCTTGGTTTCCAGCTGCATGTCCATGGCCATTACCCTAAAAAGGATCTCCTTCCCCTGAGTTCCGCTTGAAATCATAGATCTTGATCAGGGCCTCACCCGTCGATCCTGGCGGCGCAAACGACCGCCGCGCTCCACGGCTCAGGACTTCTGATCCTGCCGCGGGGGCTCAAAGTCAGACGAATCCCACAAACAATTGCTAGGAAAACGGCCTTTCTCACGAAGCGTTCCACAAAGGACGAGCGGATCCCGAGGAAACGCCCTTTTTCGTGAGGGGGTGTGACCGAAAGATGACGCCCCTGCCACGGGGTGGAAGCAGCGGAGAAGTTCCATGGGCTCGCGTGTCACGGCCCGCATGGCGCGTAAACTCACGTTCGGTCGGCACGTGTACAAAAACGAAACGCGGCGAAATCGCCGCGCTTCGAGAGCCTTGAGTGGCCGCGAGCGGTCTGGCGCGGAGGGCCTAGTACTGGGCGCCGAGGGTCAGATAGACGACGCTTCTGTCGTAGTCCGAGTTCGCCACGTTGCTCGAATAGGCCGACTGCACGTAGGATGCCCGGACGTAGTAGTTGGGCGTCAGGTAATAGCGCACGCCGAGTTGCGCCATCAGCAACTCATCCTCGCGCGAGGCGGTCGAGCCGCCGATCGGCTCGAAATCGAAGGTGCCATAGCTCAGCCGGGCGTCGAAACGCAGGGCCGGCATAAGCTGATAGGCCGCGCTCACCGCGTAGGTGGTGGCGAGATAGCCGGCGAAATTGGAGACGATCGTTTCCTCGACGGTGCGCGTCACCGAGCCCGCGAACTGCCATTCGCGGCGAGGTGACCAGTTCAACTGACCGCCGAACCCGACGCCTTCCACATTGGATAGGCGCGGATCGTCATAGGACTGGCTGAGATAGCCGGCATAGACGTCGAAATTGGTGATCTCGGTGAGGCCGATCTTGGCACCGGCGACTGCTTCCCAGCCGTTCGAATCGCGGTTGAAACCCGCGTCGTCCGGCGTGTTCTCGTAGCGGCGCTGATTCAAGGTGCCACGAACATAGCCTTCGTAGCCGCGGACGAGTTCGTAGCCGACGCGCAGACCCTCGCGGTAGATCCAACGGTCGCGGTCATCGTTGTTGATGATCGTGCCGTCGTTGGCCCGCACATCATCCACATCGACATAGCGCGCCGACACGCGCGGCGAGATGCTGAGCGGACCCGGCTTATATTGGAATCCGAGGTAGCCGAGCGAGGTATGGAGGATAGTGGGCTCGGCGGCGCCGCTGGTCACATCGTCCGGCGAGCCACGCTCCTGCCAATCGCGGGAGTTGGCCAAACCCCATTTCAGGAAGGATGCCTCCCCGAGAGCCGGGATTTCCCAACTGCCGTCGTGGGACAAGAGGTAGCCCTCGGTATTTTCGGAGGTGTTGTCCATATAGCGGTTGACCACGCCCACAGCATCGAAGTTGAGCCGTACAGGTGCAGCCAGGTCGGTCTGCGCGCGGATCGCCGGAATCACGCTGAAAATGATGTCGCTTTCCTCATTGCGCGAGGCGGCGCGAACATTCGAATCGTACGCCGTCGACAGTTCCGCGCTCGGGAACACGACGAAGCTGCCGATGCGACCGCCGGTCGGCTCCATGCTTTCGGATGCGCGCTCCGGCACGGAAGCCGGCGGACGCGGTGGCGTCTCATAGTCTTCGCGCGGCGTCAGATCCGGTTTCTCGGCTGCCGCTGGCACCGCAGCCATGGCGGCAGCCAAAACCCCCGCGACGGCGAATGCTAACCGGTGCAAATTCCTAGATTTTATGTCCATGCTCTCGCGCTCGGCTTTGTTATGGCGAAAAAAGCCGCACCCCTGCGTCAGGCTCGGCCCGGTCCCCGCCCGGTTTCTTGGATTTATGCCAAGCCCGTCGGTTGCCGGCAATCATTAACTACACGTCCCGCGTGCACAAACATTTAAAATGGTTAGGAAAAACCCCAGCTATGGCCCGTTGGCAACAGTCCGTTTTGTGTCAATACGACAGAATATTGCTTAGGAACGCACGAGTCCGCTCATTGATCGGATTGGTAAAAAACGACTCGGGCGGGCTTTGTTCGACGATCTCGCCGCGGTCCATGAAAATGATTCGGTCCGCCACCTGGCGCGCAAACCCCATCTCGTGAGTGACGCACAGCATCGTGACCCCGGATTCCTCGGCCAAGGAGACCATGACGTCCAGCACCTCCTTGACCATCTCGGGATCGAGCGCCGAGGTCGGCTCGTCGAACAGCATGATCTTGGGACTCATGCACAGTGCCCGGGCGATCGCCACCCGCTGCTGCTGGCCGCCCGAGAGCTGACCCGGATATTTGCCGGCCTGCTCAGGGATATAGACCCGCTCCAGATAGCGCATGGCGAGCGCCTCGGCCTCGGCGCGCGGCAGCTTGCGCACCCAGATGGGCGCCAACGTCAGGTTCTCCAGCACCGTCAAATGGGGGAACAAATTGAATTGCTGGAACACGATGCCGACCTCGCGGCGCACCGCTTCGACGTTGCGCAGATCGCTGGTGAGTTCCACCCCATCGACGACGATGCGCCCGGCTTGGTGTTCCTCCAGGCGGTTGATGCAGCGGATCAGAGTCGACTTGCCGGAACCCGACGGCCCGCAGATGACGATGCGTTCGCCCTTGGAAACCCGGAGGTCTATGTCGCGCAGCACCTGAAAATCGCCATACCATTTGCTGACGCGGTCGAATGTGATGATCGGGATGTCGGCCGAACCGTCCGTCGTCATCATCCGTCCCCTAACCGGCTTGTCCCTGGGCCAGATGCTTCTCGAGCGACTGGCTGTATTGCGACATGAAGTAGCAGAAGACGAAATAGATGGCCGCGACAAAGACATAAGCCTCGATCGAGCTACCGCGCCAGGCCGTATCGACGACGCCGACCTTGGCGGCGTTCATCAGATCATAGAGCCCGATGATGACGACCAGCGAAGTGTCCTTGAACACGGCGATGGTGGTGTTGACGAAGGGCGGGATCACGGCGCGCAACCCCTGGGGCAGGATGATGAATCCCATCTGACGCCAATAGCCCAGGCCGAGCGCTTCGGCCGCTTCGTATTGGCCACGCGGAATCGACTGCAGGCCGCCGCGCACGACCTCGGCCAGATAAGCGGCCGTGTAAATGATGAGCGCGATCTGGGCACGCAGCAGCTTGTCGATGGTCAGGCCTTCGGGCAACAGCAGCGGCAGCATAACCGAGGCCATGAACAGGAGGGAAACCAGCGGCACGCCGCGGACGAGTTCGATATAGGTCGCGCAGAGAACGCGGATTGCCGGCATCGTCGAGCGCCGGCCGAGCGCCAGCAGGGTGCCCAGCGGGAAGCCGACCGCGATGGCGAAGAACGCGAGGATCAGGGTCAGCGGCAGCCCACCCCAGCGCTCCGTGGGAACATAGGTCAGTCCGAACCGGCCGCCCCACATCAGCACGGCGAGCCCGGCAAGCCCCAGGAGCCAGATCGGCGCCAGCCATAAGCTCCAGAATCGCTGGTTGGCGCTCACCACGATGAGCGCGATGAATAGCGCCACAACGATCATGGGCCGCCACTGTTCGTCATAGGGATAAAGGCCGAACAAGATCAGGCGGTGCTTGTCGACGATGAAGGCCCAGCACGCCCCGCTGCCGGCGGCGCGGCAAGCCTGCCGGTCCGGGGCATCGATCACGGCATCGAAGACGGCCCAGTCGATCAAGGCCGGCACGGTCATCAAAGCGAGCCAGACGATGAGGACCGTCACGACCGCGTTCAGGGGCGAACCGAACAGGTTGGCGCGCAGCCAGCCGAGCGGGGCGGGGCGGCGCGACGGGACTGCGGCGCTGGCCATGCTCATGTCAGCGCTCCACCAGGGCGATGCGCTTATTGTACCAGTTCATGAACAACGCGATGGAGAGTGAGATGGTCAGGAAAACGAGCATAATGATGGCGATGCCTTCGATCGCCTGGCCGGTCTGGTTGAGCGTGGTGCCC
>CAZOBN010000002.1:0-78486 GCA_964577835.1 uncultured Rhizobiaceae bacterium
ACCATCAAGGCGCAGACGGTGCGGCTCAACTACAAGGCGAAAGACGGCCAGACCTATCAGCTCAATCTGATGGACACCCCGGGCCACGTCGATTTCGCCTATGAGGTGAGCCGTTCGCTGGCCGCCTGCGAGGGCTCGATCCTGGTGGTCGACGCGAGCCAGGGCGGCGAGGCCCAGACGCTCGCCAATGTCTATAAGGCGATCGACAACAATCACGAGATCGTGCCGGTCCTCAACAAGATCGACCTGCCCGCCGCCGAGCCGGAGCGCGTGAAGGCGCAGATCGAAGAGGTGATCGGATTGGACGCCTCCGACGCCGTGCCGATCTCCGCCAAGACCGGCGTCGGCATCGTCGACGTGCTCGAGGCGCTGGTGCACCGTCTGCCGCCGCCCAAGGGCGAGGCGGGCGCGCCGCTCAAGGCGCTGCTGGTGGATTCCTGGTACGACGCCTACCTCGGCGTCGTCGTGCTGGTGCGTGTCTATGACGGCAAGCTCACCAAAGGCATGAAAATCCGGATGATGAGCACCGGCGCGCTGCATCAGGTCGAGCAGGTCGGCGTGTTCACGCCGAAGCGCGAGGCGATCGAGGCGCTCGGGCCCGGCGAGATGGGCTTCTTCACCGCGCAGATCAAGAACATCGCCGACACCCGCGTGGGCGACACCATCACCGAGGAGAAGCGTCAGACGGCCCAGGCGCTGCCCGGCTTCAAGCCGAGCGTGCCGGTGGTGTTCTGCGGCTTGTTCCCGGTCGAGGCGTCCGACTACGAAAAACTGCGCGAGAGCCTCGCCAAGCTGCGGCTGAACGATGCCAGCTTCGAATATCAGCCGGAAACCTCGGCGGCGCTCGGTTTCGGCTTCCGCTGCGGATTCCTCGGCCTGCTGCACCTGGAAATCGTCCAGGAGCGGCTCGAGCGCGAGTTCGATCTCGACCTCATCACCACCGCGCCCTCCGTCGTCTACCGCATCAATTTGACCAACGGCCAGACGGTGGAGATGCACAATCCTGCCGACATGCCCGATCCGGTGAAGATCGACAGCATCGAGGAGCCGTGGATCAAGGCCACCATCCTGGTGCCCGACGAGTATCTCGGCTCGATCCTCGCGTTGTGCCAGGAGCGGCGCGGCGAGCAGGTCAATCTGACTTATGCCGGCAACCGGGCCATGGTGGTCTATCGCCTGCCGCTCAACGAAGTGGTTTACGATTTCTACGACCGGCTGAAATCGATCAGCCGTGGCTACGCCAGCTTCGATTATCAGATGGAAGGCTATCACGAAGGCGACCTGGTCAAGCTCGCCATTCTGGTGAACGGCGAACCGGTCGACGCGCTGTCCATCATCGTCCACCGCAGCGCCGCGGAGTCGCGCGGCCGCGGCCTGTGCAGCCGGCTCAAGGATCTTATCCCGCGACAATTGTTCAAGATTGCCGTGCAGGCCGCGATCGGCGGCAAGATCGTGGCGCGCGAGACCATCAGCGCCATGCGCAAGGACGTGCTCGCCAAATGCTACGGCGGCGACATCACCCGCAAGCGCAAGCTGCTCGAGAAGCAGAAGGCCGGCAAGAAACGCATGCGCCAGGTCGGCAACGTGGAGATTCCCCAGGCCGCCTTCATCGCCGCGCTCAAGATCGGCGACTGATTCCATTCTGACATTTTTTTGCCGCGGCCCACGTCCTCGCCGGGAGTGGACAAGCTTGGCCGCCCATGGTGTCATCGCGCGGGTTCGCGGAGCAAAAATCATTCGTTAGCAAACTGCTCCGGCCATTCTCGCGGACGAACAGGGGAGGCTTTCGATGACCACGATTCGCGGAACAGTCAGCCTGGCGCTTGCCGGCGCTTCGCTTGCGTTGTTCGGCTGCACCATGCTGGGCGGCAACGAAGCGGGCATGCAGGCCTACAACGGCAAGGAAGAGGCGAAGAATATGCGCCTCGTGGGCTACCACGACCTTTCGGCGCGCACCGCTTATCAGCCGGCCATCAAGAAGCAAGGCGACCGCTGGATCGCCTATATCGGCTCCCACGGCGGCCGCATGGTCAACCCGCTCACCGGCGCGCTGGAAGAAAACGGCACGAACATTCTCGACGTCACCGATCCGAAAGCGCCGAAGCTGCTCCATCACATCCCCGGCGAGAAGGGCCGTGAGGTTCCCGGCCGCGAAACCGGCGGGTCGCAGATGACGCGTGTCTGCCTCGGTTCGGAGCTGCCCAAGGCCGACAAGGGCAAGGTCTATCTGCTGCGCACCTTCGGCGACTCGACGCAGGAAATCTACGACGTCACCGTGCCGGAACAGCCTGTTCGCGTCGCCCAGTTCGGCAAGTTCCGCAGCACCCACAAGAACGAATGGGAATGCTCGACCGGCATCGCCTATATCCCGGGAAGCCACGACGCCTATCAGGCGTCGCGCGTCACCCATGTCTACGACCTGTCCAATCCGGCCAAGCCGGTGTTCATCCGCGCCTTTGGCCTGGTCGACCAGTTGAAGGGCGTCAAGGGCTACCAGCCGGGTCAGGTCCACGGGCCGATCTCCGCCCACCCGATGCGCGAGCGAGTCTATTTCGGCTACGGCACCAACGCCCGCGGCGTCGGCCAGATCGTCGACCGGCAGAAGCTGTTGAGCGGTCCACGGCAGCCAACCAGCAGGAATCTGCTTCATCCGGAAATCGCCCGCGTCGACCTGCCGGAATTCATGGGCGCGCACACCACGTTCCCGCTGTTGAACGTCGAAGTGCCCGAATTCAAGGAATCGGAAAAGAAGACGCGCGACTTCCTCGTCATCGTGAACGAGAACAACACCACGGTGTGCAACGAACCGCGCCAGATGGCATTCTTCGTGGATATCACCGACGAGGCGCGGCCGCTCGGCGTCGCCAATTACGAGCCGCTGGAATCAAGCGGCAACTTCTGCAGCCGCGGCGGACGCTTCGGCGCCCATGCCTCGAACGAGAACATGACGCCGATCTACTATCGGAAGCTGATGTTCTTCAGTTGGTTCAACGCCGGCGTGCGCGCCGTCGATGTGCGCAATCCCTACCGCCCGACCGAGGTCGGCTATTACATTCCGCCGATCAATCCGCGCACCGACGAACGCTGCGCGGATGAGAAGAACAAGGCCAACTGCGTGCCGGTGATCCAGATCAACAACGTGGAGGTGGACGACCGCGGCTATATCTATGCCGTCGATCGCGCCAACTCGGGGTTGTTCATCCTGGAAGTGACCGGCGAGGCACGCGCCATCGCCAACCTGCCGCGCTGATACCCCGGCAACCCGCAGGACCGAGTTTTCGCATCACCCCGTGCGAAACCTCGGCCGCCCCGGGCCGCGTGACGCCCCCATGCCGAGGCTCAGATCGAGCCACAGCAGGCCGAGGCCCGGTATGCCGGCGACGAGCCACGCGGGCTGGCGCAAGATCCAGGCGATCACCGGATCCCATGAGCCCGGATGGAAATGGCGCTGAACGAAGGCCTGCGCACCGTCGAGACTCGGTGCGTGGAAGGTCATCCACAGTTGGCCGGCGGTGATGGCGTTCCAGTGGCCGGTGCGCGTCAGGCCCAAAACTTCCGCCCCCGCCGCGATGCAGGCGAGGATGAGAAACACAACTGCGATCAGCCGTATGATGAACATGACCGCGACTCCTCTACTTGCGGCATGACATCGACCCGATCTGCGACGGAGGGTCGCTATAATGGAAAAGCGTACGCCCGCGCGGGCGCGCCGTCCACAACAGTCGATTCGGAATTGAGCCAATTTCCGGCAATCGCGCGGAAAGCCTTAACGCTATGCATGGCGAACCCGCAATGGAATGAAGCGCTTGAACGCGCAACGGTTAAGACGTCGTCTAGAAAGCGATCGTCACGATCGAACCCAGCACGATCAAGCCACCGCCGATGATCGTCGGCCAACTCAGTTCTTCGCCGAGGAACAGCACGCCGAGGAAAATCGCGAACGCGACACTCAGCTTGTCGATCGGCGTCACCTTCGATACCGGTCCGAGTTGCAGGGCGCGGTAGAAGCAGAGCCACGACAGGCCGGTGGCCGCGCCGGACAGGGTGAGGAAGAGCCAGCTATGGCCGGAGATCGTGCCGGGCGCCCGCCACTCCTGGCGCCATGAAATGATCAGCGCGATCATGGCCAGGATCACCACGGTGCGGATGAAGGTCGCCAGGTTCGAGTTGATGTCCGCGACACCGAGCTTGCCGAAAATCGACGTTAAAGCCGCGAAGAATGCGGCGCCGAAGGCGAAGACCATCCAATTTGCCGACACATTCATCGCACTCCCCCTTCTGCTCCTCCGCCGCGAGCTTCGCCATTCGTCGGCGCAGACGACCGTCCGTAGGAATGCCATGAAGACGGGCGCTTGTCGCCGCATTTCTGCGAGCTTGCGGCCAGTTCGCGGGTGGCTCGCCCCGGGCAAAAAGAAATGCCGCCGTCCGGGGGGTGGACGGCGGCAGTGTCGGGGTACGCTCACGCAACGCGCGGAACGGGCCAGGCCCGCACCGGTACTATGGCGTCGGACGCAACTGAAGGCCGCCGGCGCCAGGACGGGGACTCAGATCCAACTCGCTGGCCGGATAGTTGACCACGGAAACGGGCACGCTCACCCGGCGCAGCACGCGGCCCACTACCGAGTGAAGATCCAGTGCGCCAACCAGCCCCAGGTTGTTTGCGCTCATCACGATCTCGTCGACGCCGAGTTCCTTCGACGCCCGGGCGATGGTCTCGACCGTGTCGCCGGCGTAGATGTGCGGGACGTAGACAACGCCTGCCTCGTCGAGCAGGCGCTTGGCCCGGCTCACGGCCTTCTCGCCCTGCTCGCGCTGGAAGCCGCGGATGATCGAGGGTTTGAGGAACCGCCCGATATAGGAGCCGAGCCGCGGTTGCACATTGACCAGGTGGATGGTTCCGATCTGGCCCAGGCGGGCCTGGCGAATGACACTCTGCACGGCCGCGTCCGAACGAATTGTCCCGTCAACCGGGAGAAGAATAGACCGCATCTCGTCCTCCTACCGCGAACCTTGAGATGAAACCTGGGGATTTCCACGCACCGGTTGGTGCTCCTGGCTCTCCAAGCGCGCATTGCGAGTCTCATGGGCGCGGCTGCGCCGCCGCGCCAGCGTGACGTTGAGACCTTCCACCAAGACCGAGAAGGCCATGGCGAAGTAGAGGTAGGCTTTGGGAATGTGGAAACCCATGCCATCCGCGACCAAGGCCATGCCGATGAGCATGACGAAGGCGAGCGCCAGCATCTTCACGGTCGGATGATGATGGATGAAGCGGATGATCGGGCCTGACGCGACCAGCATGATGAGCACGGCGACGATGATCGCGACGGCCATGACCCAGAGCTGCTGCGCCATGCCCACCGCCGTGATGACCGAGTCGAAGGAGAACACCACGTCGAGCATGATGATCTGGGCAATGGCGCCGGCGAAGCCGCGCGGCTTGCGGTCCAGTTCGGGGACCGAGGCTTCTTCCATCGCCTCGTGGATCTCGCGCACCGCCTTGACGATGAGGAACAGGCCGCCGCCCAGCATCAGCATGTCGCGGCCGGACAGCGCGTGGCCCCACAGCTCGGCAAAGGGCTCCGTCAGGCCGGCGATCCAACTGATCGAGAACAGCAGCAGAAGGCGCGTGATCATGGCGAGCGACAGACCGACGATGCGCGCTTTTTCGCGCTGATGCACCGGCAGCGTCGCGGCGATGATGGCGATGACGACGATATTGTCGATCCCGAGGACGATCTCGAGGCTGGTGAGAGTCAGGAGGCTCAGCAGGGTTTCGAAATCGAACATGACGCGGCGCTTGCCCTTGGTTACGTCGGAAAACCGGCGGACGCGCATGTCGGCGCATCCTCGTAAAAAAGGTAGGGTGCCGCGAGGGGGGTTCGAAATAGTGGAATACCACTACGTCTACTGGCCGAGCCGTTGCGGGCTTAGACGCCTTGCTCGAGCAGGATGGCCATCCGGATGAGCTCGGACAGGTTGCGCGCCGCGGTCTTTTCCATCACCCGGGCGCGGTGGATCTCCACGGTGCGAACGGCGATTTTGAGGCGGTCGGCGACCACTTTGTTGGGGTGGCCCGCGACCACCAGGTCCATGACCTCGCGTTCGCGCGGAGTCAATTGCGCGACCCGCGCCGCCACGGTCGCCCGGTCGAAGGTCGAGCCGCGCGCCGCCATGCCGCGCCGCAGCGCCTCGTCGATGCTGGCGAGCAGCGCGTTGCCGTCGAACGGCTTTTCGAGGAAATCGACCGCGCCGGCCTTGAGCGCGGCGACCGCCAGCGGCACGTCGCCATGGCCGGTGATGATGATCACCGGCAGGGAAATGCCGCGGCGTTTCAATTCGCGCTGCAGGTCGAGCCCGCTCATGCCCGGCATGCGGATGTCGAGAATGGCGCAGCCCACGGCGGCCGGCGTGACGGCGTCGAGAAAGCTTTCGGCGGACTCGAATGTCCGCAGCTCATGGCCGTGCACGTCGAGCAGCGCCGTCAGGCCATCGCGCACGGCCTGGTCGTCATCGACGATATAGACGATCGGCTTAGGGCTCACCTTTGACATCCATATAGCTGGGGAGCGTGAAACGGATATCGGCGCCGGCTTCGGCGCCCTGGCCGGCCGGCACGCTCCAGATGCGTCCGCCGTGCGCTTCGATGATCGAGCGGCTGATCGACAGGCCGAGTCCCATGCCGCTGCGCTTGGTGGTCGAGAACGGCTTGAACATGCGGTCCTCCAGTTCGGCCGCGAAGCCCGGGCCGGTGTCCTGCACCGCGATGGTGACGAACCCCGGCTCCGCCGGGTCGAGCGCCGCGGACAGGCGAATCTCGCGCTGCTCCATCGGAATATGCGCCATGGCCTCCATGCTGTTGCGTATCAGATTGAGGATGACCTGTTCAACCTGGATGGCGTCGGCGAGGACCGGCGGCATCTCGCGCTCGAACCGGATGACGACCCGCACATGATTGAGCGACGCTTCCGATTTCACCAGGTCGTAGACCGCCTTGAATATCTGCGCAACCTCGACCTTGGTGACGTTGGCGTCGCCCCGGCGCAGGAATTCCCGCGTGCTGCGGATAATTTCGCCCGCCCGCAGCGCCTGTTGCACGGTCTGGTCGATCAGGCTCTGCGCCTTTCGCGAGCGCTCGTCCTCCGCGCCGGGTGTCTTCAGCAGCGCCTGGCAGGCGCGCGCGAAGCTGATCAGCGCGGTGAGCGGCTGGTTCAATTCATGGGCCAGAGAGGCCGCCATCTCGCCCGTCGCGGTCAGGCGAGAGGCGTGGGCAAGTTCCGCCTCGTGCTCCTTGAGCCAGAGCTCCGCCTGTTTGCGGATCGAAATGTCGCGCACCGCCGCGACATAGAGCGCGCGGCCGCCGATGGCGGCTTGGCCGACCGCGACCTCGGCGGCGAAGGTGGTGTCGTTGAGGCGCTTGGCGATCATCTCGCTGCCGGCGACCGAATCGGTGGTGTCGATGTCGAGGCCGGCGAGCAGGGTCTGGATATCGATGCCGACCGGCCAGCGTCCCGGCACCGAAAACATGCGTTCCGCCGCCGGATTGGCCGACGTGATCTCGCCCGTCTCGTCGAAGGTCAGGATGGCGTCCGGCGCCGTTTCGACCACGGTCTGCAAGCGCGTCTCGCTGTCGCGCAGCGAGGATTCGGCGCGCTCCTCCTCGTCGACGATCGAGCCGAGCACCAGGCCGGTGACGGCGACGGCCAACATCAAGAGCTGGAACTGGGTTGTCACCCCGGCGTCGAAGCCCTTGATTTGGATGGCGAGCATCAGGCCGAGCTGGGTGCCGAGGATGCCCCAGGTGGCGCCCACCAGGCCGCCGCGCAGGCCGATCCAGATCAGCGGCAGGAACAGCACATAGGAATATTCGAAATGGTCGGTCGGCTCCCAGCCGAAGATGACCCACAGTCCGAAGGCAATGGCGCCGAGCTGCAACACATATTCCAGCGGATGAAAGCCGTGCGCCAGCCGGTTGCGCTGCTGCGGGTCCATCATCAGCAGGGCGAGCGGCGTGAAGCCCGCGATGCCGATCATGTCGCCGACCCAGAAGTGCAGGGCGAAATTCCAGAATTCGCTCCGCGGCAGCAGACCGCTGACGGCGAAGATCGCAATCACCGAAACGGCGACGATCATGGTCGCGGCCAGCGCGACCGCGAGCAGGGTGAGTAGGTCGCGGTGGGTGCGCAGCCGGATGGAAATCAGGAAGCGGTTGCGCAGCATCATGGCCGCCGCGGCGTAGACCATCGCAATGATCAAGGCCGGCGCGACAATGGCGAGCGGCTCGCCGGACAGGCCGTGTAACAGCACGCTCGAAATGGCGACGGCGGCGAACACCGCCGGGACGAACGCCGGACCATAGCGCAGCAGCAGAGCGAAGCTCAGGCCGGCCGGCGGGTTCCACGGGGTGATGCCGAGCGCGCTCGCGCCGCCCGACGGCTGGATGAGGCTCATCCAGTCGAGCGCGATATAGAGTGCCAGATATCCGGCGATGACGGCCGGCCGCCGCAAGATCATGGCGCGCATTCAACCACAGGGTGCGGCATCTGCGACAGCGAAACCTGCGCCGCTCCGGTGCCGGTCGGGATCGCTATTTCACCGCGCCGCCGGTGAAGCCCGCGACGAACTGATCGACGAAGAAATTGTAGATGATGGCGATCGGCAGGCTGGCGATCAGGCAGGCGGCCATCATGGAGCCCCAGAAATACACGTCGCCGCGCACCAGGAAGGTCGGCACGCCGACGCTGACCGTGTAATTGGCGCCGGCGGTGATGAAGGTCACGCCATAGACGAACTCCTGGGTCACCAGGGTGAAGGCGAAAATGACGACGGTGAGCATGCCGGCGAGCGAGATCGGCATCACCACCTTGACGAAGGCGCCGAAGCGCGACAGTCCGTCGATCATGGCGGCGTCCTCGAGGTCGCGCGGGATCGCCTTGAAGAATCCCATCAGCAGCCAGGTGCAGAACGGCACCGTGAAGCTGGGATAGACCAGCACCAGGGACCACAGGGTGTCCTGCAGCCCGAGCCCGGCGACGATGCGCGAGAACGGGATGAACAGGATGGTCGGCGGCACGAGATAGGTGAGGAAGATGGTAACGCCGAGCGTCTCCGCCCAGCGCCCGGTCATGCGCGCCAGCGCGTAGCCGGCCGGCACCGCGAGCGCCAAGGTGATCGCCACGACCGCGAGACCGACCAGCCCGGTGTTGATCAGCCACTGCAGATACTGGGTGTCGCTGAACAGCGTCTCGAGATGGCGCAGGGTCGGCGGATCGTTGAACAGATAAGGATTGTTCGCCGTGTTGTGCAAATCCTGAGTCGTCTTGAAGGTGGTGATCACCATCCAATAGAAGGGGAAGGCGAGGAAGGTGATGAAGAACACCAGGATCGCGGCGTGGCCGCCCTTGGCGGCGAGGCGGCGGGCTTTGGCGGCGGCGGGCGTCATCAAGTGACCTCCGCCTTGCGCGCGAAATGCAAGAACAGCACCGCGACGACGGCGAGCACCGGAAACAGGAACAGCGAGACCGCCGCGCCGCCCGCCAGATCGCCGCCCTGGATGCCGGTGAAATAGGCCCAGCTCGCCAGGGTCTGGGTCGAATCATAGGGGCCGCCGCGGGTCAGCACGAAGACCACGATCATGTCGGTGAAGGTGAAGATGATGCCGAACAGCAGCGCCACCAAAGTGATCGGCGTCACCAGCGGCAGGGTGATCTGGAATTTGGTGCGCCAGAACCCGGCGCCGTCCACCGCGGCCGCGTCATGGATATCCTGCGGGATCGACGACAGGCCGGCGAGGATGATCACGGTGGCGAGCGGCACGAGCCGCCAGACATGCAGGATGATGATCGAGGCCATGGCGAGATGGGGCTCGCCGAGCCAGATCGGCCACTCGTTGGGCCCGAGGATGCCGAGCGCCTTGCCGGTCCAGTTGATCACGCTGTAGATCGAATCGAAGATCCACAGCCAGCCGATGCTGCCGAGCGAGATCGGCGCCACCCAGGGCAGCAGGATCAGCAGGCGGACGAACCATTTGCCGCGGAAATTGGCGGTCAGGGCCATCGCCAGGATATTGGCCAGCACCAGCACGAGCACTTGGGAGATCGCGGTGAAGATCAGCGTGTTCTTGAGCGAGGTCCAGAAGGTCTGGCTGGCGAGGATGCGGGCGAAATTGTCGAACCCGATGAAACTCATGTCGCGGCTCGCCACCGTGACGTTCGACACGCTATAGGCCAATGACAGCAGGAACGGAAAGCCGACCAGCAGCACGATGTAGAGAACGGCCGGCGTCAGCATCAGCCGCCACAGCCAGCGCTCGTTGTCGGCGAGCCGGAGCAGCGGGCCGCGCCGCGCGGGAGCCGTATCCGCCGCGGCCGTCATGGCACCGCCTTGTCTTCGCGGCGCTTGCCGGTGGCGCGGTTGAAGCGCTCGATGTCGCGGCGGCGCACGACAAAATCGTAAAGCGCGCCGGCGCTGAGCTCGGTGCGGATGTTGGTCGGGATCTTGGAGATTACATGGGGCTGGCCCGGCCAGCTCTCGAGCACGCCATAGACCAGCCGGTCGGCGCCGAGATATTCGACACGGGTGACACGGAACGGGAAGGTGACGTTGTCGCCGCTGGGCTCGACGCCGAGGGGGAGAAAGGCCTCGGGCCGGAAGCCGAGCCAGGTGGCGCCGTCCTCGATCAGGTTCATCGGCGGCGAGCCGATGAAGGTGGCGACGAAAATGTCGGCGGGATGGCCATAGATCTCATGCGGCGTGCCGATCTGGCACACTTGGCCCGCATTCAGCACGGCGATGCGGTCGCCGAGCCCCATGGCCTCGGCCTGGTCGTGGGTGACGTAGATCGTCGTGGTGGCGAGGTTCTTCTGGAACTGCTTGAGTTCGTCGCGCGCCGAGTTGCGCAGCTTGGCATCCAGGTTGGACAGCGGCTCGTCGAGCAGGAAGACGACCGGCTCGCGCACCACGGCGCGGGCCAAGGCGACACGCTGGCGTTCGCCGCCGGACAATTGGCGCGGCTTGCGATCGAGCAGCCGTTCGATGCCGAACATGCGCGCCGCCCAATCGACTTTTTTGCGGATCTCCGCCTTCGCCATGCCGACCGCGCGCAGCGGGAACGAGATGTTCTTCTCGACGGTGAGATGCGGGTAGAGCGCGTAGCTCTGGAACACCATGGCGACGTTGCGCACCCGCGGCGGCAGGTCGGTGACCACCTGGCCGTCGATCACGATGTCGCCGCTGGTCGGCCGCTCGAGTCCGGCGATCATGCGCAGCAGCGTCGTCTTGCCGCAGCCCGACGGACCGAGCAGGACGAGGAATTCTCCCTCGCGCGCCGTCAGGTCGATGCCGTTGACCGCCGCCACCTCGTCGAACTTCTTGAACACACGTCTTGCTTCGACCGTTGCCATGGATGGATCCGGTTGTTTTTGAACGGTGTGAATGCTGCTGTGATGAGCCCGCGAAGGAAGAAGGCCCGGAAGCGGAATACGCAACCGGGCCTTCTATGCTGGGATCAAATCAGCCCCCTGTCCTTCCACTTGGCCCAGATCGCCTTCATGGCGGTCTCGGCCTGGGCCAGCGCGGCTTCCGGCGTTTCGGCGCCGGTCGCAGCCTTGGCGAACATCGTGTTGAGCACCCAGGTGTTCCAGGTCTCGTCGATGGCGGCGTTGGAATAGCCCGGGTAGCCGACATTCGTCGCCCAATCGAGCACGTCGCCGAGCACGGCGTATTTGTCGGGCGGCACCGCCTTCGGATCGTTGGCGATGGCCTTCGGCAGGTCGGGCACCGTCTTGGCGAAGCACGGGAAGTTGTAGAACTGGCTGGCGTCGAAGGCGGTTCGGAAATTGTCGATATAGTCGACCAGGAACTTCTTCGCGCCGTCGATGTTCTCGGCGAATTTCCAGATGACGTAGCAGTCCATCACATGCTCGAGGCCGAGCCGGCGAACCGGGCCGGTCGCCGCCTTGGCGAGCGCGATCTTCTCGTGGATCGGCAGCTTGTCGTTCTCGCCGGTGCGCGTCACCGAGATGGCATTGAGCACCAGCGACGAACGGCCGGCCAACATCTGGCGGTTGTTGGACGACGGATCCCACGCCAGCACCTCGGGCGTCATCGCTTCCTTGAACAGCGCCTGGGCGTATTTCAGGGCCTCCAGCGTGTTGTTGGAGCGGATCGTCAAATTGCCCTCGGAATCCTGCTCGGCGCCGCCGAACGAGTAGAGCAGCGAGCGCAGCGCCATGGCGCTGTCGAGCTCGGCCGACAATCCGACGCCGACCGGGATGCCGGTCTTGTCCTTGATCTTCTTGCCGCCGACGCGGATGTCCTCCCAGCTGTCGGGCTTCATGCCCGCGTCGCCCCACAGGTCGGCGCGATAGTTGATCGGATCGGGCACGAAGCTGTCGGAGAAGGCGAAGTATCTCTTGGTCTTCGGGTTGTAGGTGCTCTTGACGGCGAGATCGATCGGCTTGCCGTAATTCTTCTCGACCTCGGCATAGACGTCGTTCATTGGCACCACCTGCTCCTCGTAGACCGATGGCGGCGACAGGAACATCGCCAGGTCGTGGCCCTTCTGGGCCGAGACCTCGGCGGCGGCGCGCGACGGAATCAGATTCAGGTTGATGTTGTCGACGGTGACCTCGGTGTCGTTCCTGGCGCCCCATTCCTTGACGTACTGGCCGTTGAACCATTTGTCGTAGGCCGGGACGAAGTGGCTCCACTGCAGGATGCGCAGAGTCTTGGCGGCCTTGGCGGGGCGGACGTGAACAAACGGACCGGCACCGGCGGCGAGGCCCGTGGCGGCGGCCCCCTTGATGATGGCGCGGCGCGACACGCCGCTGGACCGAGCGTTGCGATGAGCCATGCAGGCCTCCCATTCGTCTGTCACCCGTCTCGGCTTGGGTCCGGTGCGGACGGCCGTATTGCCGGGTGGGCCCCCTCCCGGAGGGCAGGAGGGCATTATTCGACCAACCCGGGAGGCTGGCAATGGCGGCGATGGGCAACAAAGGGTGCGGCGATCGGCGCGAAAGAGGTCCGATCGCGGGGTTGCGGGCACGCGGCGGGAACGGCGGAGAGGGCCCAGATTCGCTTGCGGACGCGGACGCTCGGCGACCGAGACCCCGCGAAGCGTCGCGGGCAGCCGCCGCCGTCGACGCCCGGCGGCGCTTGCGGTTCCACCGGCCGCCGGCGGCTCCGGCACGACCGCCGGCGTGGCCCGGCAAATGGTTGTAATGGCCGGGCTCTGCGGCTATTTTGGCCGCCCTTCCGGAGGGGTGGCCGAGCGGTTTAAGGCACACGCTTGGAAAGCGTGCATACGGTAAAACGTATCGCGGGTTCGAATCCCGCCCCCTCCGCCAAGGAGTCTTCTGAATTTGGGCAGAACGTTATCTCCGGTCGTAAGCTCGCGGAAACCCCCAGGAAAGCGCGGGTTTTCGCCGCCGCCCGCCACGGTAAGGTCTTCGAGAGACGGAGCGCGCCCTGAATTCAGGCGCTTGTCGAGGCATCGTCTCTCTTTGCGATTTGGTGAGTACCTTTTGGTCGGCCGCGATGCGATGCAGACCGCCATTCCGAATTAATAGCGTCTGCGGTTGGGCGAGTAAATTACTCGCTTCAAAATCCATTCCGCTGCGAAGGTCTTTGCTTCTAACGCTCCATTTACGACTGGCCCCGCCGGAGCCGCCGGGCGGGGTTACGTTTCCGAAATCGGCGAGCGGATGAACGCGCTTAGCTAAGCAGGCTGAAGAAGTGTTTCTCACGCCCCTCTGGCAGTCAGGAAACTGGAGAGCGGACATTGAACGCTGAGACCACGCAATTGCGGATGAGCGGCCGCATCCTGCAATTTGATGGTTCACAGTCTGCTCATGAATTGGCAACCGTCTGCCGCTCTTTTATGTGTTCGGACAGATAATCGATGAAAAGCCTCGCACGAAGAGGCTGATATCGGTCCCTCTGATATAGGACGTGAAGCATTCTTTCCGGCACGGTATAGCCGTCCAGCACCCTCACAAGTCGCCCGGCCTTGATATCGGCTTCGACGACATATTCGCCGACCAAGGCAATCCCCACCCCGCGAAGCGCCGCGTGCCGGATGACGGTGTTGCTGCTCGATTTGAACGTGCCTGAAACGTGCGCCGTGACGCGTCCTTTCGGGCCGAGGAATTCCCAATCGGAGCGGTTCTCCCCATTTGGCGTGAGGCAATTGCGGTTTTTCAGATCTGCGGGCGTCGCGGGCGCGCCGTTGCGCTCCAAATAGGAGCGCGCCGCCACGACGACGCGCGGCAAGGCGATGATCGGCTTGGCGACCAGGGAGGTAATTTTCACGTCTTGCGGTCGCACGGACAGATCGAAGCCGCGCGATATCAGGTCGTGCTCATCGCTACCCAGATCCCGCAACACCAGGTGCGGACGAATTCCAGGATATTCGCTGCAGAAGCGCGCCAGGATCGGAGCCAAAATGATTTCACCCAACGTTTTCGAAGAGAGAATCCTGAGCTCGCCTTTCGCATCCCTTCGGCGCGCCACGAGGCGCTCCTCGATCGCCCGCACGTCGGCGAGCACGGATACGCAACTGTCGTAGTAGTCGACACCCGCGGCCGTGGTGCCGATCCGCTGTGTCGTGCGGTTCAGGAGCCTGACATTCAAAACGCGTTCGAGCTCCAGGATGCGTTTGCTGACCATGGCGCGGGTGACGCCGAGTTCTTTGGCGGCCGGCGTGTAGCCGCCGAGCCGGACAACCGATTCATAAGTCGTCATGAGCTTGAAGCGGTCCATGCGTGCCCCCCCCCCGCTTGTCAAATTTTAGTTGATAACTCTACAAGCACTTACACCTTGTGAAAAGCGTCCCGGTGCCGACAATGAAGCGAAAGCAAAGGGGGATGAGCGTCTCATTTCACCATGCATGGGTGGCGGGCCGGAAGCCGTCAGTCCATCGTTGCACCGCGTAAACTCACCGAATTGGCCCCGGGAGGCTTCGGCCCCGACATTTGCTAGGGAGGGTAGTGGTAACGTGGAATATGTGGTTGGCGTCGATATCGGTGGTACCTTTACCGATTGCGCGATCATGGATGAAGATGGCGCCATCACGATCGGTAAAGCGCTTTCCACCCCCGGCGACTTCTCGCACGGCGTCATCGCTGCCCTCCATGATGTGGCCAAGAAGCTGGGGTTCGCCTCGGAAAACGATCTCGTGCAATCGGCGCGGCTGTTCCTGCACGCCTGCACCATCGGCGAAAATACGCTGTTCGTTCGAGAGGGCGCCAAAACCGGCCTGATCGCCACCCGCGGCTTTGGCGACACCATGTTCATCATGCGGGGCAAGATCACCGAAGGGCTGACCGAGGCCGAGGCCAACCACATCTCCGGCTTGACCAAGCCCGATCCCTACGTGCCCCAGCACCAGGTGATCGAGGTCGACGAGCGGATCGACAGTTCGGGCGCCGTCATCATTCCCCTGGATGAAGCGGCGGCCATCCGTTCGATCGAGCGGTTGATCGCCCAAGGGGTGGAATCCGTGGCCGTGGCGCTGCTCTGGTCCACGGTCAACGACGTGCATGAAAAGGCCATCGCCCGCCTCCTGCAGGAGCGATTCCCCGCCGTGCATGTCAGTCTGTCCAGCGCGGTGGCGCCCTATGTGGGCGAGTACGAACGGACGGCGACGACGGTGTTCAATGCCTATATCGCGCCTAAAATCTCCCGTTACCTGAACAATCTCGACCAGACGCTCAAGACCAAGGGCCTGCGTCGGGATCCCCTGATCATGCAGGCGTACGGGGGGATGCTCGACGTCAAGGCCACGTCCAAGAAAGCGATCGGCACCATCGAATCCGGGCCTGCCGCCGGCGTCGTCGGCAGCCACTTCCTGGGCGAGTTCATCGGGGAGAAGAATATTCTGGCCGCCGACATGGGGGGCACCACCTTCAAGGTCAGCGTCATCCGGGATGGTGCCATCGAACGAGAGAACAGCCCTGTGCTGCTCCGCTACCAGTTGCTGTCGCCCAAGATCTGGGTGGAGTCCATCGGCGCGGGAGGCGGCAGTATCGCCTGGGTCCACCCCGAAACCGGGCTGCTCAAGGTGGGACCGCAAGGTGCCGGCGCCAAGCCGGGACCGGTCTGCTACAGCGTGGGCGGCACCGAACCGACCGTCTCCGATGCGGACCTGGTGCTCGGCTATCTCAACAAGGATTATTTCCTCGGCGGCCAGATGACCCTGGATGAGGAGGGGGCACGACGGGCGATTCGGGAAAAGATCGCCGAGCCCCTGGGCATGAGCGTGGTCCAGGCCGCCCACGGCATCTACGCAATCGCCACCGCCCACATGAGCGACCTGATGCGCCGGGCCACCGTGGAGCGCGGCTATGACCCGCGTGAGTTCGTGCTCTTCGCCTATGGCGGGGCGGGACCGGTCCATGCCGCCCGCTATGCCGCGGAGCTGGGGATCAAGCAGGTGCTGGTGCCGGCCACGGCGGCGGTGCATAGCGCCGCCGGCCTGATCGGTTCCAACGTCATGTACCAATACGGCATGACGGACTTCGTCACCGTGCCCGTGCCGCCGCAGCGCATCAACGCGAACTTCACCGGCATGTGCGAAAGGGCGCTGAAGGATCTGAAGGCGGCGGGCTTCGAGCAGGCGGACGTGTCCATCGTGCGCAGCGTCGACATGCGCTACCGCTACCAGGTCAACGAGCTGAATGTCCCCTTCCCGCCGGGCGTCGAGGAGATCACGGAAGCGGACCTGGAGACGCTGTATAGCCGCTTCGACAGCCTCTACGAGCTGTCCTACGGCAAGGGCTCCGGCTACCGCGAAGCGGGCCGCGAGATCGCCACCTTCCGGGTGGACGCCGTCGGTGTGCTGGGCAAGCCGCAGATCCGGCGGGAGACCGTCACCGCCGCCGACAGCGCCAAGGCTCTCAAGGGACAGCGCCCGGTCTATTTCGAGGAATATCAGGATTACCATCCAACCAACCTGTACGATTTTCCGTCGATGACCCCCGGCATGCGGGTCGATGGCCCCGCGATCATCGAGACGCCGGTGACGACCATCGTGGTGAATCCGCGGGATCACGCGGAAATCGATGCCTACCGCAACGTGCGAATCCACATCGGGACCGGAGGTGCGGCATGACCACGGCAATGCAGAACATCGATCCCATCACGTTCGAGATCCTGTCCCACCGGCTGCACGAGATCACCAAGGAGATGGGGACCACGCTGGAGCGCGTGGGGGGCACCGTCAACACCACCCAGTTACGCGACTACATGGCCGCGATCTACACGCCCGACGGCGACATCCTGGCTGCCGGCGATTCCATGGGGTGGCATGTTGCCTGCGCCGGTTTCGCGGTGAAGCACATCATCAAGCAGTTCCAGGGCTCCATTCACCCGGACGATGTTTTCCTGCTCAACGATCCTTACGTGGCGGCGATTCACCAGTCCGACGTTTACATCGTTTCGCCGATCCACGACGCGGATCGCCTGGTGGGCTGGTCAGCCACCTTCGTTCATGTGATGGACATCGGTGCCATGTCGCCCGGCGGCAATTCGCCGGGCGCAACGGAAATCTTCCACGAAGGCCTGCGCATTCCCGGCATCAAGCTGGTGGACCGCGGTGAACTGCGGCAGGATGTGTTCAACACCATCACCAACATGACGCGGCAGCCGACGATGGTGGGGCTGGACCTGAAGTGCGAGCTGGCGGCCAACAACGTGGCCAAGGCGCGTCTGCGGGAATTGTGCGGACGCTACGGCGTGAGCCTGGTCGAGGCCGCATCGCAACAGTTGATTCGGCAGTCGGAGGCGGTGCTTCGCCGGCGCATCCAGGAAATTCCCGACGGCTCGTGGTCCGCATCCGCCGAGATCCAGGGCAAGCAGACCTGGCGGGTTTACCTCACCCTGCGCAAGGAAGGGGATCGTCTTTTCTACGACTTCGCCGGCACCGATCCCCAGGCGGAAGTGGGCATCAACGTGCCGTACCATGCCACCTTCGGCGCCTGCTACGAGTCCGTGGTCAGCTACTTGGGTTACGACATTCCCAAGAACCAGGGGATGTTCGCGCTGATCGAGGTCAGTGCCCCTCCGGGCAGCGTGGTGAACGTGCGGTATCCCGGGCCGGTTTCCCTCAGCACGACCTCCGGTGGCGCTATCGCCAAGTTTCTCGCCTTCTCGGTCATGGCCCAGTGCCTGTCCACCAGCGAGAAGTGGCGCAAGGAGTCCATGGCCCAGACCCTGAGTGGGCGCATGGCCCGGCATGCCGGGATCAGCCAGCACGGCAACTACTATGTTTCCACGCTGCTCGAGGTCGGCGGCATCGGCGCCACGTCGTACAAGGATGGCGTCAATTCCGGCCGGGGCACGACGACCTGCCACAACATCGAATGGGTGGAGCGCAACTTTCCGCTGCTCTACCTTTTCCGGCGTCACGCACAGGATTCGGGCGGCGCCGGCAAGTTCCGGGGCGGCATGGGGGTGGAGGTCGGCATGGCCGTCCACCGGGCGCCGGAAAAGAAGATCAGAATCATTGCCTTGGGCGTGGCCGGCTTCAAGAATTCGGGCCGTGGCCTGTTCGGCGGCTATCCGGGCGCTCCCAGCCTTCTCATTCATCACCAGCAGACCCGCATCCAGAGCCTGCTGGAAAGCCATGTTCCGCCCACCGACGTGGCCGATTGGGGCGGCACCTGGGAAGTCATGCCTTATGCCGACTTCACCTTGAACGATCAGGGGATTCTCTACCTTCGCACCTCTTGTGGCGGGGGGTATGGCGATCCGCTCGAGCGACAGCCTGCCATGGTGGAGCAGGACCTGCGCGATGGGCATGTGTCCCAGGACGTCGCCCGGGATGTCTATGGCGTGATCGTGAAGGACGGTGCCACCGTGGACATGGCAGGCACCGAGGCTCAGCGCGCCACACTCAGGGCGGAACGCCGGGGAGCTGTGCAATGAAGTACCCGATCGGCGAGAACCTGGAGGTGGTTGACGAGGGGCAGGGGCGCCGATGGGTGCAATGCGCCCAGTGCGAGACCCGCCTGGCGCCTTCTCCGACCGCGTGGCGTGAAGCGGCCCGAGTTCGGGTCTTGCCGGCGAAGGCGGCAAGCCCCCTCATGGCCATTCTCGATGCCCAGTACCACCTGGAACAACTGCTCTGTCCTTCCTGCGGCGCGCTGTTCGACACGGAATTGGTGGAAGAGCAGCCGGGAGAGAGGGTTGAGAAGGCCTGAAACTGTGCTGTAATGGCGGACGCTTGTTCAATGATGTCGATTGAAACCAAATCGACCCATGGCATGCTTCGTGAAAGGGAGATTTGGCCCGTTATTCGTCTTCCGTCCGCCTCGGCCCGGCGGCAGTAACGCGGCTGGTATCCAGACGTCTCGTTGTTTCTTCTCACGCATTGAAACGGGAAACATGAACATGAGCACGTTAGCGAAATTTCCAAGGATCGGTCTCAAACACGGACTGATCGCGATGGCGATGCTGGCCGGCGGCGGCGCCGTTGCCGCGTCGATCGCGCCCGCCGCTGCCCAGTCGGGCCCGAAGTCCATGCAGGAGCTGATCCAGGCGGCCCAGCGCGAGGGCCGGATCAACATCCTGGAGAGCGGGTTCACGGACGCGGCGTTCCTGCGGGACGTCGAGAATGCGATGAACGCCGAGTACGGGATCAAGATCAGGATCAACGGCACCGGCGGCCCGAGCATGTCGCAGATGGTGACGCGGCTGATTCAAGAGAAGCAGGCAAGGCAGACGCCATCCACGGACCTGCTCTACACCAGCACCCGGCAGCGTTACCTGTTGCAGCAGGCCGGCGTCACCGATCCGGTGGACTGGAAGCGCTACGACCCGACCATTCAGCCGGAGGAACTCACCCACGATAGCTCCGGCCTGGTGCTGTTCGCCGACCGCGTGGGCGTCGTCTACAACGTCAACAGCATTCCGCCGGACATGGTGCCGAAAACCCTGGAAGACTTGGCCGATCCCAAGTACCGCGGCAAGCTTTCGACGACTCCTTACGGAACGGGGATCGGCGAAGCCATCATGCTGTTTGGCACCGAGCGCGTGATGAAGCTGGTCGAGGGCATGCGCAAAAATGTCATCGGCTTCACCGGCAGCACCGAATTCCGCCCGCTCATCACGGGCGAGTTCCCGATGCTTGCCTTCACTGCCAGCTCCGCACAAGCACTCCTGGAAAAGGAAAAGGGCGCGCCCCTCGATGTGGCATATCCGTTCCAGGCGTACTTTCTCTATTCAATCGATATGATGAAAGGCGCGTCGAACCCGCAAGCCTCCCGACTTTTCGCCCTGTTCCTGCGCACACCGAAGGGCCAGGAGATCCTGTGGAAGCACCGCCGGCAAGATTCGCCCTTCATCTCGACCAGCCACCTGTATACGCAGGTGGAGAAATCCCGCAGCGCCGGCGAGCAGGTCTTGCTGTACACGGAGGCGGATGTGCAGAAGTTCGACGCCGCGTTCAACGAACAGGTTCCCGCGATCAACAAGATGTTCCGGACTAAATAGTTCATGCCCGTTCGTGCGAGGTGCAAGGCGATCGGCAACCCGGCGTATCGGTTACCGGGTCGCCATCCCCACGCGGGAGGGTGTTCCGTGTTCCGACAATGGACCCATGATCATGTGCGTCCAGAGAGAGGTGATGCGAAGTCGTATCCGTATTGCTCTCGGGCCGGGTGTATGAACCTGACAGGCAAGGATCAGTAAGAGCCGATGGATGCCAGCGCCGCGCAGATTGCACCGGCCGGTGCGGGAGCGTTTCTCGAAAGGCTTCTGAACGGGCGCACGCTCATGGTCGTCGTGGCCGCCGTGACCCTTGTGCTCGTCATCGTGCTGCTGGCGGTGATCGCGCAGGTGGCCTTTCAGCACCGCGCCATCAATGGCACCACGACCTACACGTTGCGCAACTTCGTCAACCTGTACACGGATAAGTTCGCCTACGAGACCCTCATCAACACCATCATCTTCGCGCTGGTGGCTACGGCGGTCGCCCTGTCCTTCGCCACGCCCATCGCATGGTTGACGGAGCGGACGGATCTGCCCGGCAGCCGCTGGGTGTTTCCGCTCCTGACCGTCACGCTCCTCGTGCCCTCCTTCTTCACGGCGATGGGCTGGCAGCTCCTGTTTCACGGCCGCGTCGGTCTGGTGAACCAGTGGCTGGTTCAAATCCTGCCGTTCGAGCGTTCGCCGCTGAACATCAACACCGTGTTCGGCATGGGATGGGTCGAGGGCCTGTCGCTGATCTCCTTGGCCTTCGTCATGGTCGTGGGCTCCGTGCGTTCGATGGATCCCGCCCTGGAGGAAAGCGCCCAGGTGCATGGCCTGCCGCTGTGGCGACGGCTGCGGCGGATCACCATCCCGCTCGTGTGGCCGGGAATATTGGCTGCTGGGTTGTACGTCCTCACCATCGCCATTGCCGCCTTCGACGTCCCGGCCATCATCGGCATGTCGAACCGGATCTTCACCTTTAGCACCTTCGTCTACAGCATGGCCCTGCCGGTGGACGGCGTGCCGAACTACGGCAGCATCGCCGCGTCCAGCGCGCTGATGCTGCTAATCGCGCTGGCGGTCAGTTGGTGGTACCTGCGGGTCATCGGCAAGGCGAACCGATACGCCGTGGTGACCGGCCGCAACTATCGGCCCCAGCCCATTGCGCTCGGGAAATGGTCCGCGGTGGCCTGGGGCTTCATCCTGCTGACCATCGTCCTGGTGCTCGTTCTGCCGCTCGCGGTGATGATATGGGTCGCCGTGACGCCGGTGCTGACGGTCCCGTCGATCAGCGCTCTAGAGCGCGTGTCGCTGGGCAACTTCCGGAACATTCCCTGGCGCAATTTCTGGCCGGCGGCGAGCAACAGCGCGATTCTCACGCTGGTCGTGCCGACACTGACGACCGTGGCGGCGCTCGCGATTTCCTGGGTGGTGATCCGCTCCCGCCTCAAGGTGGCGGGAGCTTTCGACATGCTGGCCTTCCTGCCGCATGTGGTGCCCCACATCATCTTCGCGGTCGGCGCCATGCTGCTCGCGCTGTTCTGGATGCCCTCCTTTTTGCCGCTCTACGGCACGCTCACCATCCTCGTCCTGGTGTATTTCATCGGCAAGATCAGCTTCGCGACGCGCATCTTCAACAGCTCCCTGCTGCAGATTCACCAGGAGCTCGACGAGGCCGGACATGTTTTTGGCCTGAGCTCGATGCGCGTGTTCCGCCGCATCCTGGTGCCGCTGCTCGCGCCGGTTCTGGTTTACAGTTGGCTGTGGATGGCGCTGCTGACGCTGCGCGAACTGACCGTGGCGGCCTTCCTGGTCACCCGCCAGAACAATACCCTGCCGGTGTTCATCTGGAGCATCTGGACCGACGGCAACATGAACATGTCGGCGGCGGTCTCCCTGGTGCTGATGGCCGGCATGATCCCCATCTTGATCGCGTTCTTCGTCATCAGCCGGCGTTGGACAAGGGGCATAATCTGAGAAGGTCGCGACCCCGTCGTTCAGACCTGGCAAACGAGAATGAGCAGCGATGATTCAGGTTAGAGGCCTTACGAAACTCTTTCGCGGCAAGTCCAGCAACACCCTGGCGCTGGACTCGGTCGACCTCGAGGTTCGCGCGGGCGAGTTCTTCGTGCTGCTGGGTCCCAGCGGATCGGGCAAGACGACCTTGCTGCGCAGCGTCGCCGGGCTGGAGAAACCCGACGGCGGCGAGATCCATCTCGGCTCCCATCTCGTCTATTCTGGTCCGGAAAAAGTTTTCGTCCTGCCCGAGTCGCGCAAGCTGGGAATGGTTTTCCAGTCCTATGCGATCTGGCCCCACATGACCGTCGCCGACAACGTCGCCGTGCCGCTGCGGGAAGGCAAGGCCAGGATATCCCGCCACCTCGTTCAGGACCGGGTGAGCAAGGCCCTGGAGATGGTCGGCCTAAAAGGCATGGAGCAAAGGCCCGCGCCCTTGCTCAGCGGCGGTCAGCAGCAGCGGGTCGCCTTGGCCCGCGCGCTCGCGGTGGAGCCGGCCGTGATGCTAATGGACGAGCCGCTGAGCAACCTCGATGCGCGGCTGCGCGAGGAGGTGCGTCGGGAGATCAAGACGCTGACCACCAAGATCGGCGTCACCACGCTCTATGTCACCCACGACCAGGCGGAAGCCATGGAGCTGGCCGATCGCATCGCGGTGATGGATCACGGGCGCATCCTGCAGATCGGCACGCCGGAAGACCTCTATCAGAGGCCCGCGCATCCCAAGGTGGCGCAATTTCTCGGGTCCGCGAACTGGTTTCCCGGAACGGTCAGCGCCGAGGGCGTGGTGGAGACCAGTCTCGGGCGGTTGCGCGTCGCGCCGGCGCGGAATGCCGGCATATCGCAGGGCGACAGCATCACCGTGGCGGTGCGGCCCGAAGGCGTGCGCCTGACCTCCGGCATTCCCGACATCGCCTCCGACGACAACCTCTTTACCGGGCAGGTCGTGTCGGAGGTGTATTTCGGCGACCATCGCCTCTACACGGTTCAGGTCGGCGGGGTGACGCTTTTGGCCAAGCTGCCCTTCGACCAACACCTGGCAGGGCCGGTTCACGTCGCCATTGCCAGAACCAATCTGCACCTCTTTCCATCGGACGATAGCGCCGCCGGCGCGGACCAGCCGTAGGAAAAATCCTCGGACGTTGCCGCTCGCCTTGCCCCTCGAGGGTCAAGGAGCGCGGCCGATGAACCGGGGCAATGAGCTGGCGCCAACGGAGCGGATTGGATGCTGCCTTGGCCGTCCATGCGTAAGGAGAACAGACCATGAGCACAACGGAAGGCCCGTGCATACCTGAGGCGCAACCCGCGGCGATGCCCCGGGAGGCAACGGCGGTGGTGGTCCTGGATATGAACACCGAGTGTGAGGATCCGCAGGCCAGAAGTTACGCCCTCCTGAATCGCGTCGGCGCCTTCCTGCAACGTGCTCGCCAGCACAACGTGCCGATCATTTATACGGTCTCCCTCATGAACAAGGGAAACCGGCTGGGTGAGGTCGCGTCATCCCTCGGACGGCGGCAAGACGAACCGGTTCTCTATCCCGACGGCTTCGACAAGTTCACCGGCGGCGAACTGGAACGCCTGTTGCGTCCGCGTGGGGTGCAGAGCCTCGTGATTGTCGGCCGGTCAACCAATGTCGCGGTCATGTACACGGCCACGGCCGCGGCCCGTGTCCACAAGTTCCAGGTGGTCATTCCCATGGACGGCGTGGCCGCCAACGGGGACTATGAACACACCTATGCCCTGCACCAATTGAGCCACTTGCCGCGCAAGGTGAGTGTCCCCATTGCCTTTACTTTGCTGGATCAGATCGAGTTTCAATAGGTGCCCACGCCAGATGCAATCCATAGCATCTGGAAGATCGGCCTCGGGGTCGCGACGAAGGTACTCGAAGAAGTGGCTCTACGATGATAAAGGAAAACCCGGTGGATCTTGCTAATCGGCATCCAAATGGGTGAACCTCCCCGCTCAAGCCGCCGCTTCGACCGGGAGGCCGGCAGCCTTCCATTCGGGATAACCGTCTTCGAGGCGACGGACGAGATAGCCGCGCGCCCGTAGCGCCGCCGCAGCCTCGAAAGAAAGAACGCAGTAGGGGCCGCGGCAATATGCAATCACTTCCAGGTCTGGGGGAATTTCTCCCAGCCGACGCTCCAGCTCCTCAACGGGAATGTTGAGTGCCCCGGGAAGATGCCCACGGGCAAATTCGTCTTCCGGGCGAACGTCCAGAACCGTCACAAGCCCGCCCTCCAGCCGTGAGAGTAAGTCCTCGCGCGAGACCGGCTCCAGCGCGTCGCGGGCATGGAAGTAGTCGGCCATCACACGCTCGACCTCAGCCAGGTTCCGCTGGCCCACGCGTCCGAGCGCCTTGATCAGCGACACCACTTCCGGCTCCCCCGCGAGGCGATAGAGCACATGCTTGCCGCGGCGTTCCGTCGCGACGAGGCGCGCCCGCCGCAGGATCTGCAGGTGGCGCGACGTGTTGGCGAAGCTCAGATGAGCCCGCGCGGCAAGCTGCTCGACGTTGCGCTCCCCCTGCGCAAGATGCTCCAGCAACTCCAGCCTGTGCGCGTGGCCGAGCGCCTGGGCCACAGCGGCAAGACAGGTATAGATCGCCTGTTTCGGACCGACGCTTGACACAGCTCCTCCTCGATGAAATATTCAGCAGAATGATTGAATATTAATCCTATCGCTCCCCGGTGCGCAAGCTCATGATCCTCCGTCAGTTCCTGCATAACGACCCGGTCGGCATTTCCTATCTCTTCGGCTGCGGCGGGAAGACCGCCGGCGCGGTCATCGACCCAGTGGGCGATATCCAGCGCTACCTCCGCGCGGCCGAAGCCGCCGGACTGCGCATTCACTTCGTCGTCGACACGCATGTTCACGCCGACCATCTTTCCTCCGGCCGCGCCCTCGCCGAAGCGGCAGGCGCCGAATATGTACTCTCGGCGAAGGCGGATGTTTCGTTCACGTTCAAGGGCGTGCGCGACGAAGAGGTGCTTCCGCTGGGCAACGTCGCGGCCACGGTCCTGCACACGCCCGGTCACACGCCCGAGCATATCTGCCTGCTCGTGACCGACCGCACGCGCGCCGACGAGCCCTGGTTCGTTTTGACCGGCCATACCTTGATGGTGGGCGATCTTGGCCGCACGGAACTGGCCGCCAATGCCGAAGAAGGCGCGCGAGACCTGTTCCGCAGCGCGCGCCGGCTGAAGACTCTTCCGGATTATGTCGAGGTGCTCCCCGGCGCCTATGCCGGCTCGGTCTGCGGACGGCGCCTGAGCGGCAAACCATGGTCCACCATCGGCTTCGAGAAACGCCACAACCAGGCGCTCAGGATCGAGGACGAAGCCGAATTCACCCGCTTCATGCTGGCCGAGACTCCGCCGGCGCCGCCGGAGGCCGCCACGATCAGGGCCGGCAACGCCGGCCTGACGCCCGCCGCAGCCTGACGCATGAGCGATGCGCCATCCCTGCTGCGGCTTGCCGGCTCGCCCGCCAGGCTGGGGCTCAAGGAGAACTGGCGGCAGTTCGCGCTGCTCGTCCTGATCAACGCCTTCGTCGGCGGCATGGTCGGGATCGAGCGAACGGTTGTGCCGCTGATCGGCACCGAGGAGTTCGGCATCGCCTCGACGACGCTCGTCATGTCCTTCATCGTCAGCTTCGGCGTGGTCAAGGCTTTCGCCAATCTCGTCTCCGGCCACCTTGCAGACGTCTGGGGCCGCAAACGCGTTCTCGTCCTCGGCTGGCTCGTCGGCCTGCCGGTCCCGTTCATGATCATCTGGGCTCCGAGCTGGGAATGGGTCATCGCCGCGAATGCGCTCCTCGGCGTCAATCAAGGGCTTGCCTGGTCGATGACGGTGATCATGAAGGTCGACCTCGTGGGGCCGAAGTCGCGCGGCCTCGCCGTCGGGCTCAACGAATTCGCCGGCTATCTCGCCGTTGGCGTGACGGCGTTCCTCACCGGCTATCTCGCTTCGCGATACGGCCTGCGCCCGGCGCCGATCTATCTCGGCGTCGGCTATGCGGTCCTAGGCGGCGTGCTGTCGGTCCTGCTGGTCCGCGACACGCGTGACCATGTCCGGCTGGAGGCCGCGTCCCATTCTCGGCAGCCCACTCCGATCGGCTTCCGCGAGGTCTTCGCGCTGACTTCGTTCCGCGACCGCAATCTGTTCGCCGCGTCGCAGGCTGGCCTCGTCAACAACCTCAATGACGGCATGAGCTGGGGAATCTTTCCGTTGTTCTTCGCCTCCTTCGGCCTCGGTGTCGAACGCATCGGCGTCCTCAAGGCGCTCTATCCCACGACCTGGGGTATCCTGCAGATCGCCACCGGTCCCTTGAGCGACCGCTGGGGGCGCAAGGAGCTGATCGTCGCCGGCATGTGGGTGCAAGCTGGCGGCCTGTTCCTCACCGCGGCGACGAGCCGGTTTGAATGGTGGCTCGTTGGCAGCCTCCTGCTCGGTCTCGGCACGGCCATGGTGTACCCTAGCCTGATCGCGGCGGTCTCCGACGCCTCGCACCCGACCTGGCGCGCCCGCTCGCTCAGCGTCTACCGGTTCTGGCGGGATCTCGGCTACGCGATCGGCGCTCTTTCCGCGGGCCTCATTGCCGACAGCTTCGGCCTCTCGTGGGCCATTGCTTCAATTGCGGCGCTGACCTTCCTCTCGGGTCTCACCGTCGCCTTCCTCATGCATGAGAGGGCTGGGCCGCTCCCTTGACCTCGCGCAAAAGTCTGAGCCGTGCGGCTGATTAGAGTGGCAAAGTATCGCGGCCCGGAGCGGGGCCGCAAAGGGCCGCAAAGGCAAATCCGTGAGGTATGGATCATGAAGACTCTCATCATTCTCAACGATCCGCCCTATGGCACCGAGCGGTGCTATAATGCACTTCGCCTCGCGACGGCTCTGCTCAAGAATGACGCAAGCGGTCAGATCACGCTTTTTCTGGTCGCGGATGCCGTGCTGGCCGCGAAGGCGGGCCAGAAAACCCCGGATGGCTATTACAATATCGAGCGCATGCTGAAGCGTGTTCTCACCGGCAAGGGCCAAGTCCTGCTGTGCGGCACCTGTATGGATGCGCGCGGCCTGACCGAAACCGAGATGATGGCGGGCGCGCGGCGTAGTTCCATGGATGAACTTGCCGCCGCTACAGTGGAAGCTGACAAGGTGCTGGTGTTCTGAATATTGGGGCGACTAGAGCATGATCCGTTTCAGTGGAATCGGATCATGCTCTCGAGTCTTGATTTAATCGCGTTTTCTACGCCGAACCGGTTTCCACTTCGGCGGAAAACGCTCTAGGGCATCGTCTCTCTTCGCGATAGCGCGATGCGATGCATATCGCCATTTCGATCGCGGTCGCGTTCCCGCATTTGCGTGCGGCAGATCTTTGACGAGCTACAGGAGACAGTGCGGTCGGCCCTACCAGCGGTCAGACGCCCGGCAGCGGCTTTTCGGAAGACCCATTTCCTTGATCGCCGATGGTATGCCGCAGAGATTGCGCTATTTTAGGCGCAACACAGTTCAAACGTGACGTCATTGAGGTTCCGCGGGCAAATAGCGATGGATGAGATCGAGACCTGCAAGAATTGCGAAAAGCCGCTGAATTTGTGCGTCTGCGCCGCTTTGGCGCCGGTCGAGAATCGCGTGTCCGTTGTCATCCTCCGGCACCCGCAGGAACAGGATCGGCTGCTGGGCACGGCACGGATCGCCGTTCTGCAATTGAAAAATACCGTGCTGAAAACCGGCCTATCCTGGCCGAACCTTGCCAAGATCATCGGCCGTCCGGCCGACCTCAAGCGCTGGGGCGTTTTGTATCTGGGCACAGCCAAAACATCGGCGCCTTTGCCGCCGCGGGTTTTGACGATCGTGAATAAAAACGGTGAAGCGTCGCCGGAACAGGATGAAATCTTAAAGACGCTCGAAGGCATCATCCTGCTCGACGGCAACTGGCAACAGGCGAAGGCGCTGTGGTGGCGCAACTCCTGGCTGCTGAAATGCCGGCGCCTCGTGCTGCAGCCGCCGCGCGCGTCCCTCTATGGCAGCTTGCGCAAAGAGCCTAGAGCGGAAAGCGTTTCGACGATGGAAGCCGCTGCCTATACGCTCGCGGTGCTGGATGACGACGCGTCTCTGGTCGATAAAATCCTGCCGCCCTTCCGGCTCCTGCTGGAAAAAGCCCGCGCGACAAACCCTGGAAGAAAGCCCGACCTTCGCCGGCGTAGAAATGGCGGCCATCCGCGTCGTCTACGTCGGGCATGACAGTCGTTCGATTACATTCCATGAGAAGCGCGCCAGGGCCCTACCATCGGGATCGGTTTATGCGTTGCATATCGCCATTTGGAATCATCGTTGCTCCGCCAGCCCGTTTGCCGTTTTAAGCGGCCCGTTCTCTCCGCCAGCGGGCGTGGCCGGGATTAGATAATCTTCGGCCGCGAGATTCTCACGACCTCTTCTCCCGCAGCCACTCCAGCACACCTCGCCCGGCGGCAACGCCGGTCGCCATGCAGCCCTGCAGGAGATAGCCTCCCGTGGGCGCTTCCCAGTCCAGCATCTCGCCCGCCGCGAACACACCGGGCCGGCGGCGCAGCATCAGCCGCTCGTCCAGCTCCGCGAGCGCGATGCCGCCGGCCGTGGAGATCGCGCGCGCCAATCCGAAGGGCGCCGTCAGCCGCAGCGGCAGGGCCTTGATCAGCGTTGCCAACGGCTTGGTTTCGCCGGCGTGCAGGGCCTCCTGCACCAGGCCGATGGCGACCGGCGGCAGGCCCGCACGCTTGCGCAGGAAGTTGGACAGAGAGGCACGGCCGCGCGATCCGTCGAGCCGTTCGGCGAGCGCAGCGCTTGTCAGATCCGGGCGCAGGTCGATGTGCAGCAGGGCCGACCCCTCGGACGCGATCGCTTCGCGCGCTCGCGCCGCCAACGCATAGACGGCACCGCCCTCGATGCCCTCCGCGGTGATCACGGCCTCGCCGCGAACCGTCAGATCGCCGAACGACAGGGCAATGCGCTTCAGCGGCGCGCCGGCATGGCGGTGCTTGAACATCTCTGACCAGTCAACCACGAAGCCGCAGTTCGCTGGCCGCAACGGCGCAATTTCGACATCAGGCAACAGCCCGGTCCAGCCGCCATCCGTGCCCAGCCGTGGCCAGGAGGCGCCGCCCAGGGCGAGTACCACCGCATCCGCGGCATAGGTGGCGCCGTCCGCGAAGCTCAGTGCGCCGGCGGCGTTCCAGCCGGTCCATTGCGCATGGGTCACGAGGCGAACGCCCATGCCGTCGAGCCGCCGGACCCATGCGCGCAGCAGCGGGCTCGCCTTCATCGCGCGCGGAAAGACACGTCCGCTGCTGCCGACGAAGGTCGGTTGTCCAAGTTCCTCGCACCAGTCGACCAATGCCTGGGGTGGAAAAGCCGCGAGCAGCGGGCCCATCCAATCCGCCGCCGCGCCGTAGCGCGCGCGGAAACGATCGGCTGGCTCGGAATGGGTCAGGTTCAAACCGCCGCGCCCGGCCATCAGCAGCTTGCGCCCGACGCTGGGCATCCGTTCGAACACGGTAACGGCCACGCCCTCACGGGCGATGATCTCGGCGGCCATCAGGCCGGCGGGGCCGCTACCGATGACGGCGACGCGGCAATCTTGAGGGGCGGCGGTTTTCACGGCCTTCTTATGCACCGCCGAACGGCAGGATGGCCAGCCGCATCGGCGGCATCATCAGACCATGGATCAGTGTCGCGACCTTTTTCCGGCAGCGTGCTGCGACGATTCGGCGCGCTGACCGCTTGATGGCATGCTTGCTACGGCTATCGCCTGCAAAGAACGAGCTTCTCCAGTGGAGCCTCGCCAGTTCACGTCCCTATGACGAGGCTCGCCAGTGCGGCAACGCCGATGATGAATAAAATCGCGCCGACGAACCACAGCAGGCCGCGAATCCCAAAGCATCCTTTGACCGAGCATCCATTTTGCATGCCCCACATATTGGTCCTCCCGCCCGTCCTAACAAGGCGTCGCCGAGTCGGGGGTGTCGCCGCGGTGTGACTGCCCCGCCGGCGTTATTTCAGAGGAGGCTGAATTCATGCCGACACCGGGCGCGCAAACGACAGTCTAAGGGCGGGGATTGGACGTATAGCCAGGGGGTGGGCCGCTAAATCCCCGAGCGGGCGCCTCGATTTGCTGCTGACGCAAACCCGTCGCGTCACCGATTTCGGAAGGCGTCGGCCATGCGCAGGAACGCCGGGTCGAGCAGCGTTCGGACGTCCGCCGGAACGTCGCAATCTTCCATCGCCCGGCGCATGCACATCATCCATGCATCGCGCTCCGCCTCGCCAATGCTGAATGACCGGTGCGCGGATACGATGCATTTCTGATCGGGCCGCTGAAAATAGAGCGGCGGCCCGCCGAGCCAGCCGCTCAGGAACTCGAATAGGCGCTCGCGCATGGGGGAAAGATCCGCGGCGTGCATGGCGCGAATGCGCGCGGCTTCGGGCGCGCTGTCCATGATGTCGTAGAAGCGATCGACAATTCGGCGGACGGTCGCTTCGCCGCCGAGCATTTCATAGGGCGTTTTCTCGCGTTCGGCTTCGGCTGCGCATTCGTTAAGGGTCATAGGCCTGCGGTACGGTTCTGGCTACCGGTGTGACGGGTAAAGATGCAGGGCCGAAGATATAGTCTCGCCCCGTCTCGTGGCATTGATTTGGATCAAATGGCGTGTGGCGTCGCACTGATAGGCGGCGACAGCGCTGTCAGGCATCCGTTCCATTGACGGTGTTCGCCATCGGTTGTCCCGGCAAATATCGCGCGAGATTGTCGGTGAAGACCTTTCTCAGCTTTTGCCACCGTTGCGGATCGCTCGAAGCGATGCCCGGGCTGATGATCAAGTTGGGCGCGTCCCACAAGGGCGATTCGGCCGGCAGGGGATTGGCCTCGAACACGTTGCACGCGGCGCCCGCGATCCAGCCATTCTGCAGCGCCCGCAACAGCGCCGCGTCGGGCACGATTTCTCGCGTGACCAGATTGACGAGATAACTGGTCTTCTTCATCGATTGCAGCTCGCGCTCGCCGATAAGCCCGCGCATGGCGTCGCTCCCCGGCAGGCTGATGATGAGGACATCGCAGTCCCGCAGCAGGTCGGGCAGCCGATCCATGGCATAGACCGCATCCACGTAGGGCGGAACGTCATGGATCTTGCGGCGGATCGCGCGCACGCTCATGCCTTGCTTGTGCAGCCGCTGCGCTACGGCCGAACCGACGGCGCCGAGCCCGAGCAGCCCGACCACCTTGCCGGCGAGCGTGTCGGGGCGGATCGTTTCATCCCAACGCCGTTCCTGCTTGGCCTGCCACAGGGAAGGGAATTTCTTGGCAAAGGCCAGAACGCAGGCTTCGGTGAACTCCGACAGAGGTTCCGCCTGGACACCGCGGCTGCTCGTCACCGGTATGGCTCGGGCGACCACCGAGGGGGTGAGATAATTCAGCCCGCCGCCATAGGTCGTGTGGATCCACTTCAGGCCCGGCAATTGCGCGGCCTGCTCGTCCGCCAGCCGTGAATTTGTGAAGACGACCTGGATGGATGGATAGTCCTCCGGTTTTGGATCGGCGGAGAATTTGACGTTGGGAAACTGGCGGTGCAGCGCATCGGCCTCGCCCTGCGGCAGGTCGCGTCCCAATCGAAGCCACACATGACAATCCACCGAAAACCTCCGATCCGTGTGAAAACAAAAACCTGCGACCGCGCCGACATTCGCGGCGCGAAGGCTCAGACGACCTCAAGCGCGGCGAGCTGCTGCGCCGTATCGCCGCGATGGGCGAACGCCTTCACATGGTCGATCCGCACGCCGACCTTGACCCGGCTACCCAGTGGTGAAGGTATTGTCGGTCCCTTCCACGATGCTGAAGGTCTTGTTGAGCCCGAACCGCTCGTTGAACATCTGGTTCGCTTTTTTGAGCAATGGCGGCGAGGCGAGCAGCACCCGGGTCATCGAACCGTTGACGGCATTGGGCTCTTTCTTGGCCTGTTCGATCAGCGCCTGGAGCGCGGCTCCCCCGGTGTCTTGCTTCCACTGGGCTCGGGCGCCGCGAGCGCGGCGCTCGCCATTGCCGCCAAGACGATCGCGACGGAAGTCCTGGCGAGAAACGCGCGCGTGCCATGCATCACTGTCATGAGAGTCCCCCTGTATGCGTCGTCTTTGTTCTTTTGGCCGACGGCCTTGATTGATTGTCGCGGCGCGTGCCGCGACACGGACGTCGGATGCCGGATTTTGCTCGGCTTTCCGGATAGCATGAGGCGCTTTATAAATTTTGACCAATATTATTTTAGGTCCGCATGTCGTCCTTCTTGACGGCTTGCGGCGGCTCTTCGGCTTCGAACGTTTCCTCGCGAGCAGGGCCTGATTCAGCCGATCCTGTGCCTTCGAACCTTCTTGAAAAGGCGAGGCATGCGGCCTTGACGTCCAAGGCGCCGAGCGACGGATGGGTCCCCTGCGCGCGCTCAATGAGGCGGCGCAGGCACTCGCAGCCAAGGTGCCGGACTCGCCGCAGGCGCAAATCACCATGCCGTTGGTCACGGGGAGACAGTGCTCCGCCTCATCCGACTATGTCGGCCTTGCGCCTGCTATGCAGTCATGTCCGAATTCCCGTGGCGCGACGAGTCACCATGACGGGCGGCTGGTATAAACGGCAATGCGGATATATTGTTCTGTCTGTCGCGGGATCGGTTCAACCGAAGTCCAGGGACACCGGAATTTCGAACTTGATCACCGTAGGGCCGCAATGGCTCATTCGGCGATGACATTGTCGAATGAAACGGCCTTGTTACCGCTCTGCACGGGCACGGAACATGGCGTCGCATTCGGCTGTTTGGCCGAATGCTGGCTGGCATGCGAGGTGATGATGAAAAAACTAGCCGTCTTGCTGATGTCGATGATGTTCGCGCAGAGCGCGGCGGCGCAATCCTCCGATTGGCAGAAGACATGGGACGAGACTCTCGCGGCCGCGAAAAAAGAGGGCAAGGTGGTCATTATCGGCTCGCCGGACCCCGGCATGCGCAAGGACATCATCCCCAGGTTCACCGAACGGTTCGGCATCGCCATCGAATATATCGCCGGAAGCTCCGGTCAGCTCGCCGGGAGGGTGCGTACCGAGCGCTCGTCCGGCATTTACTCGGTCGACGTTTACATGTCGGGCGCCGGCACCACGCTCAACGTGATGCTCCCGACCAAGATGCTCGACCCGCTGAAGCCCCTGTTGATCCTGCCCGAGGTGACGGATGGCGCCAATTGGAAGCGCGGCAAGCCGTGGTTCGTCGACGCCGACGGGCAATATGTCCTGATGCTGTTCGCCAGCATCGACAGCTTGCTTTTCATCAACGCCGACTATGTCAAGCGCGATGAATTACGCTCGGCCCAGGATCTGCTGAATCCGAAGTGGCGGGGCAAGATCTCGAGTCAGGACCCGAACGCCAGCGGCACCGGCAGCAACAGCGCGGTGCATTTCTATACGCAGCTCGGACCCGAGTTCGTCAGGAAACTCTACATCGATCAGAAGCCGGCGATCAGCCGCGACCGGCGCCAGCTCACCGATTGGCTCGCGCGCGGCACCTATCCGATTTGCCTGACCTGCCGCGAGGACGATGCGCAGGTGCTGCAAAAGGAAGGTTTCAAGCTCGAAGAGATCTTCAGCTTGTCGGGAATGCAGAACAGGATCAATTCGGCGCCGTTTCTGCTGTCCCTCGCCAACAAGGCGCCCAATCCGAATGCCGCGCGCGTCTTCGTCAACTGGATGGCTACCAAAGAGGCGCTCGAGATCTATTCGCGCAACTACGGGGCCGCGACCTTGCGCAAGGACGTGGATGAATCGTTCCTCAACCCGGAGACGGTCCCGAAGCCGGGCGTCAGCTACCCCGACGACACCGATCTCGACTGGGTCGCGAACGGCAGGCGGCAAGCCAGCGAAAAGGTGCGCGAGCTTCTGAAAACACCTTAGGACATGCGGCTCCTCGCGCCTGAACGGCGCGAGCGGCTTCGGCGTCCATCATTGCGCTCAAAATACGAGAAAAGAAGGAGCAGGGAATTTCCATGGATCGCATTCAATTTCCATATCGGGCTTCGAGTCATCTCGCGCTCATGCACGTCATAGCGGAGACAGGGGCATGGGAGCGGCAAGGACTCGAGGTCGAATACGAGCGTCAGATCAGTCGTGACGAGGCGCACAAGCTGGTTCCGACCGGCGAGGTGGAATTCGTGTCCGGCAACCATGTCTCGACCTACGCGGCACGGGCGCGGGGCGACAAATGGGTCTATGTCGGCCAGAGCATGAGCGAAAACAACATCGCGCTGGTCACGCGCCCTGACGCGGGAATCGACCGGCTGAAGGACGTGCGCTACCGTAAATTCGGCACGAGCGGAACGCATCCGCGCCTGAATACATGGCTCTACCTGAAGCAGAACGGGCTCGATCCGGACCTTGAGCAGGTCGAGATCGTTCGCACCAACCAACCCGGTGTCGCCGATACCAAGGGCAACCGAAAAAGCTTGTTGCAGATGGTGATCGACAAGGACATCGACGCGTGTTTCCTGTCGCAGCCGACGGTTGAATTCGCGAAGCGCGCGGGGCTTAAGGTGATCGATGTGGCACCGCAGGCGATGATCAACTACATGACCATGTCGACCAGCAAGAAGCTGGTGGACGAGAGGCCCGACATCATCGATCGGACCCTCAAGGGGATCATCGACGGCATCGCATTCTTCAAGCTCCGCCGCGAAGATACGCTCGAGATCATGCAAAGGCGGCTGAACGAGGACGGCAAGCTGGATCGCGAGGTCGCGGAGAAGATCTACGACAGCCTGGCGCCAAACCTGGACCCTCGACTGTATCCGAGCATGGATGCGATCTCGAACGTCTATCAGGAGGCGGTGAAGCAAAACAAGGATGCCGCGAAAGTGCATCCGCTCGCCTTGTGGAATCTGCACTTCCTGCGCAACATCGACGACTCGGGATTCATCGACGCGCTATACAAGGACGATCCAAGCCACCTGCAGCGTCACGGCGGCTGATGCCGATCGGAGGAGCAGGGTCCCTGAATAGGGTCGATCCGTTAGGTCCTGGTAAAGCTTCCTGAGAGGGATTTTGCCTGCTGGATGGCCTGATCGCGCTTAGGCGATCAGGCCCCGGCGGCTCTGTGCAATCGATTCGCGTTTTTTCTGGAGTCTTTCGACATCCTTGTCATCCATTTCTGAAACAGAACCGCCTCGGTCACCCGACCGGCGCAGCCTGCACGCGTCCTATGCCACAGGGCTGTTCAGCATGGGTCAGGCCGAACTCCTGACCATGGTGATCCCCTTGTGGGCGGTGCTCCAGGGTGCCTCGCCGACCGAGATCGGCACGCTGATCGGCGCTCGCTCGCTGCTTACCTTCTTCCTCGCCATCCATGGCGGCGCGCTGATGGACCGGCTCGGCACGCGCCGCGTCATGATGTTCTTCGCGCTGGTGACCGGGGCGCTCGCCGGATTTTATCCATTCCTGCCGTGGCTGCCGGTCATGATCGCGCTACAGACGCTGATCGGCTTTGCCAGCAACATGGCCTGGATCGGAGCTCAAACCATCATCGCCCAGGTGACGGGCGGCGATCCCGGCCAAATTGGCCGCTTCAGCTTCTTCGCGCGCATCGGCAACGTGATCGCGCCGCTGCTGATGGGCGTGCTGTGGGATCATGCCGGGCCGATGCTGTCGTTCCTCGGAATATCAGCCTGGTCGCTGCTGCTGTTCCTCGTGGTCGCGCAAATCCGCAATCCGCAGGCCATTGAGACGGCGACCGGCCGCTTCGCCTGGCGCGACATCCTGCCGCGGCTGTCCGACTACACCGGCTCGCTTAGCCTGATCGTCATTCCCGCGGTCGCCTTTACCCTGGGCATCTCGTTCATGCGCCATGCCACCAATGGCGTGGAGACCTCTTTTTTCATCGTCTATCTGCGCGATGTGGGATTCGCGGGCACCATGATCGGGGCGCTGTTCTCGATCGCCGAAGTCGTCAACGGTGTCGCCTCCCTCGCCTCCGGCCGCGTGGCGAAGTGGATGCCGATTCCCTGGATCATGGTGGGTTTCACCATGCTGGCGATCGTGTTGCTGGTGATCACGCCGTTCCTCGGCGGCGCCTTCGCCCTGCTGGCGGTTGCGCACAGCCTGCGCCGCGGCTTCGAAGGCCTCGTTCAACCGCTGATGTTCTCGCTTCAGGCGCGCGCCGTGCCGCGCCACCTGCAAGGCTCTGTTGTCGGTTTGCGCGTCACCAACAATCGGCTGTCATCGATCATCACGCCCGTCATGATGGGCGTGATCGTCGATCACTTCGGCATCGCCAACGGCTTCATCGTCATGGGCGCCATTCTGCTCACGCTCGGCGCGGTGTTGTCGGTGGCGATCGCCCGCTCACCGGCCCTCGGGCGGTGACTCGACCGGCTATTGTTTGAGAGTCGCCGAGCCGTCGGACAGGCTGGCGGCCGGTGCGATCGCCGTGAGCCGCGTCGCACAAAGCTCGCCTGCCGCGGCGACGGGCTTGTCGGACCCCGGCAGCGTCACCCACCCAGCGCTCTCGAGCTGGCTGCGGCGGGTCCAGGCTGCGGCCTGATTCAGCGATACCAGTTGCGCCCGTGCGTCCGGCGCCTTCATGAAGCGGTCGACGCAAATGACCGCCGCCACATCGGCGCGGCCGTGCGCCGCCGCACGCTCGGCCATGTCCTTGGCACTGCCGCCGGTCACCCAGCCGCCCCACTTGAAGCCGACAAAGACGGTGAGGGCGATGGATGCCGCGCAGAGCCAGAAAAGCGCCGTCTTCGAAGGTTGATAATCCTTCCAGTCCTGCCTGATAACCCGAATACTGAACATGCTTGCCCTCCTGCAATATTCTATAAATATTATTTAGAAGAACGTTCAATATACGCCCGTCATATCGATCCTGATACTTTAATCAGGCGCGATTGTCTCCTCGCTCCATCACTTGATATTTTGGAATTGTCCAATGAATCCATGCGGCCGCTGCTCGCGGCCAGCATGCCAGGACGTTCCGAATGGGTAAGGAGCATAGAAATCGCTGCGAAGCGAAGACGGTGGCGCGGCGCGGCTGAACTCCGTCGGGCGACGGACTACACCGCCGCGGTGACGATGATCTCCACCTTGTATTGCGGCGCGGCGAGTTTCGCTTCGATGGTGGCGCGGGCCGGCGTGTGGCCCTGAGCGACCCATGTGTCCCACACGGCATTCATGTCGCCGAAGGTCGCCATGTCGGCGAGCACGATCGTCGCCGTCAGAATCTTCGTCTTGTCGCTGCCGGCCTCGGCCAGCAACCTGTCGATGGCGGCGAGCACCTGGCGTGTCTGGCCCGCGACGTCCTGGCTCGTGTCATCGGCCACTTGGCCCGCGAGATAGGCGGTATTGTTGTAAACGACCGCTTGGCTCATCCGTTTGCCGGGCTGCAGGCGCCGAATTTCCATCCGTGACTCTCCTCGGGTGACTGTCATCGAGACCGAGGCGGTTCAATATCATGGTGTCGGATGCGGCGAAACGAATTCCCAGACAGGCGGAGAACGGGACCGACGGGTCCGCCACGATATCCGCCACGGTATTGGCGGGGTATCGCTGAACAGGGCCTTCCGCGATCGCGGCTGGTTTAGGCTACTGGTCACCGGCAACGGCGAGCGCCTAGCCCGCATGGGTCCGATGTCGGCTTTCGGTCTGGATGTGCCGTTTGACCCGGGCAAGAGCCGTCGCCCAGGGTGCCGGAAGCCGCGCTTGCCCAGGCTGACAATCATCGGAAGCCTTGCGCGGGCGTCTGGCCCGGGGCTGGAGCGTGCGCTTGAGTGATGGAACTTGCGGCATGGAACCCTCTATTGAGCGTTGGTCTCATGTAACTCGGGTCCAACCGTAAAGTTCCGCTTGCCGGCAAAAAGCAAAGTTCCCTTAGGTCCTGGCCGGAATTCCTTGCGGGACCGGTGGGTTGACCGGCAGAATTCCCCCGCCCGTCGAGCGTTGTGGAATCCGAAGAGCGAACCTTCGCCAGGAGATCCTATGAAATTGAACGCGATCGGACATGAAGTCGCCCGCGGCGGCTATGTGGCGGCGATGATGATGGCCGCTTCGGTGTTTCGCGACAAACCGCTGCCGCTGCCGCTGCTCCGCTTCGGACGTTCGCTCGCTCCATTCGACAATGCCTTGACCCCGCGCAAGGCCGTCTCGGTACTCGAACCGCGGCTCATCGACGATAGCGGGATGCGGCGCGCGTTCGAGGGCAAGACCTTCGACGAATGGTCTCTCGATCACGAAGCGATCAATCGGTTGCGCCAGCGATTTCTGCAGATTGGGCCGGACAGCGTGCTGGAATTCGGCAGCGGCGTCAGCACTGTCGTATTCTCCTATCTGTTGCGCGAGCGGTTCGCCGATGATGCGCCCCGCTTGGTTTCGGTCGAACAAAGCGCGGACTTCGCTGGCCGGACCGAGACCCTGCTCGCGCGCTCCGGATCGCGAAAAGCGGTGCAGTTCGAGTTTCCCGGTATGGCGGATTATGAATTCGAAGGCGAGACGGTCTCATCCTACAACCTGAGCGACGAGATCCTCGGGCGCGTGTTCTCGGCCATCCGGCCATCGCTCATCTTTATCGACGGTCCGTTCGGCGCGGGGCCGGTGCGGGCGCCCGTGCTGCCGCGAATCCTGCCCTATCTGACCTGGCCGGCCACGGTGATCCTCGACGACGCGCTGCGCGACAACGAGATGAGAATCCTCGAGGCGTGGTCCGCCCTGCCCGGTGTTTCGGTCAAGGGCATCTCGCTCATCCGCAAAGGCTTGGCCGAGCTCACGGTGACTCCGCCGCCGCGTCTTTGAGCGGCGACGACCGTCGTCATGGCGGCCGATTTGACGGTCATGACCGCGTAGGGCACAGTGGCCGCCTCACGCATTCGGGAGGCCAGCCGTGACAGACGCACGCAAGGGGCGCAAAGACGCCGCGCGGGACGACGACAGCGAGACCATCATCTCGCTGCACGCGGGCTACGAGACCAACGGCGTCTATACCAACGCCTTCGTGGCGCGGCCGGCGGATTCGCAGACGGGACGTCCGGGCGTGGTGTTGCTGTCCGGCATGCACGGGCTGAGCTGGACCCAGCGCGAGATCACCCGCATGTATGCGCGCGCCGGATTCGTCGCGCTGTCACCCGACTATATGGGCGGCCAACTGCCGGAAAACCGTACCGAGGCGCTGCTCGCCAAGAATTCGCTCGATGTCGGCCCGGTGGTCGAGGCGCTCGCCGGCGGCGCGGCCTTCCTGCGCGGCCTGCCGTGGGTCGGACCCCAGGGCAAAGTCGGCATCATGGGCTTCTGCCTCGGCGGCGGCCTGGTGCTGCTGGCCTGCGGCCGCACCGACGCGTTCGATGCCGGCGTGGTCTATCACCAGAGCCTGTTCCCCGACATGCGCGAGCTCGAAGGCATTGCCTGCAACTTGCAGTGCCACTACGGCACCGAGGACCATTCGACGCCGAAGGAGGAGGTCGAGGCCTTCACCAAGGCGATGGACCGGCTCGGCAAGCCTTACGAGCTGCATTGGTACGACGGCATGCCGCACAGCTTCGCGCAGATCACGCCGGATGCCGACATGCCGCCGGCGCGCCGCGCGGCTGCCGACCTGTCCTACCAGCGCAGCTTCGAATTCCTCCACCGCGAGCTCGGTGGCGGCGCGAACCGCCCGGCGCGCGCGACCGATAAGGCGGCGGCGGAGTAAGGCGTCATTGGCTAGAGCGCGTGATCGACCGCGCTGAGGGCGTCATCTTCACCGCCGCGGGCGGTCGAGGAATTCCTCGAACGCCTCGCCGCGTTCGGCGAGGCCTTTTTCGATCAGCGCGCGCATCAGGTTGTCGCCGAGCCGGCCGGCATCGAGCAGCGCGTCGGTGTTGATACCGAGCATGGCTGCAACCAGGCCGATGCGCGTCTCCGGCCTCGCCTCGTCGAACACCGTGCGGCTTTTCGCGATCGACAGGCCGGAGACGAGTTGCGCGTCGCCGTTGTCGATCATCACCCGCTCGGCCGTGGTGAAGGCGGCGAAATCCAGGATTCCAGGCGACAGCCGTTCGATCTTGCCGAGCAACTGTTCCGCGGTCGCGCCGTCGAGCTTGGTCGAGGCCATCCGTCCGGCTTGCTCGGTGTAGGGCCGCGCCTGCTTCAATCTCGTGTAGAACAGATCGCGCCGCCCGTCCGACTTGGCCGCCCATTCCGATTCGTTGAACAGGGCGACTTCGGCAAACTCCGTCTGGCCGCCGCCCGACGCGGTGCAATAGACGACGCCGTCCTCGATTTCATCGACCGTGTAGGACCGGCCATCCTTGGTGTAAGCCTTCGAACCGGGAGCAAATCGGGGTGACATGACGCCTCATGTTGTTGCCGTGGGCTGTTCGCCAACTTACTCGATATGGCACCGACAGCCGCACAAATAAAATGAAGCTGCGCCACTGCGCGCAACGCCCATGGGGAAGCTCCACTTCGCCAGGATTTTTTGATGGATGACAAAGGACCGTTCGTCAATTCCAGGCCACCATTGGCGTCACGGCGGAGGTCAGATTCCACGGCAATGCCATGCTTGAGCGCGGCGACATCTATTTCCTCTATCGTCCCCGTCGAGACGGAGGAAGCGCATGGTCCGCGCGACAGGGAACGCCTGTTCATTCTGCTGACGCCGGCCGCGCCCATCTCCACCGCCTCATCGTGGCCGGGCGGATGAGGCTGCCCGATCCGCAGGGACACAACCGCTTCTGGGCATTCGTGTGGCGCGTCGTCAGGGATCGTGACGCGCTCAAGCAGGAGCTCGGCGATTTTCCCGCAACGGCTCAACCGGCTGGTCGGCGAGCCGCGAGATCCTGCCGCGTCTCGCGGCAAGCGGGCGCGCCGCATGTGGCTTAGACGGATGAGCGCTATTGCTGGGGCAGCAGCACGACGCGGCCGACGGCGCGGCGCTCGCGCACATCGGCCATGGCGGCGCGGAATTCGCTGAGCGGATAGCGCGCATGCACGGTGGGCGCGATCTTGCCTGCCTGCCAGAAGCGGATGAGCTGGGTCCACAACGCCCGCACGCGCGGCGCGTGCAATTGGCGATTGTCGCCGGGCGACCAGCCGATATAGGTGCCCCAGTTGAAGCCGCCGACGCTGATATTTTTCAGCATCAGGATATTGGCGCCGACCTGCGGAATCGTGCCGGTGACATAGCCGATGCTCACGACCATGCCGCCGTCGCCGAGGCAGCGCAGGCTCTCGTCGAACACCGCGCCGCCGAGCGGATCGAGCACCGCCTGCACGCCGCTGCCGGTGATGCGCAACACTTCGTCGCGAAACGGCAGCGCGCTGTCGAGCACCATGTCGGCGCCGCGTGCCTTCAGAAGTTCATGCTTGGCCGTGCCGGCGCGCGCGATCACCCGGGCGCCGAGCGCCCGGGCGATTTCCACCGCTGCGAGCCCGACGCCGCCGCCGGCACCCTGCACCAGCACCCAATCGCCGGGCTGAACCTTGGCGCGCCAGATCAGCGCGCCCGCGGCGGTGGGATAGCTCACCGCGAGCGCGATCGAGGCATGCAGGTCGAGCGGCTCGGGCAAAGGCATGACATGGATGGCGTCCGCCACGACCTGCTCGGCCGAGCCGCCCCAATCGACCGGCGCGAACACGCGCATGCCTGGCTCGATGTCGGTGACGTCGCTCGCGACTTCGAGAACGGTGCCGGCGACGTCGGTGCCCGGCGCGAAGGGCAGGGGCGGTTTGCGCTGATATTTGCCGGCGACCACGATCTGGGTCGAGAAGCTGACGCCCGCCGCCTCGACGCGGATGCGCACCGAGCCGGGGCGTAGCGCCGGTTCGGGTACCTCCCGCACGGTCAGTTCGTCGTAGTCACACCAATGATCGCAGACCAGCGCCCGCATCGACTCGCCCCCATTCTCTTTATCGTTGTTCGCGCGCCTATCCTCACCACAGCCGAGCTTGCGTCAAGCGGCCCGTCTTCGATGAACGCGGATGCTGTGCTGCCGACAGGTTAGGCGGCGGCGCCGGGTGCGCTCAATCCGGCGAGCAAATCGCCGAACCGCTCGCTTTGCACCATGACATGACCGCGCAATCTTTGGCTGGCCAGATCTTCGTCACCGGCGAGAATGGCCGCGACGATCGCCTCGTGCTCGGCGAAGGAGGTCAGCATGCGGTTGCGCACGCGCAGTTGCAGGCGGCGATAGGAGGCGAGGCGGCGCTGCAGGGCGAGCGCCTGTTCGGCGACGAAGCCGTTCTGACTCGCGGCGTAGATCGCCTGATGGAAACGCTCGTTCTCATAGTAATAGGAGTCCGTATCGCCGCTGGTGACAGCGACGCGGCAGGCTTCGAGGGTGGCGGCGAGCGCCTCGCGGTCGGCCGGGCGCAGGCGGCGCGCGGCCTGGCGCGCGCAGAGCGCCTCGAGTTCGGCCATCAATTCGAACATCTCGATCAGGCGGCGGAAATCGGGGGCGCTGACGACCGCGCCGCGGCGGGGCCGCAGCTCGACCAGTCCGGATGCGGCAAGTGCTTGAAGGGCCTCCCGAATAGGCGTGCGCGACACGCCGAAGCGCTTGGCGAGCGAGGCTTCGTCCAGGCGCGCGTCGGGGGCGATGGCACCGGTCAGGATGTCGTTTTCGATCGCTGCCCGCAGCTCGGCGGAGATGTTGCCCAGCGGTTTGCTCATAGACACCTTCGTATACATGATCGCATAGTCTTGTATACGAGAAGCTTGACTCACCCCGCAACTGTGTAATTCTCGTTGCCAAGACAAGATCGCCATTTGGCCGGCTCGCTCTGGGACAAAAGCCGCGCTGGTTCAAAAAAGCCGAGAATCGAACGTTCAAAAACAGGGAGTGCCATCGTGCAACAGCTGATTGCGGCGCTTGCGGGCGCCACCGTTCTCGCGTTCTCGGGGATTCCCGCGGACGCCCAGCAGATGACCCTCAAGGCATCGCATCAATTCCCCGGCGGCAAGGGCGACGTGCGCGACGAGATGGTGCAGATCATCGCGCGCGAGGTGGCCGCCGCCAAGGTCGGCATCGATATCCGGATTTTCCCGGGTGCCAGCCTGGTGAAGCCGTTCGATCAATGGGATGCCATGCTCAAGGGCCAGATCGACATGACGGCTCTGCCGCTCGATTACGCCTCGGGCCGCCACCCGCAGTTCGGTGCCACCCTGATGCCCGGCCTGGTGCAGAACCATGAGCGCGCCAAGCGCATCAACAACTCGCCCTTCATGCAGGACATCAAGAAGGTGATCGAGGACGGTGGCATCAAGGTGGTGGCCGATGCGTGGCTCGCGGGTGGCTTCGGTTCGAAGAGAAATTGCATCGTCGAGCCGAAGGACGCCAAGGGGCTGAAGGTGCGCTCGGCCGGTGCCACCTTTGCCGAGATGTGGGCCGGCGCCGGCGCCTCGCTCCTGTCGGTGCCGTCGAACGAGGTTTATAACGCGCTGCAGACCGGCGTCGCGGATGCGACCGACACGTCGAGCGGCAGCTTCGTCTCCTTCCGTCTTTATGAGCAAATCCAGTGCATCACCGCGCCGGGCGATAACGCCCTGTGGTTCATGTACGAGCCGGTGCTGATCTCCAAGGCCGTCTTCGACAAGATGAACGACAAGCAGAAGGCGGCGTTGATGTCGGCGGGCAAGAAGTCCGAGGAATATTTCAACGCCGAATCCAAGAAGCTCGACGATCAAATGGTCGAGGCCTTCAAGAAGGCCAATGTCAAGGTCACCACGATGACCGATGCGCAATTCAAGATGTGGCGCGACGTTGCCAGCCGGACCTCCTACAAGACTTTCTCCGACAAGGTGCCCGGCGGAAAGGCCCTGATCGACAAGGCTCTGGTGGTTCAGTAGGCCGGACAGCCGAACATGACGCGTTTTGTCGCGGCGGTGCGTCTGCTCTCGCGGATGAGCGGAGTGGCGGCCATTCTGCTCATCCTCGCGGCGCTGGTGGTCATCTGCCAGATGATCTTCGTGCGCGAGGTCCTCAATCAATCTTCGATCTGGCAGACCGAGTTCGTTACCTTCGCATTGATCGCCGCCACCTTCATCGGCGCGCCTTACGTGCTGCTCACCAAGGGACACGTGAATGTCGATCTGGTGCCCCTGCTGGTCGGACACAAGACGCGGGTCTTCCTGGCGCTGCTCGCGGCCCTGCTCGCGCTCGGCTTCTGCCTCGTGGTGCTGTGGAACTCGGCCTATTGGTGGCACGACGCCTTCGAGAAAGGCTATCTGACCAGCTCCATGTGGCGCGCCCGCCTGTGGATTCCCTACCTCTCCATGCCGGTCGGCATGGGGCTGCTCTCTTTGCAATATGTCGCGGACATATGGGCGCTCTTGGCCGGCCGCGACATGCCGTTCGGTCTCAAGCCGGAGAATCGCTATGACCCCACTTGAGATCGGCCTGCTGATCTGCGTGGCGACGCTTATCGTGCTCGCCACGGGCATTCCCATCGCGTTCGGCCTCGGCGTCGTGGCGCTCGGCTTCCTGATCCTGTTCGACGGCTGGCGCAGCGTGCATTACTTGGCCCAGACCCTGTTCTCCGGGCTCGACGACTTCACCCTCGTCTCGATCCCGATGTTCGTCATCATGGGCGCGGCGGTGGCCTCGTCGAAAGCGGGAGGCGATCTCTACGAGGTGCTGAACCGCTGGCTGCACAAGGTTCCCGGTTCGCTGGTGATTTCAAATATCGGCGCTTGCGCGGTGTTCGGAGCGCTCACCGGTTCGTCGCCGGCGACCGCCGCCGCGATCGGCAAGATGGGTATCCCGGAGATGCGCCGGCGCGGCTATCCCGCCGACCTTGCCACCGGCGCCATCGCGGCGGGCGGCACGCTCGGCATTCTGATTCCGCCGAGCTTGACCATGATCCTCTATGGCATCGCCTCGGAAACCTCGATCGGCCGATTGTTCCTGGCGGGCGTGTTTCCCGGGCTGCTTCTCACGGCCCTCTTCATGCTGTGGGCCTTTTATATCACCTGGCGGCGCGGCACGAAGCTGATCGACAGCGGGCGCATCTATTCCCTCAAGGAAAAGCTCGAGCTGATGCCGAAGGTCATCCCTTTGGTGATTGTCATAATCGGCGTGGTGTATGCGCTCTACGGCGGCATCGCCACGCCGTCCGAAGCGGCCGGTGTCGGCGCGCTACTCTGCCTGGTCATGGTGACGCTGATCTACCGCATGTGGGATGTCCGCAAGCTGTGGGAAATCCTGAGCGACGGCATGCGCGAATCGGGCATGCTGCTGATGATCATCGCGACCTCGATCCTGTTCGGCTACATGATGTCGAGCCTCTATGTCACCCAATCGGTCGCCCAGTGGATCGGGGATCTCGACGTCAACCGCTGGGTGCTGATGTTCTATCTCAACCTGCTTCTGCTGGTCGCCGGCTGCTTCCTGCCGCCCGCCGTGATCATCCTGATGACCACCCCGATCGTCGCGCCGATCATTCTCAACGCCGGCTTCGATCCGATCTGGTTCGGCGTCGTCCTGACCATCAATATGGAACTGGGCCTGATCACGCCGCCGGTCGGGCTCAATCTGTTCGTCATCAACGGCATCGTGCCCGATGTCCGGCTGCCGGTGATTTTGCGCGGCGCCCTGCCGTTCGGCCTCTGCATGGCGGTGGCAATTGTCATCTTGTGCATCTTCCCCGAAATCGCCACATGGTTGCCAGATAGATTGATGGGGCCTGTGCAGAGATGAACCTGTCGTTTTTCGGCAGTTGGTTGCATGGCGTCGCGAAGCGGGGTCTAGCCCTCGCCGGCCAATCTCGCAGTGACGACGCCAAGCAGGACGACCCGGAGAGCCTGATCGGGCTCTGCGAGGCGCTGTTGTCGTCGCGCGGCGAGGCGTCGGGAGCGGCCATGGCCGACCAAATCCTCGCGGCGTGGCAGGCATTGGCCCCGGACCAACGGCGCGCCTTCCTGATCGCGCTTGCCGAGCGCTTCGGTCCCGACCAGGCCCGTCTCGATGCCGCCGTGCAGGCCTACAAGGAACGGCCGGACGATCTCGCCGTCTTAACCGATCTCCATGAGGCGGCCGAGCCGCGCCGCCAGGAGCTGATCCGCCGCGTCAATCTGGCGCCGGGCGGCACCGAGGCCCTGGTGCTGATGCGCGAGGACCTGCTGCGCCATAAGAAATCCTCGCCGGCGCTGCGCGCGCTCGATGCCGATTTTGTGCATCTGTTTTCGTCGTGGTTCAATCGCGGATTCCTCATGCTGCACCGGATCGATTGGGCGACGCCCGCTTCGATCCTCGAGAAGATCATCCGCTACGAGGCGATTCACGCCATCAACGATTGGGACGAGCTGCGCCGCCGGCTGCAGCCGCCCGACCGGCGCTGCTTCGGCTTCTTCCATCCGCAACTCATCGACGATCCGCTGATCTTCGTCGAAGTGGCGCTGATGAACGAAATTCCCGACGCGGTCGCCAGCGTGCTCGACCCGGACCGGGCGCCGATGCCGGCATCCGACGCCACCACGGCGGTATTTTATTCCCTGTCGAAGTGCCAAGTCGGCTTGCAGGGCATCTCGTTCGGCAATTTCCTGATCAAGCAGGTGGTCGAGGACCTCCAGCGCGAACTGCCCAGGCTTTCCACTTTCGTCACCCTGTCGCCGGTGCCGGGTTTCGCGGCTTGGCTCGACCGCGAGCGCGCCGACGAGGACTCGACGGTGCTGAGCACCGAGGATAAGGCGGCGCTCGCCGCGCTCGATACCGCCGGCTGGCACGAGGACGAGGCCACGCGCGAAACCGTGCGGCGGCCGCTGCTCGCCGCCGCCGCCTATTATTTCCTCAAGGCGCGCGCGCCGTCGGGACGCCACCTGAATTCCGTGGCGCGCTTCCACCTCGGCAATGGCGCGCGGTTGCAGCGGCTGAATTTCCTCGCCGATCCGTCGCCCAACGGGCTGCGCCAGTCCCATGGTTTGATGGTCAATTATCTCTACAAACTCGGCGATATCGAGCAGAACCACGAACTGTTCCTGTCCAAGGGGGAGGTCGTGACGACGGCGGAGGTTCGCAGGGAACTGGCTTCCGAAGAGCCGCCGTTCAGCATCAAGGCCATCCGCCAACGCTTCTAGAGTTGCGATGAGCAATCATCTCTTCGATCTGATCCGCGCCCAAATGCCGTCCGCCGAACGCACGCTGATCGAAACCAGCGACGGTCGTCGCTTCAGCTATGGCGATGCACTCGATCTTTCCGCCCGCATGGCGAACGCGCTGGTTGCGTTGGGCGTGGTGCCCGGCGACCGGGTCGCGGTCCAGGCGGAGAAGAGTCCCGAAGCCATCATTCTCTATCTCGCCTGCCTGCGCGCCGGCGCCATCTATCTGCCATTGAACACCGCCTATACCCTGGCCGAGCTCGACTACTTCATCGGCGACGCGGAGCCGCGCCTGTTCGTTTGCGCGCCGGCCAAGGTATCGGCGCTGCTGACGCTCGCAGGGAAGCATGGCGTCGCCCTCGCCACGCTCGGCGGCGCTGGCGACGGATCGCTGATGGATGCCGCGCGCCAAGGGGGAGCCGCGTTCGCCGAGGCGGCACGCGGCCCCGACGACCTCGCCTCGATCCTTTATACCTCCGGCACCACCGGGCGTTCTAAGGGTGCCATGATCTCGCATGACAATCTGGCGTCGAACGCGGCGGCGCTGGCGAAGGCGTGGCGCTTCGGCCAGGACGACGTGCTGCTGCACGCGCTGCCGATCTTCCATACCCATGGTCTGTTCGTGGCGACCAATGTCACCTTGATGGCCGGCTCGTCGATGATCTTCTGCAAGTTCGATTGCGACGAGCTTTTGCGCCTGATGCCGCGCGCCACCGTGATGATGGGCGTGCCGACCTTCTATGTCCGCCTGCTGCAGCACCCGGGTCTGACGCGCCAGGCCATCGTCCATATGCGGCTGTTCGTCTCCGGCTCGGCGCCGCTGCTGGCCGAAACCCACGCCGCCTGGGAACAGCGCACCGGTCATCGCATCCTGGAACGCTACGGCATGACCGAGACCAACATGAATACGTCCAACCCCTACGACGGCCCGCGCAAGCCGGGCACCGTGGGGCCGCCGTTGCCGGGCGTGCAACTGCGCATCGCCGATCCGGAAACCGGCAAGCCGCTACCCCAGGGAGCGATCGGCATGATCGAGCTCAAGGGCCCCAACATCTTCCATGGCTATTGGCGCATGCCGGACAAGACGCGCGCCGAATTCCGCGCCGACGGCTTCTTCATCACCGGCGATCTCGGCCGGATCGACGAGGACGGCTACGTGCGGATCGTCGGACGCGACAAGGACCTGGTGATTTCCGGCGGCTTCAACGTCTATCCGAAGGAGGTCGAGGACGCCATCGACAGCCTGCCCGGCGTCGTCGAATCGGCGGTGATCGGCGTGCCACATCCGGATTTCGGCGAAGGCGTCACGGCGCTGGTGGTGCGCGAATCGGAGGCGGCGATCGACGAGCGCGCGGTGATCGGCGCGCTCGCCGAGCGGCTGGCGAAATACAAGCAACCGAAGCGCGTGCTGTTCGTCGACGAGCTGCCGCGCAACACCATGGGCAAGGTGCAGAAGAACCTGCTGCGCGAAAGCCATGCGGGCCTCTATTCCCGCTGACGGCGTTCCCACGCGCCGCGCTGCCCGAAAGCCTTTGTGTTTGCTCGTTTTTTAAACAGCCATTGAAATGCGCCGGTTCTCGGTGTAATTCGCTCTTCATCAAATTCGTAAATATTTTCCACTATATGATAAATTACAGGAGGAATTCATGAAGGCGATTCGGTCGCGTTCGCTGTTCAGCGTGCTCGCGGGTCTAGCGGTCGCCACGATGGCGAGCCAGCCGGCGCACGCGGCCTACCAGAAGGACGATCGCATCAATCTGATCGTCGGCTACGAGGCTGGCGGCGGCTACGACATCTACGCGCGCTTTCTCGCGCCCTATCTCACGAAGCATCTGCCGAACAATCCGCGCATCATTGTGCAGAACATGCCGGGCGCGGGCAGCCTGAAAGCCGCCAACTACCTCTACAACGTGGCGGCCAAGGACGGCACGGTGATCGGCACCATCGGCCAAGGCGTGCCGCAGATGGAAATCCTCGCTCAGCCGGGCATCCAGTTCGAGGCCGACAAGTTCAATTGGATCGGCCGTATTTCCGACGTGCGCAGCCTGATCGGCGTATGGCATCAGGCGCCGGTGAAGACCATCGAGGAGGCAAAATCCAAGGAAGTCACCATCGCCATCGGCGGCCCGATCTCCGGCTCGACGCTCTATGTCATGTTCCTCAACGCGCTGACTGGCACAAAGCTGCGCGGCATCGCGGGCTACGGCTCGCGCGAGGCGATGCTCGCCATGGAGCGCGGCGAGATCGACGGCTCGTCCAGCATCCTGTGGTCCAACCTGGCATCCGGTTATCCGAGCTGGATCACGGAAAAGAAGATCAATATCCTGGTGCAGATCGGATCGGAGCGCGATCCGAACATGAAGGACGTGCCGTTGTTCTCCGAACTCGCCGCCAATCCGCAGGACAAACAGATCCTCGAGGCCATCGCCTCGTCCGACATCATCGGCCGTTCGCTGCTCGCTCCGCCGTCGGTGCCGCAGGACCGCGTCGACGCGCTCCGCGCCGCGATGAGCGCGGCGCTCAAGGATCCGGAGGCGCTGGCCGCCGCGCAGAAGATGAAGGTCGACATCGGCCCGATGGATGGTGTCGCGCTGCAGAAACTGGTGCGGGACACCAGCCGCCTGCCGCCCGACATCGTCACCAAGATCCGCGCCATCCTCGACGCCAACAAGAAATAGCGAAAGCCGGAGCTCTCGCCCGTGAAAGCGGGCAGGGCGCCGGCTTTGAGTTGTGCGGCGCCGCGAGCCGCGCCGCCGAGCCATTTTTCAGTAAGAAGGAGTTTCCATGTTCGACGTGAAGAAGACGATTGTCGGGGTGCCGGCGGACCGCCGCACGCCCTACGAGCGCTGGGTCGAAGACGATCTCAAGCTCGACCTCCATCGCGGCTACGCGTTCGGCCCGCTCGGCAAGCTGCCGGTGAAGCCATGGGCCGAGCGCGGCTTCAATGCCGCCGTGCTCGATCTCATCGGTTGCGAATCGACCACCGGCCTGATCGTCGGCGAGATACCGCCGGGCAAGTCGACCGAGCCGGTGAGGCAGATCTTCGACGAGAATATCTACATCGTCTCGGGCACGGGTTCCTGCACCATCGAAATCGGCGGCGAGACCGCCTCGTTCGAGTGGGGCCCGCGCAGCATGTTCGCGATTCCGCTCAACTGCCGCTACCGCCTGCACAACGGCAGCGGGCGCGAGCCGGTGCGCTTCTTCAGCAGCAACATGCTGCCGATCGTCTATAACCTGTTCCGCGACACCGAATTCATCTTCAACACCCCCTATGATTTCGGGCGCGTTCCTTCGGAGAAGCAAGCGCTCGACGCCGTCCTCTACAAGCCGGACGACACGCATGAGCACACCGCGGTCAATCTCTACGACACGCTTTTCGTGCCCGACGTCCTCGGCGTGCCGCGCAGCACCTTCAAGGAGCGCGGCGAGGGCGTGAGCTGCGTCTATTTCGAGATGGCCGGCAGCGTCATCTCGGCGCATGTCGCCGAGATTCCCGGCCACAAGTTCTTCCGTCCGCACCGTCACGGCCCCGCCGCCTTCGTCTTCACCATGGGCGGTCCGGGCTACTCGCTGATGTGGCGCGAGGACGGCGACAAAATCGAGCGCTTCGACTGGCCGGAGGACGACATCGGCGTGATCGTGCCGCCGAACATGTGGTGGCACGGCCATTTTGCCACGGGCGACAACGTGCTCACGCTCGCGATCAAGCCGCGCTCGCGGTTCGTGCCGCTCAACCACCTCTACGACAAGAGCCACAAGAACGTGAAAGAGGGCGGCACCGTGCGCCGCTATCAGGACTTCGACGAGTCGCTGCGCAAGTGGATCTGGCAGACCTTCGTCGACGAGTGCAAGAAGCAGGGCAAGGTGCCGGTCGAGCCGGAGCTCGTCGACGCCTGATCCGCGTTGCAAGGAGAAGCAGGAAGCAAGGGGCCGCAAGGCCCCTTGTTTTTGCGCGTGCTGTCTCTGCCGCATTCTGCCAACACGTGACGTCCACCCCAGAGCCGTCATGCCCCGGCTTGTCCGGGGCATCCACGACTTCGTTTTTCTGATCATAGAAAAGAACGTGGATGGCCCGACTAAATCGGGCCATGACGACTTAAATGGACGCCGAATGCCGTGGAAGAATCCGTGTCAACCGCCGAGCGCTCGAGCCCGCGTCTTGCGGTTGAGCGCGAACGCCGCCACGCCGAAGATGGAGCAAAGCAGCGCCCCGGTACCGACGATCAGCAGCACCGGGCCGGGCGTGCCGTCGGCGAGAAAGCCGTAAGCCTGCGAGAACACCCCGCCGCAGAACAGTTGCGAGAAGACGCCGATGCCGGCCGCCGTGCCGGCGAGCTCCGGCACGGTGCGGATGGCGCCGGCCTGGGCGTTGGGCATGGCGATGCCCTGGGACATGCTGACGAACAGGCCGGGGACGAAGATGGTGAGCGGCGTCACGATGCCGGCCAGGATGAAGCCGCTGAGCACCGCCACGGCGCTCACCAGGATGATCGAACCGGCGAGCACCATATGGTCGATGGAGACGCGGCCGCTGAGCCGGCTGGAGATCCAGTTGCCGAAGCAATAGCCGGTGGCGAACAGCAGGAAATACAGACCGTATTCGGTCGCCGGCCGGCCCAGGTAGTCCATCATCAGGAAGGCGGAGCCCGAGGCCAGTCCGAAGAAGGCGCCCGAGGACAGGCCGGACTGCAGCACATAGGCCATGAACAACGGCCGCTTCAGCAACTGACCGAAGCCGCGCAGGATGCCCGATCCCTGGCTCGCGCGTTTGTCCTGTCCATGGGTTTCGTGCAGGGTGACGTAGGCCGCCACCAGGATGAGGATGCCGGCCGCGAAAGCGAACCCGAAGACCGCGCGCCAACTGAAGGTGTCGGCCAGGAAACCGCCGAGCGGCGGCGCGATCATCGGCCCGAGCGTATAGGCCATGGTGAGATAGGCGATCGCCTGGACCAACCGTTCCGGGCCGTAGGCGTCGCGCGCGATGGCGCGCGCCAGCGCGATGCCGCAGCCGGCGCCGACCGCCTGGATCAGGCGGCCCAGCACGAGGAATTCGATGGTCGGCGCCAGGGCGGCCAGGGCGATGCCAACCAGGAACAGCGTAAGCCCGGTGAGCAGCACCGGGCGGCGGCCGTAACGGTCGGACAGGGCGCCATAGACCAGGGTGGTGAAGGCCATGGTCAGCAAGGTAACGCTGAAGGTGAACTGCGCCAGGGCGTCGGAAATGCCGAACGCCGCCTTGACCTGGGGCACCGAGGGCAGGAACAGGTGAACCGAAAGCGGGCCTACCAGCGTGATCGCGGCGAGGGCGATGGCAAACAACGTGCTGGGCGGCTTGGACATTTCACCGGGAAGGGTGGGGAGATATGAAGGCTTGATCCGTTCAATAGCGTCACGGCATGATGAAAGAAAGGAAATAGCGCGGGGCTTGTCGAAACGGTCACAGGCGCTCGGGGAGCGGGACATGCGCGATGCGGCGGGAATGGAAGTGTTTATCCGGGTGGTCGAGAAGGGCAGCTTCTCGGCCGCCGCAGTCGAGCTCAACCTGACGCCATCGGCGGTCAGCAAGCAGGTCAGCCGGCTCGAATCCGAGCTCGGCGTGCGCCTGATCAACCGCTCGACCCACGAATTCAACTTGACCGAGGCGGGCAAGATCTACCACGGCCGCTGCCTCAAAATTCTGCATGACATCGATCAGGCGCGCGACGCGGTGCAGGAGGCCAATGCCACCCTGTCGGGCACGCTCAAGCTGCATGTCACGCCGGGCACCGGGCAACTGATGATTCTGCCTCACCTCAACCGCTTCCTGCGCGAGCATCCCGGTCTGTCGGTCGATCTCCAGGTCGAGCCCGATTATGTGGACGTGCTGCAGAACGGCCTCGATCTCTCGATCCGCAGCGGCACCGACGACGATTCGAATCTGCGCTACACCAGCATCGAATGCCGGCCGCTGGCGCCGGTGAAATATATGGTCTGCGCCGCGCCGGATTATTTCCGGCGCAGGGGCAAGCCGGAGGAGCCGCGCGATCTGGTGCGCCACGATTGCGTCATCTATGCGAGCCAGCCCTCGGCGGACCGTTGGTGGTTCAGCGATGGTTCCAAGCGCTACGCGATCAGCGTCACCGGCCGCTTCCGCGCCGATGACTGGTCGGCCGTCCACAATGCCGCGGTCGAGGGGGTCGGCATCGCCAGGCTGCTGGCGCTCGAGGCCACGCCCAGTCTACTGCGCAACCAGCTCGAGGTGATTTTCGAGCAGCAGACCGTCTGTGACCGCCGCCTATGGGCTTTTTATCCGCGCAGCCGCCATATGCCGCGCAAGGTCGCGGCTTTCCTTGAATGCCTGACCGGCGCCTTTGGTGCGCCGCCGCAAAACAGTGTTTCCGTGGCGGGTATTGACATTCCAGCACAATAAGTTTCCCCTTCCAAGACTTCACCAAGCACGCCGCGACGCTCTATCGTGACCTCCAATTCGGGTCGCGGGCGCGTCCCGGCAATCCCCCGGCGCACGCGCCCATAATCTGAAGTACGAGGAGTCCGTCCCGTGGATACACCTGCGACCACATCGAAATTTCTGCTCGACCCCTATCTCGACTGGGTCAAGGGCGAAGGCATTCCGATCGTCGAGGATTTCGGCGTCGACCTATTGGCGGTGAAGACCGCCAAATGGGCGCGCTTCGGCGTCAATGGCGCTGCGGTCCATATGAAGGGCCGCGGCGACTTCATGTCGATGTTCCTCATCGACCTGCCGGGCGGCGGCAAGACCGAGCCGCAAAAGCATCTGTTCGAAGAAGTGGTCTACGTGCTCGACGGTCATGGCTCGACCACGGTCGAGGCTCACGACGGCCGCAAGCACACGTTCGAGTGGGGCCCCAAGAGCCTGTTCGCCCTGCCGCTGAACGCCAGGTATCAGCATTTCAACGGATCGGGCACGCAGACCGCGCGCCTCTGCTCGGCGACCAATCTGCCGATGATGCTGAACATCTTCCACAACGAGGGGTTCGTCTTCAACAACCCCTACCAGTTTCCCGAGCGCGAAGGCGAAGGCCGCTTCTTCTCCGGCGAGGGCGAATTCCTGCCGGTGCGTCCCGGCCGCCACATGTGGGAGACCAACTTTATCCCTGATCTGTCGTCGTTCGAGTTGCGCGGCTGGAAGGAGCGCGGCGCGGGCGGCAGTTCCATCGTCTTCAGCTTCGCCGACGGGTTGATGCACTCGCACAGTTCGGAGATGCCGGTCGGCACCTACAAGAAGGGCCACCGCCACGGCGCCGACTTCCACGTTTTCTGCGTGCATGGCACCGGCTATTCGCTGCTGTGGTATCCGGACAATAAGGACTACGTGCGCGTCGACTGGAAGCACGGTGTCGTCTTCGCGCCGCCCGACGGCATGTTCCACCAGCACTTCAACACCAACCCGACGCCGGCGCGCTATCTCGCCATCGCGGTCGGCAGCCAGCGCTATCCCTTCGTGGAATCGAAGCGCCGCCTGTTCGATTTCGGCGTCGACACCTCGGTGAAGGACGGCGGCAATCAGGTCGAATACGAGGATCAGGATCCGCGCATTCACGAGATCTATCTCAAGGAGCTCGCCAAGACCGGCGTGCAGTCCAAGATGGGCCAGTTCGTCAAGGAACCCGCGTAATTCTCGACCGGATGACGCCAAGCATGAGGAGCCCGAAAAGGCTCCCGTGCTCTCTAACAGGAACAGGGACACACAAGGGAGGGATTCATGACATACGCGACGTGCGGACGGGCGGCCCTGATCGGGGCCGCCGCCGTCCTGATGACCGCCGGTGCGGTTGCGGCCCAATCGGTCGCCGATTTCTATAAGGGTAAGACGGTAACCCTCACCATCGGCACCGATGCCGGCGGCGGATACGACGCATATGCCCGGACCTTGGCTCGCCACATGGGCAAGCACATCCCAGGCCAGCCGAGTTTCATCGCCAAGAACATGCCAGGGGCCGGCGGCCTGATGGCCACCAACCGCATCTACAAGATCGCGCCGAAGGACGGCACCGAGATCGGCACCGCGCACCGCGGCATTCCGATCATGCCGCTGCTCGGCCAGGTCGAGGATCTCGATGCCTCCAAGTTCACCTGGATCGGCAGCATGAACGCTGAAACGTCGGTCTGTTATTCCTGGCACACCAGCCCGGTGAAGACCTTCGAGGACCTGCGCAAGACCGAGCTCATCGTCGGCACCACTGGCAAGGGTGCCGACCTCTCCAGCTTCGAGCAGCCGCTGATCAATTTGCTCGGCGCCAAGCTCAAGCCCATCCATGGTTACGAGGGCGGTCACAATATCGACCGCGCCGTCGAGCAGGGCGAGATCGGCGGCCGTTGCGGCGTCTCCTGGTCGAGCATGAAGGCGCGCAACAGCCAATGGCTGCGGGACAAGAAGGTCAATATCCTGGTGCAGCTCGGCATCGGCAAGCACGAGGACCTGCCGAACGTGCCCACGTCCCAGGACTTCGCCAAGTCGCCGGAGGACAAGATCATCCTCGACCTGCTGCTCACCCCGCAGCTCATCGGCCGGCCCTACTTCGGCCCGCCGGGCATCCCGGCCGACCGTACCCGCGCCTTGCGTGACGCCTTCAACGCGACGCTGCAGGACCCAGAGCTGCTGGCGGAAGCCGCCAAGCAGAAGCTCGAAATCGAGCTGATCAAGGGCGAGCAGATCGAGAAGCTGATCACCCAGGCCTATTCGGCTCCGGCTCAAGTCGTCGCCAAGGCCCGCGAAGCGATCAAATAAGTGACAAGAGAATGAGTGAGCGTAACAAGAGCATGGCGAAACGCGCCGGCACCCTCGAGCTTCAGGCCGAGGATATCGGCGCGCGCATCCTGACCGATCCCTATCTGGAATGGTCCGCCCGCGAAGGCGTGCCCATCTACGAGGACTTCGGATTGGACCTATTGGCGCTGGAATTGCGGCCGTGGGCGCGCTTCGGCCTCAATGGCGCCATCGCCCAGGTCAAGGGCCGCGGCGACTTTCTCACGCTGTTCGTGCTGGAGATCCCGCCGGGCGGCCGCAGCGACGAGCAGCAGCATCTGTTCGAGGCGGTGGCCTACGGTCTGTCCGGCTCGGGCACCACGGTGGTCGAGACGGCCGATGGCGAGCAGCGCACCTTCGAATGGGGCGAGAAAAGCCTGTTCGCGGTACCGCTCAACGCCAAATACCGCCACTTCAACGCCTCGGGCCGCGAGCCGGCGCGCATCGCCGTCGCCTGCAACCTGCCGGCCGTCATGAATCTATTTCACGACGAGAGCTTCATCTTCGCCAACCGCCACCGTTTCCCGCAGCGCGAAGGCGAAGCCCGGCATTTCTCCGGCGACGGCGAGTTCGTGCCGGTGCGCTCCGGCCGCCACTATTGGGAAACCAACTTCGTGCCAGACCTCGAAGGCTTGCGGCTCGAGGCCTATACCGGACGCGGCGCCGGCGGCACCAATGTGAAGCTGATCCTGGCCGACGGCACCATGCATGCGCACGTTTCCGAGGTGCCCGCCGGGCGCTACAAGAAGGGCCACCGGCACGGGCCGGACGTGCATGTGTTCTGCGTCTGCGGCACCGGCTATTCCCTGCTGTGGTACGACGGCGAACCGGATTTCGTGCGCGTCGATTGGCGCCACGGCGTCGTCTACGCGCCGCCCGACCAGATGTTCCATCAGCATTTCCCGACCAGCCGGGTGGCCGCGCGCTATCTCGCGCTCGGCCATGGCAGTCTGCGCTACCCATTCACCCAGGCGGTCAAGCAGATCTTCCTCGGCTCCGACGTGGACGTGAAGCGCGGCGGCAATCAGATCGAATATGCCGACCAGGATTCGCGCATCCACCAAATCTATCTGGAAGAGCTCGCCAAGAATGGTGTGGCGTGCCGGATGGAGGATTACCTGCCGGCGTGAGTGGTGGCGTGCCGCGGTGGCGGCGCGTGTCGTGATTTGTAACGAGGTGTCAGATGCGGCTTTCCGCCGAGGATATCGTAGGCGTCGTTGGGATACTGCCGACCCCGGCCAATCCGGGCGCCGATCGTTGGGACGCGGTCAAAACGGTCAATCTCGCCGAGACCCGCAAGATGGTCGAGGCCGTGATCGGCGCCGGCATCGAGATCGTCATGACCACTGGCACCTTCGGCGAATGCGCCACCCTGACCTGGGACGAGCTGCAGGATTTCACCGATTGTGTCGTCGCCACGACGCGCAAGCGCGCGCCGGTGTTCGCCGGTGTCACCACGCTCAATACCCGCGATACCATATCGCGCGGCCGTGCGCTGATGGATATCGGCGCCGATGGATTGTTCGTCGGCCGTCCCATGTGGCTGCCGATGGACGATGAGGCGATCGTGCGCTTCTACCGGGATCTCGCCGAGGCGATGCCGGGCGTGCCGCTGGTCGCCTACGACAATCCGCTCGCCTTCAAGGGCAAGATCTCGAACGAAGCCTATCGCCGGATCGCAGCGATCCCTGAGGTGGTGGCCGCCAAGCATGTCGGCGGTCCGTCGCTCGAAGGCGATCTGCTCGCTGTTGGCAAAGGGCTTCGTATCCTGCCGCTCGAACCCGACTGGTGCGGGCTCGCCGAAAAACATCCGGACCTCGCCAAGGCCTGCTGGTCGGGTAGTGTGGCCTGCGCCCCGGCGCCGATCGCCGCGCTGTCGCGCGCCATCCTGGCGAAGGATTGGCCGCGCGCCCGCGAACTGACCAAGCGCGTGTCCTGGGCGATGGAGACGATGTTCCCGGGCGGCGATCTCGCGCGCTTCATGAATTACAGCATTCAGCTCGGCCATGTGCGCTTCGCCGCCGCCGGGCTGATCGACCCGGGCCCGACGCGGCCGCCTTACGTGGGCGCGCCCGAGGAATTCATTGCCGGATCGGTGGAATGCGGCCGGCGCTGGGCGCAATTGCAGCGCGAATTCGCGCATGCGGACGCGCTCGGCTGAACAGGGAGGATGCAATGAGCACAGCGGAAATCAAAAACGTCAAATCGTTGCCGGATTTCGACAAGGACCTGGCCGCCATGCATATGCGCGGCCAGTGGCAATACGACGCGCTGCTCGAGCGGCTGATCGGCGGTCCGCCGCCGGCCGGCAAGGCGCATCTGTGGCATTGGCAGGCGGTTTACGACAAGCTGCTCGAAGCCTGCGACGTCATGCCGGAAAGCCTGACGGCGCGCCGCAACTTCTCCTTCCTCAATCCCGGCATCGAGCGCGGCGGCACGACCCAGACCCTGCTCATGGGCATGCAGATCGTCAAGCCGGGGGAGGTGGCCTGGGCGCACCGCCATACCATCGGCGCGTTGCGCCTCGTCATCCAGGGCGACCCCAAGCTCTATACCGCGGTCGATGGCGAGCCGATGACCATGGAGCCCAACGATCTGATCCTGACGCCGAGCTGGGCCTGGCACGACCACCACAACGACTCCTCGCAGAACGCCATCTGGCTCGACGTGCTCGACGTGCCGCTGGTGCTCGGCCTCAACCAGGCGTTCTACGAGCCGTTCGGCCAGAGCACCCAGCCGCTGCGCGAGGGCACGGCGGAGTCGATCTTAGAGCGTGCCTCGCTGGTGCGTCCGGTATGGGAGCGGCCGAAAACGAAGAACTTCCCGTTCCGCTATGCCTGGAAGGACATCCTGCCGCACCTGGAGAAGATGGCTGGCGCGGAGGGCACGCCCTATGACGGCGTCGTGCTCGAATACGTCAATCCGGTCACCGGCGGTTCGGCGCTGCCGACCATGGGCGTGTGGCTGCACCATCTGAAGGCGGGGTTCGAGGGCAAGCCGCACCGCCGCACCTCGAGCGCGGTCTATTACGTGATCGAGGGCAAAGGCACGCTGGTCGCCGGCGACCAGGAGATCGCCTGGGGCCCGCGCGACGCCTTCGTGGTGCCCAATTGGATGAACCACCGCCTCATCAACCGCTCGAAGAGCAATCGCGCCATCCTGTTCGCGGTCAACGACATCCCGTTGTTGGAGCCGCTCGGACTCTACCGCGAGGACCCTGAACCCACACTGCGCGTCGCCGCGCCGCCCACCGTTCCGGGGGAACGGCCCGGGGTGCGCAAGCGCGCCTGACCTCATTCGTTGAATCGCGGCCAGCCCATCGCCAGCCGCCGGCAATATCTATGGAGACCAGTTTCATGCACGGTACCAACCTCCAAGCGACCCTCGACGCCACCATCAAGAGCGTGATGGACGACATCCGCTGGTTCGACTATTCGGCGAACCGCCTGACCAAGAAGGGCGCGGCGATCTATGTCCAGCAGCACGGCGTGTTCACCCGTCACAGCCGCCAGGCCTGGGCCTATGTGGTCGGCAATTGCCCGGAAGTGGACGTGCGCCGGTTCATCGTGCGCGAGAACCTGTTCGAGGAAGAGGGCTCCGACGAGAAGTCGCATTATCTGAAGCTCGTCCGTCTCGGTGTGCGCCTCGGCCTGACCGCCGAGCAGGTGCACAAGGCGCCCGCGTTGCCGACCACCCGCGCCGCCCTGCTGATCTGGGAAACGCTCACCAAGGATCGCCACTGGATCATCGGCTGCGCGGCCAAGGCGACGCTGGAGCAGGTCAACCAGACCGAGTGCGGCGATATGTCCAATGTCGAAGGCCATCGCTGGATGAAGAAGCTCGGCCTGGCCAAGGAAGATGTCGAGTTCTGGCTGATGCATGACGAGCTCGACAAGGAGCATGGCTCGGGCGCGTTCGAAGGCATCCATCGCCATCTGGCCAATGCCCCCGGCATCGCCGAGGCCGATGTGGTGCGCGCGGTCGAGGATTCGATCACCGCCTGGAAGATCTTCCTCGACGGTATCGCCGTCGAGGCCGAGAAGAACGGCTGAGCATCGAGGTCGAGAAGAGCATGGCAGAAGAAGGACCCGGATGATCCGCAACAGCGACGTCAAAGCCTGCTTCACCTACAGCGGCCTGCGCGACTGGATCGCGCAGGCCGACGCCATGGGTGAGCTGGAGCACATCACGGGCGCCGGTTGGGAGGAGGAGATCGGCATGGCGACGGAGCTGGTCAACCGCTCCGAAACCGCGCCGTCGATCCTGTTCGACGAGATCCCGGGCTTTCCCAAGGGCTTCCGCGTGCTGACCAACGTCTATGGCGGGCTGCGCAGCCGTATGACGCTCGGCTTTCCCGCCCATCTCACCAAATACGAGATGAGCGAAGCCTATATGGACAACTTCCTCAAGCAGCGCAGGACGATCCCGGCGAGGATCGTCGAGACTGGGCCGGTGTTCGAGAACGTGACGACGGGCGACGACGTTGACCTGCTCAAGTTCCCGACGCCGAAGTGGCACGAGGAGGATGGCGGCCGCTACATCGGTACCGCCGGCTACAACGTCACCAAGGACCCGGACGAGGATTGGGTCAATATCGGAACCTACCGGGTCATGCTGCACGGCAGGAATACCGTCGGGTTCTATATCTCGCCCGGCAAGCACGGCCGCATCCACCGCGACAAATACATGGCGCGCGGCGAGAAGATGCCGGTGGTCATCGTGTGCGGCGGCGACCCGCTGGTGTTCCTGAATTCTTCCACCGAGAGCCCCTATGGTGTCTCCGAATACGATATCGTCGGCGGATTGCGCGGCAAGGCGATGGATCTGGTGCGCGGTCCGATCACCGGCCTGCCGTTTCCGGCCGACGCGGAGATCGTGCTCGAAGGCTGGATGGATCCGAACGTGCAGCAGCTCGAAGGTCCGTTCGGCGAATGGACCGGCTATTACGCTTCCGACGTGCGGCCGGAACCTGTCGTCACGGTCGAGGCGGTCTATCACCGAAACGATCCGATCCTGGTCGGCTGCCCGCCGCAGAAACCGCCGGAGGAATCGGCGCGCTACCGGTCGGTCATCCGCTCCGCCCTGCTGCGCGAGAATATCGCCAAGGCCGGCGTGCCGGACGTCACCGCCGTATGGGGCCATGAGGTCGGCAACACCCGCATGCTGGTCGGCGTCGCCATCAAGCAGCGCTATGCCGGGCACGCGGCGCAAGCCGGACACGTGGCCGCCATGTGCCATCTCGGCGCCTATGCCGGCAAATACATCGTGGTGTGCGACGACGATATCGACGTCACCGATTTGCAGGACCTGATCTGGGCGATGATCTTCCGCTCCGATCCCGCCACCTCGATCGACATCATCAAGGAAGCCTGGTCGACGCCGCTCGATCCGCGCATCTCGCCGGAGCAGCGCGAGCAGAAGAACTACACGAACTCGCGCGCCATCATCAACGCATGCAAACCCTATCACTGGCGCGACGAGTTTCCGAAAACCAATCAGCCGTCGCCGGATCGGGTCCGGCGCACCATGGAAAAGTATGGTTATCTACTGCGCGGCAGCCGCGGCTAACAAGACAACAACAGCCGCGGTCTAGGGGTCAATGGGGAGGGATCATGAGGATCGTATTACGTAGCTTTGTCATAGGCTTATGTCTCGTCTCCGCAGCCGCGGCGGGGCCCGCCGCCGCGCAGGATTTCTATGCCGGCAAGACGGTGAACCTCTATATCGGGTTCGGCGCGGGCGGCGGCTACGATCTCTACAGCCGGCTGATCGCGCGCAACATCGGCGCCCATCTGCCGGGCAAGCCCTCCGTCGTCGCGAACAACATGCCGGGCGCCGGCGGGCTGAAGGTGGTGAGCTATATGGCGACCATCGCGCCGAAGGACGGCACGGCGCTCGCCATGCCATCGGACGGCGTCGCGCTCGAGCAAGTGCTGGCGGCCAAGGCGCCGGAGTATGACGTGGGCAAGCTGCACTGGATCGGCCGCGTCGCATCCGCCACGACGATCTACGTCACCTGGCACACCTCGCCGACCAAGACCTTCGAGGACGCGCGCAAGCGCGAGACCATCCTGGGATCGAGCGGCGCCGGCATCACGGTCTATATGCCGCGCGCGCTCAACGCGCTCTCGGGGGCCAAGTTTAAGCTCATCACCGGCTATCGGGGCTCGACCGAGGTGCTGCTCGCCATGGAGCGCGGCGAGGTCGAGGGTGCCTATTCGCTGCTGTCGGACTTCCGCGCGCGCAAGGGCGAATGGCTGCGCGATAAGACCGTCAACGTGCTGTTCTTCATCGGCGGCGAACGGGTGGCCGACTATCCCGACGTCCCGCTCGCCCACGAGACGGCCGCGACCGAGGACGACCGCCAGATTCTCAAGCTTCTCTCGGCCGGCGATATCGGCCGCGCCATCTTCACCACGCCCGGCGTGCCCGCCGATCAGGTGGTGGCCCTGCGCAAGGGTTTCGAGGCCATGCTCGCGGATCCGGCGTTCAAGGCCGATGCCGGGAAGGCCAAGCTCGACCTCGAACCCATGAGCGGCGAGCGGCTGCAACGGACAGTCGAGGAAATGGTGAAGTTTCCCGCGCACTTGGTGAAGCGGGCGCGGGCGGCACGCGACGCGCAATAGCGATTTCAACCCGGTGGAGCCAATCCACCGCTGCAACAGGACAGGAACGGACCATGAAGACCATGATGAAGGCGATGATCGGCGCGGCGGCCATGCTGACGGCCCTGGCGTCTCCCGCGTTTGCCCAGTCGGCCGACAAGGCGCCGATCAACTACACGATCACCGGCGCCACCGTGCAGGGCTTCTATAAAGTCGTCGTCGATGCGCTGAACGGCGTCGTGCGCGAGGCATATCCGAATTCGGCCGCCAGCTTCAAGCCGTCGTCGCCCGCCGGCGGGCTGCAGATGATCAGCACCCAGCAGGCGGATTTCGGCCTGGCCGTCAGCGCGCCGGAAATCGAATACGCGATCGAGGGCAAGGCGCCGTTCAAGGAATCGCTCAAGGGCAAGTTCTTCCATGTGCTGTTGCTGCATGAGCAGCAAGCCTTTCATCCGGTCATGACCAAGGAGTTCGCCGACCGTTACGGCGTGAAGAGCTTCGCCGACATCGCCGCCAAAAAGCCGCCCATGCGGGTGCATATCAACACGCTGGCGAACATCCAGGCCTCGGTCGGCTTCGCCGAGCTTGTGATGAATACCGCGGGCTTCTCCTCGGCCGATATCGAGAAGTGGGGCGGCAGCATCCATCGCGGCAACAGCGGCGAGGGCCTCGAGGCGCTCGCCGACGGCAAGGTCGACGTTTACCTCAACGGCGGGTTCCTGCTCGATTCGCGCCTGCGCGATCTGGCGCGCAAAAAGGATCTGGTGTGGATCGACAGCGACGAGGCCAAGCTCGCCCAGGCGCTCAAGAAGTGGAACTTCCATGTCGCCAAAGCGCCGAAGGCCTTCTACACGTTCCTCGATCGCGACATGCCGACCATCCTGCAATGGTCGAACATCAATGCCGGCGCCCATGTGCCTAACGAGGTGGTCTACAAATTCGTCAAGGCGCTCGACGAGGGCAAGGACAGGGTTCGCTCGATCCATCCGTCGCTTAAGGAATTCGACGGCGCCTTCATGGCGCGCAATCCGACCGGCCTGCCGTTCCATCCTGGCGCCGAGCGCTACTATCGCGAAAAAGGGCTGCTGAAATAATCTTCGGCCGAACGCCGGCTTCATTCTCGTATCGGGAGAACCCTGCCATGAATACTGCAGTCGCCATGACGAAGCTGCCCCTGGGCCAGCGCAAGATGCTGATCGGCGGCGAGATGGTCGCCAGCGCGAGCGGCCAGTGGCTCGAGTCGATCAGTCCCGCCACCGAGGAGGTGATCGGCGCCGTGCCGCGCGGCAACAAGGAAGACATCGAGCGCGCCTACCAGGCGGCGGCCAAGGCGCAGCCCGCGTGGGAGGGCTTGTCGCCGGCCAAGCGCGGCGAGTATCTCAACAAGCTCGCCGATGCGGTGATGAAGCGCGGCGAGGAAATCCTCAAAGTCGAGGTGATGGATACCGGCAACACGATCGCCAAGATGCGGTTCGACGTGGGGCTCGGCTGCGCTGCGCTGCGCTACTACGCGGGCCTGGCCTACGAGCTCAAGGGCGCGACCGTGCCCTCCACACCGGGCAATCTGCATTTCACCGTGCGCGAGGCCTATGGCGTGGTCGGGCGCATCATTCCGTTCAACCATCCGGTCATGTTCGCCATCGCCAAAATGGCGGCGCCGCTAATGGCCGGCAATACCATCATCATCAAGCCGTCGGAGCAGAGCCCGCTGTCCGCCGCCATCCTCGGCGAGGAGTGTGCGCGCGTGCTGCCGCCCGGCGTCGTCAATATCGTCACCGGGCTGGGCGCCGAAGCCGGCGATCCGCTGGTGCGCCATCCCGCCATCAAGCGCCTCGCCTTCATCGGCTCGGTCAAGACGGGCATGGCGATCCAGCGCGCCGCGGCGGAAGTGGCGGTCAAGGTGGTGTCGCTCGAGCTCGGCGGCAAGAATCCGATGATCGTGTTTCCCGACGTGGATATCGAGAAGGCGGTCAATGGCGCGATCGCCGGCATGAACTTCGCCTGGCAGGGCCAGTCCTGCGGCTCGACCAGCCGGCTGTTCCTGCACGAGTCGATCCACGACAAGTTCCTCGACCTGCTGGTCAAGAAGGTGAGCACGCTCAAGGTCGGCGATCCGCTGGATGAATCGTCGCAGATGGGCCCGATCAACTCCAAGGCCCACTACGAGAAGGTGCTGCACTACATCAAGGCGGGCCAGGAGGACGGCGCCCGGCTGATGACCGGCGGCAAGCGGCCGAGCGGCAAGGGCTTCGAAAAGGGCTTCTGGGTCGAGCCCACGGTCTTCGCCGATGTGCAGCCGACCATGCGCATCGCGCGCGAGGAGATCTTCGGGCCGGTGCTTTCGGTGTTCAAATGGAGCGACCTGGACCAGGTGATCGAGACCGCCAATTCGGTCGAATACGGCCTGACCGGCGCAATCTGGACCAACCAGCTCAACGTGGCGCTCAAGACCGCCCTACGGGTCAAGTCGGGCTATGTCTGGATCAACGGCAGCTCGGCCCACTATATGGCCATGCCGTTCGGCGGCTACCGCAACTCCGGCACCGGCCGCGAGGAAGGGCTGGAAGAGCTGCTTTCCTATACCGAGGAGAAGTCCGTGCATGTGATGCTGGGCGCCTAGACCATGATCCGCTTCCGTGGAATCGGATCATGGTCTCGAGTCTTGATTTCGTCGCGTTTTCTACGCCGAACCGGTATCCACTTCGGTGGAAAACGCTCTAAGGCCCTGGCCGCGGGCGCTGGTGCTCTCGGACGGGGTGGGTTTCATCGTGATTCCCGCGCCGTTCGATGCTAAGCTTTGAGCACAATGGTTTTCGTTTAACGAAAAATCACGGCAGGGACAAGATCATGAAATCTGACACAGGGCGTTCCGCCATACTTGGGCTCGGCGTCGGCATGCTGGCGCTGGCCATCGGCATTTCGGGGGCCGCGGCCCAGAGCGCGGTCTCGTTCAAGGACAAGACCGTTACCATGATCATCGGTTATCCGCCGGGTGGCGGCACCGATGCGTCGGGCCGGTTGATCGCGCAATTCCTCACCAGACACATGCCGGGCAGCCCGAACCTCGTGGTGCGTAACATGCCGGGCGCCGAGGGTCTCACCTCGCTCAATTACTTCGTCGAGCAGGTCAAGCCGGACGGCCTGACCATCACCATGGGCTCCAGCGTCCAGGTCGATCCGCTGAGCTACCGCGCGCCGCAGGTCCATTACGACCCGATGAAATTCCACTACATCGGCGGCGTCGGCCGCGGCGGTTCGATGATCATCATCGACAACGAGGGGCTGAAGAAGATCAACGATCCGAAGGGCGATCCGGCGGCGATCGGCTCGATCGGCGGCGTGCCGCGCTCGGCCATGCAGACGGTAGCTTGGGGCATTGAGCATCTCGGCTGGAACGCCAAGTGGGTGGTGGGTTATCGCGGCACCAACGACGTGATGATCGCGCTGGAACGCGGCGAGGTGAACCTGACTTCGACCGGCAACATGTTCCAGCTCGAGAAGCTGCTGCAGACCGGCAAGTTCCATATCCTGGCCCAGACCGGCACGCTGCAGGGCGGCAAGGTGATGCCACGTCCGGAATTCGCCAATGCCCCGCTCTTCCCCGAGATGATGAAGGGCAAGATCAAGGATCCGGTGGCGCTCAAGGCCTTCGACTACTGGCAGAGCATCGTCGCGACCGACAAGTGGCTCGCTCTGCCGCCGGGCACACCGGCCAATATCGTCAAGACCTATAACGAGTCGTTCGAGCGGCTGATGAAGGACAAGGAATTCACCGAGCTCGGCAAGAAGATCAGCGAGGATTTCGAGCCCATGTCGCGCGTCGATGTGGAGGTCCTGATCAAGACCCTGAGCGACACGCCCAACGAGGCGCTCGGCTATATGAAGGCGATCCTGCAGAAGCAGGGCTTGAGCGTGAAATAACATCGGCTGCCCCCAGGGGCGGTTTTAGGCTAACATGCAAGGCAGGCACCTTCGGGTGCCTGCCTTTTTTGTATGGCATGCGATTGCCGGCCGGCCCGTGCGGGCCAATGATAGTCCGCCGGTCCAGGGATCAGCGCCGCCGGCGACCCCAACCTCGAGTTACGGATGTTCAGTCTCGTCTTCACCCGCCGCTACAGCATGGCGCACCGGTTGTTCTCGGACCGCTCGCTCAAATGCGCGATTCCGCACGGTCACAACGAGATCGTCACCGCGCGCATCGCGGCGCCGTCGCCGGAGCGGCTCGACGGACGGTCCAACATGGTGGCGCCGTTCGAGAGCACCAAGAAGCAGTGGCATGCCTGGATCGACAACGCGGTCGATCATGCCCTGCAGCTCGGCGAGCAGGATCCGCTGATCGACTACTTCCGCCGCTCCGAGCCGGACAAGCTCGACCGCCTGCTGATCATGCCGGGCGATCCCACGACGGAACTGCTCGCCGCCTGCTTCATGGCCAAGCTCAACGCCTTCCTCGACGACCAGGGCGAGCGGCTGCGCTGCGTCGAGCTCACCATCGAAGAAACGCCGACCAATGCCGTGATCTTCGCCGGCGATCCGGCCGATGCGCTGCCCGAGCAGACCGGCGCCAACCGCATGCCGTGGTGGCGCCGACCGGACATGAGCATCAACGATCTCGCCGGCTGAACCGATGTCCGCCGTCACGGCAAAGCCGATCAGGGTGTCCGAGATCTTCGGCCCGACGGTGCAGGGCGAGGGACTGCTGATTGGCCGGCCCACCGTCTTCGTGCGCACCGGCGGCTGCGACTTCCGCTGCAGTTGGTGCGACACGCTCTACGCGGTTTTGCCCGAGCATCGCGACGAATGGCGCGCGATGTCGCCCGCCACCATCATTGCCGACGTGGAGCGGCTGTCCGGTGGCAGGCCTATTCTGATCACCCTGTCGGGCGGTAATCCGGCGCTGCAGCCGTTGCAGCCGCTGATCGCGCTCGGCCGCGACAAGGGCTACAGCTTCGCCATGGAAACCCAGGGCTCCGTGGCGCAACCCTGGTTCGCCGACCTTGATTGGCTGGTTCTCAGCCCCAAGCCGCCGTCCTCGGGTATGACCATGGATTGGGAGTTGTTCGACGATTGCCTGGTCCAGGCGGCGGGGCGTCCCACCATCCACCTGAAATTCGTCGTGTTCGATCAGGCCGACTACGATTTCGCGCGGGCTGTGGCGGCGCGCTACCCTGGCCTGCCGGTTTGCCTGCAGGTCGGCAACCACACCCCGGCCGAGCCCAATCCCGCAGGGCACGGCGGCGTCGACCAGGCCGGTCTGATGGCTCGCTTCCGCTGGCTGGTCGAGCGCGTGGCGGCCGACCACTGGCATGAGGTGACGGTCTTGCCCCAGCTTCATGTATTGGCCTGGGGCAACCAGCGCGGGGTGTAACCGTGGGACTCCATCGCGCTTGCGTGCGAGGGACGTGAGTCAAGCACGGCCGTCATATCCACCAAGCGGCGCTGCCGCTCGCAGATCGAGGTGAACATCGCCACCAGGTGCGCCGACGATGCGATAGGGCGGCTTGATCTGCGGGCAGCCACTCGCGATCACAGCAAGCCTTGAGCGGCAAGATACGCGATCGCGGCGATGGCAGTCAGCCCCAAGGCGACGGAGGCAGGCGCCAGCAGCACCATGGTCGCCGCATCCCTGCCTTCGACAGGCCCGCTCGCCGTGATGAAATCGTGCTCGGCCCAGTCTCGAAGCGACGGCTGCGCCGCCGCCGGGGCTTGGTCGGCGCGCTGTAGGCGAGACAAGGCGTAAGGCACCAGGGCGAACATGATGGACAGGAATGTCGCGATGGCGAGTTGCAGCGCGGTGTAACCGTCCGCGCCGAAGGCGAGCCAAACGGCCGCCGTCAGCCATACCAAGCAGCCGAGCAAGGCGCCGTAGACGGCCGGGTGCAGGCCGGCTTCGGTCGGACTATTGCGGCGGGCGTGAATGATGGACATCGAATCCTCCAATACCGCTATTACTTAGGTATCGAATGATCATGGATGAGGCGTGCCTTGGCATTGATCTGCATCAAATCACCCCGCGGCATGCGATTTCATGGTCTGCGCACACGGGCTGATGGGGGTAGTAGCTAGGGTTCGTAAGAAGGCCGCCATGCACCCCGCCGCATGCGCTCGCCAATGTCGCAGCCCTTTTCGTAACCGGGCCGGGTGGGTGCGGCGCCCGCTTGGGCCAAGATCGGGCCGGCCGGCGCGGCGGTCCGCTGGATAAGCGCCGGCGCGGCGCGCTCCGGCACCAAGCCGGCGATCTCCAGGATCAGCTTCTGGCGGATGGCGCGGGCGAAGTCCTGGAAGTCGCTCGCGACGATGACGAACGATCCCGGCCCGCCAATGACGCAGCCCTCGAAATAGCGGTCGAGGTCTTCCAGGAAGTAGCGCGAGTTCCAGCGGTCCGCCTGGTTGATGATCGTCAGGCCGTTGATGGTGATGCCCTTGGCGACCGCATCGTCGCGCACCGCATCGACGCGACGGCCGCTATTGTTCGGTCCGTCGCCCGATACGTCGATGACCCGCCGCAGGCCGTCGAACCCGTTGCTCTCGATCAACTGGGAGGCGAGTTCGAGGGCGTCGCTGATCGACGTGTTCTGCCCGCGGTTCGGTGGCGCCTCGGCGAGCCTGTCGGCGAAGGCATGGGCGTTGGCCTCGTCCTGGATGACCTGCCAGTCGATGACGACCTTGTTGTAGGGCCGGCCCGAGAAATCGACATAGGCGACGGCGATGCGGCCGAGCGCGCCGGTCTGGACGGCGCGGATGATCTCGCGGCTGCGGAAGGCGGCGATGATGCCCTCGCGCTGCAGGCGCGCCTCTTCGGCATCGATGCTGTAGGACACGTCGGTGGCGATCACCAGCTCGAGGTCGACCGGCTCGGCTGCCCAAACCGGCGATATCGGCATGCCGATAGCCATCAGCGCAGCCGCGGACCATGCGATGGCGATTTGTTTGTTCATGGCCGGGTCTCCATCGCTGTCGCCCTTGGCAAGGGTGCCGCGCGTTCCGCCGAGAATTCCTTCAACCGGCCAAACAGGTATTTGATGAAGATGCGCATGCGCATCGGTTGGTAGCGGTCCTTCTGATAGACCACGTAGAGCTTGCGCTCCTCGATATCATAGCCGTCGAGGATGCGCGTCAGCGATCCATCCTTCAAGCGTTCGCGCACCAGATATTCGCGCAGCATGGCGATGCCGAGTCCCTTCAGCGCCGCTTCGCGCACCACGGCGCTGCTGTTGGCGCGGGGCGAGCCGGACACTTGAATCACGGTGCGTCCGGCCGCGCTGAGGAATTCCCAGCTCGAATGGGCCATGCCGCTGGGATCGAGGCAATTGTGTCCGGTGAGTTGCGCGGGCATGCGCGGTGTGCCCCAGCGCGCGAGATAGTCGGGCGTGGCGACGAGGATGCGCGGCAGCGCCAGCAGCGGACGGGCGATCAGCGAGGACTCGGCGAGGGGAAGGGTGCGGATCGCCAGATCGAATCCGCCAGACACCAGATCCATGCCGTCCGGCGCCATATCGCGGTCCATCAGGGCGATGTGAACCGAGATGTTCGGGTAAAGTTTGCAAAAATCGGCGACCACCGGCGCCAGCAGCATTTCGCCGAAGGTGCGGGTCGACAGGATATGGATTTCGCCGCGTGGCGTGGCACGCCGGGCCTGGATGCGCTCCTCGAGCGCATGCAGGTCGGCCAGCATGGCGACGCAGCTATCGTAATAATCCGCGCCGGTGGCGGTGACGCTGAGGCGGTGTGTGTTGCGGTTGAGCAGCTTGGCGTTGAGCGCCGCTTCGAGATCCTGGACACGTTTGCTGACCATGGCCCGGGTGACGCCGAGCTCTTTGGCGGCTCGGGTGTAGCTTCTCAGCTTCACCACCGCGACATAGGTCTCCATCAGCTTGAAACGATCCATCGCCGGCTCCGAAATCGGTTTCCTTGTCAAATCTTACTTGACACCGTGGCAAGCGAAAAGGCCGTTGTCGCGCCGTCCTGGGGCGCGCATCCTGACCGCCAAGATACAAGCAAAACACCGGGAGGCTGGGATGACGCGCACGCCGGAGCAATTCCAAGAGGCTATTCTCGATCTGCTGCAGCAGTTCCGCTGGGGCACGCCCACCATCCTCGAGCAGTACAACAAGAATCACCTGTCGCGCGAAGGTGCCCGGGTCTATGCGCTCGAGCATTGCGTGTTCGCCGCGAACTTCCCGCGCTGGCTCGCCAACATCACCGGCAACTGCCCGCACCTCGAAGTGCGCAAATACCTGATCGAGAACATGTATGTGGAAGAGGTGAAGGATCCGACGATCCCCACCGGACATTACGAGAGCCTGGTGGATTTCGCCGTGGCGCTCGGCGTCGATCGGCAATTCGTCCATGGCTATACCGGCGCGCCGATCACCAAGATGCGCATCACCTACTGCGACTGGGTGAGCCGCACCAAGCCGTGGCTCGAAGCCTTCGCCGCCATCGCCGGCAACGAGGTGGCGCGCGGCAAGGAGATGATCAAGCGGGTCGGCGAGCGGGCGCGCACCTCGCGCAACATGTGGGCGAGCCTTGGGCTGTCCGACGAGGCGCTGGCCCATTGGGACGCGGCCGACGAAGCGGATTCGTCAGAGGGCGGTCACGGCGACGTGCCGCTCGGGATTCTCAAGAAATACGCCGTGACGCGCGCGCAGCAGGATGCCTGCCTGGAGGCCATGAAGGAACGCCAGCAGGTCAACCGCATCTGGTCCGACCAGCTCGGGGTGTGGGCCTACGAGGCCTCGGGCCTCAAGCCGCCGTCGCTCGAAAGCCGCCAGCCCAAGCCCGCCCCGCTGCTCGTCGCCTGAACCGCGACTCCTCTTGCCGAGGAGGCGGGAAGGCGTCACGCTGTGAATGGCAAGGAGAGCGGCGCGCAAGCCGCCGACAGGGAAAGGGCGCAGATTGGCTGACACGCGACGGGTCGCTGTGGTGACCGGTGCCGCCACCGGGATCGGATTGGGCATTGCCCGGTATCTGGCGGCGGAAGGCATGGCCGTCGTGGTGGCTGACCGGGATCAGAGCGCCTGCGTCAAGGCGCGGGAGGCGCTGTCGGACTTCCGCGACCGCTTGCGGGTGGTGGCCGCCGACATCGGTACTCCCGCGGGGGCGCAACTGGCGATTGACACCGCGATCGAGACCTTCGGCCGCATCGACCTGTTGTGCAACAACGCGGCGGTGCATCCGATGGAGGAGATCGCTGACCATGCGTTGGAAACCTGGCGGGAGGCGTTCCGGGTGAATGTTGACGGCACCATGCTGTGTTCGCAGAAGGCGCTGCCCCATATGAAGCGCCAGGGCGGCGGTGCGATCGTCAATATCGGCTCGATCAGCGGCCACGCTCCTTATGCCGGTGGCGGCGCCTATGCGACGTCGAAGGCGGCTGTCGCCATGCTGACCCGGGTTCTCGCGCTCGAAGCGGGTCCGCACGGCATCCGGGTCAATTGCGTCGCGCCCGGCTCGATCCGGCATCGGGACGAGGGCGGCGAGGTGCCGCCGTCCATTCCGATCGGCCGCCACGGCACGCTCGACGATGTGGCGCAACTCGTGTCCTATCTCGCGTCCGACGCGGCCGGCTACATGAACGGCGCGGTGATCGCGCTCGACGGCGGCGCCAGCGCAGGACGCATCCGCGCCACCAAGCGGCAGGCGCGGCCGTGAGCAGCCAGCCAAAAATGAAGAGGGCCATCGTGGTCCCAGCATGGAAGACAGTGCGGGAGGTCACGCCGTGAGTTCAATTCCCCTGATGCCGCCGGAAGCCGCGATGTCGGTCAACGATCTGCTCGACCATTGCGCGCAGATCAAGCCGGGCCAGAACGTGCTGATCCTGGCCGCCAACGATGGGCTCTACGGCGGCCGCAATCTGGTGGACGAAACCTGCATCGCTTGGATCCAGGCCGGCGTTCAGGCGCGCGGCGCCCATCCCTCGGTGCTGTGGACCGACATGCCGGTGCGGCGCAACGTGATCTGGCCCGATATTCCGACGCGCGACACGGTGTGGCGCATTCCGCCAATCGTGAAGGCCGCCATGAAGGGCGCCGACATCCTGATCAGCCATGTGCTCGATCTCTCCTCGGAAGAGGAACTGAAGGAGCTGTCGGAGACCCTGTCGGAATACAAGCTGCCCATGGTGCGCAACATGGCGACCACGGCGCCGCTGCTGATGAGCGCCTGGGCGCGCACGCCCTACGAGCTGATTTCGGAAATCCGCTTCCGCGTGGCCGAGCAGATCCGCCAGGGCGAGCGCTGGGTGCTCACCCATCCGAACGGCACCCATCTGGAGGGCACCGTCGGCGCGCCCCAGCGCAAGGGCGACGGCTATGCCTATTGGCGCGTCAATGGATTCCACCGTCCGTTCCCCGAGGGGATCTATCCCGCGGTCAATCCGGTGGGCACCCGCGGCGTCTTCATCTTCGACCGCATGATGCCGGTGTGGGCGCGTCATATCGGCGTGCCGACCAAGTTCAGCCAGCCGGTGCGCGTCACGGTCGAGAACAACCGGGTGACGCGTTTCGAAGGCGGGCCGGAAGCCGAGACGCTGACCGAATTCCATAAGGAACTGGCGAAGATCGTCGGCGACGAGGCGGCCCATGCGATTCGCGCGCCGCACGGCGGCGTTCATCCGGCGGCCATCGTCTCGGCGGCGCAGTGCCCGGACGAGGACTACCGCGAATTCATCGCCTCGTTCCATCCGAGCAGCATCCACATGCATTTCGGCAAGGCCGGGCAGAGCAAGGAATTCCCCTATAACCTGCACACCTCGGCCGAGCTGCGCGGCGCGACGCTGACCGTGGGCAACCAGACGCTGCACGACAACGGCAAGCTCAGCGTCATGGACCATCCGAGCGTGAAGGAGGTGGCTGCCCGATATCCGGATCGCCCCGGGTTCGACGGCGAGCGCTGGTTGTGGGGCTGAGCGGCGGCATGGCCGCGCGAGATTGACGAACGGCGCCGGCTCAATGCGGCGCCACAAAAGCATGCGTGCAGCGACACGCTGAGGGATAAGCGCGCAACGACGCGCCGGAGGCACAAGAAGCACGGATTGGATCGGCCAACTGGGAGGCGGACATGGCGACAAGCATAAGAATTACCGCGTCGAGTCTATTGAGTTGTGGGATGTTGATCGCGGCCTGGTTGCCGGCCACGGCCCAGTCGTATTATGAGGGCAAGCGGATCAATGTGATTATCGGCTTCGCGGCCGGCGGTACGGCGGACGCCGATGGCCGGCTGATCGCGCAGCACCTGGGCAAGCACATCCCGGGCAATCCCACGCTGATCGCGCAAAACGAACCTGGCGCCGGCGGCATCAAATCCATCAACATGGCCTACAATGTCGCGCCGCCGGATGGCTTCAATATCTATCAGCTCGCCAGCGGCCACTACCTGCAGCAATTGGCTGGATCGAGTGTCGTCAAGTTCGACCTCAGCAAGATGCCGATCCTCGGCGCCTGGACACGGACGACGTATGCGCTCGCAGTGCGCGCGGATAAATTCAAGAGCATCGAGGATATCCGCAACGCGAAAACGCTGCCCCTCATCGGCTCGCAAGGGATTGGCACCGGCACCTACCTCTATACTGTCGGCTGGCAGAGCGCGCTCGGCATCAAGTTCAAGGTCATCACCGGCTACGAAAGCGCCGCGCAGGATCTCGCGGTCGAGCGCGGCGAGATCGATGGGCGGACCAGTTCGGCGGAAGGCATCATACACTCGCGCCCCCATTGGCTGACCCAGAACTTCGCGCCCATCCTGGTGGTCTCCGGCACGGCCCGCGACCCGCTGGTGCCCGATGTGCCGACGGTCTACGAGCTCAACCCCAATCCGGGGCCCTACTTCGAAACCATCAATGAAGGCCTGGCCGTGGCGCGGCCCTATGCCCTGCCGCCCGGCACCCCGCCCGAACGGGTCGCCATGCTGCGCAAGGCCTGGCAGGCGATGCTCAAGGACCCCGTCTTCCTGGCCGACGTGGAGAAGCGCAAGTTCAACTTCGTGCCGACCTCGGGGGAGAAGCTGGAAGCCTTCTACAAGAAGGTGATCGCCGAGACGCCGCCGGACGTGATCGCCTTCCTCAAGGAGATGTTCCCGTGATGTTCGGGTCTCGGCGGAACCCGTTTCATCCGCCCTGCGGAACGGCTAAACTAGCGCCAGCGAGAACATAAGCTGTGGAGGAAATGATGAATGGACATGCCGCCGTCGAGGAAAGGCGCGAGCAGGCCGCGAAGGCCGCCTCCACCCACCCGACGTCTTACAAGGGCACCTCGCCGATCAAGGTCAACAAGCTCGGCCATCTCGTCTACGAGGTGACGGACATCGAACGCTCGGTGAAGTTCTGGACCGAGGTCATGGGCTTCCATGAGACCGACCGCAACGAGATCGGCATGGTGTTCTTCCGCTGCGCGAAAGACCACCACGCCATCGGGCTCAAGCCGTCCAAGGCGAAGCGGCGGCCCGACCCGGGCAGCGCGCTGCGCGTCGAGCACCTGGCGATGGAAGTCGACAGTCCCGAGGTATTGCTCAAGGCGCGCGACTATCTCAAGGCCAATGGAATCCCGATCGTGTTCGAGGGCCGCAAGGGCGCGGGCTGCAATCTCAGCATCAATTTCCTCGACCCGGACGGCTACGAGTTCGAAATCTACTGCATGATGGATCAGATCGACGCGAGCGGGAGACTGCGGCCGAAGGAGCAGTTTCACCGCACCAGCACTCTCGACGACGCGATCGCCCATCCAGTGCCGAAGACCTGGTGATCGTCAGGAGGTCGCCGAGCAACATTTCGCTCGGGGAAAGAGTTCGCTAGGGGGCCGGTGCTGCCCGCCGCCGAATGCGGCGGGCATCGCACCTGAAGTCAGCGCTTGCCGCTGCTCGCGGCCTTGGCCGTCACTGTCGATCCATCCGGACTGCGCCTGGCATTGAGCAGCCTGACGGAGCTCGCCTGGGGGCCCATGGGGCCTTCGCCGGTCGCCCGGGTGATTTCCACCATGGTGCCGACCTGCAGGTCGTCGAAGCTGCCGCTGACCACGGCATTGCGCGTGAAATAGAGATCGCCCGTCCCGCGCACCTCGATAAAGCCGTAGTTCTGCTCGGGAAACAGCCGCAGGATGCGGCCGGTATCGCGTTCGCCCTCGTGATGCTTCACATCGCCGCGTTTGAAATCCGCGTCGCTCTTGAGCTGCCGTTCCACCGCGTCGAACGCGCGGCTGACCACCGCATACTGGTCGTTCTTGACCTCATGCCGCTGCTGTTCGTCCTTGCCGACGAGCAAGGTCTTGCGACCCGGCACCTCGACCTCGACGGAGACGCCGATCGGCGGCTTGCCGCTCTCGGGACTGCGATGAGGGACCTCGACCACGACACGGCAACTGATGATATTGGAATGGAGGCGCTCCATGCGGGCGGCGCGCTCGCGGATCAGGTTTTCGATGAATTCCGAACTGTCCAAATCCTTGAACGCGATCTGCAGCGGTACTTCCATGCTTAACCTCCGCGATGGAACCATTGTTTGACCCGGGCGCGCGCGGCTGCGCCGCTGCGCTCAGTATGGGTTAAATGGCCGCGCAGCGCATCTTGTTCCGACTCCTTGTCGTGCCGCCAAAGTGTCATGCTGCCGTAAGTCGATGGATGCATGGTTTGCGACCGCCGGCCGCAACCGTGCCGATGCGCCCCATGCCTGTGGGCAGGTGCCGTCAGGTCAGTCGCCGGCGACCCATGGTCACGCGATAGATCGCGAGAATGATGATCGAACCGATCACGGCGCCGATGAATCCGGCAGCCTCCCCTTCTTGGTACCAGCCGAGTTCGCGTCCGAGCCATGTGGCGAAAAAGGCACCGATCACGCCGAGCACGATGGTGATGATGAAACCTTTGGGATCGCGGCCCGGCATCAGCAGTCTGGCGATGAGACCGGCGAAAAAGCCGATGACCAATGTTCCAATGATCGACATGGGGATTCTCCGGATTGATCTTTCTATAAACCGCCCGCGGAGGCCTGGAGTTCCAGCGGTCGGCCGGGCAGGCACTCAAGCTATACTGCGCGGGATCAATACGTTAGGCCCCGGCCGGGCGCGCGCGGCGGACGCCTGGTGGGTGGCCCGCGGCTCCGGCATGCCGGTTTCCGGCCAATATTCGTCGCCGATACGGAACCGCGCGTTCCGCCATGTTAGCTCCACGGACCGACTACGCAACAGCGTCACCGGTGCCGCGGCGAACGGCGAGGCGCCGTCCGACAACCACTCGCAAAAATCATTATAGCGCTCTTCGAGCGTATAGCCGATCTCGAGCAGGCCATCGGACGGATCCGCCGACCAAGCCAGGGGCAGGCGCGGCCCAACCGCGCCGAAATTGAGTATTTCGAGCAGCAGGAAGCGGCCTTCAAGGGTTCCGTCGTCCAAAGTCATCTTGGCGGGCACCGGTTCGCTGTCGGTCAGGGTTTTCTTGAGCGCGGCGCGCGCCATGGAAATTTCGTGCTCCGGCGAATGGCCGGTGATCTCCTTGTCATCCATGCGGTGTGCGGCGCGCGTCAGGGCGCCGACGCCGCAGCCCTCGATGAACAGGCGCTCGCCCCAGGGACCCTTGGCCAGCCAGATGTCGATCGGCTTCTCCAACGCGGACGTCCAGCCGGCGATGATCTCCTCCGGCCGACCGGCGATGCCCAGCGAGTTGGCGATGTTGTTGGCCGTGCCGAGCGGGATGACGCCGACGCGCGCGCCGGTCGGTGCCGCGAGCACCACCTTTGTCACCGTGCCGTCACCGCCGGCGGCGACGATCAGATCGGCGCTCCGGCGAACCAAGTCGTCGCTGTCGGAATCCTTCGGCGAACGAACCTCGACCTCGTAGCCGGCTTCCGTGAGCAGCCGCGCGAGCTCGTCGGCCGTGGTGCTCCGATCGCCCGCGGAAGGGCTGTGAATGAGAACGGCGCGCGCACGGCCCAGGGTGGCGATCTCCTATGGGACTTTCGTCACGATACTGATGTTGCCGCTCCGTTCGAGCCGCGCTTCGGCCACCCTGTCGAGGCTTGCCACATTGCGATGGCGCAGTTCCTCTTCAAGGTCGCGGGCGCTCAGATGGCAGCCGTGCAGCGCCTGCTCATCGACTTTGCCGTCATGCACGATGACTTGAGCATTGCCTTTGATGATGCTTCCGAGCCAATGGGATCGCACGGCCGCGAGCGAGAAGATCCAATGCAGGGCGACCATGGCGGCGCAGGCCGCCAGCGACGGCACCACCGGGGCACCGCCCGAGATCGCGCGGCCGGCCACCGCCCCCAGCATGACGCCGAGGATGATGTCGAAGGCGCTGCCTTTGCCGAGGAAACGCTTCTTGCCCAAGCGGACGATGATGATGACGGCGATATAGACCACCACGGCGCGCACCGCCATTTGCGCGGCGGTGATCCGGCTGCCGTCGATGGCGCCGAGCCATTCGCGAAGAAAGTTGCCGATTCCGTCCATGACCACCTAGTGCACTGATTCATTCATAGGATTCACAAATGGCTTTTGCCATGCGAATCTGCGCGCATGGCTCAGACG
>CAZOBN010000003.1:0-68879 GCA_964577835.1 uncultured Rhizobiaceae bacterium
CCGGCGATCGAGATCTCCCCCGCGCTCGCCGCCTCCAGGCCCGCCAAACACCGCAGCGTCGTCGTCTTGCCGCAGCCGGACGGACCCAGCAGCGTGTAAAACTGACCTTCCTTCACAGAAAGGTCGATGCCGCGAACCGCGTGCACCTCCCCTCGCTCGCTGTGGTAGCGAACATGCAAACCACGGATATCGATCATTTTGCCTCCTGAATATGGGCGCCGCGTCCGAAGCCCAGCATCCGCACCCCTAAGGTCACGATCAGCAGCGCCAGCATCAGCATGGTGCCGATCGCGCCAACCGCTTCGGTATAGCCCTCATCCCACATGTTCCAGATGACCACCGCGAGCACCTCGTTTTCGGCACCGTCCGTCAGGATCAGGGGTTTACCCGCGGCGCGCACCACATGCAGCACCGTCCAGATCCACACGCCGACGAACGCCGGCATGAGCAGCGGGAAGAACACCCGGAGAAACACACGCCACTGCGGTGCGCCGCTGATCTTGGCTGCCTCCTCCAGATCCTTGTGAATCTGCAGCACGGCCGCGTTCATGACACGGGTGCCGTAGGACATATAGCCGATCAGGAATGCGATGATCAGCGACGTGAGCGAGCCGAACAAGCCGACGCCGAGCTTGTCGATCTGCAGGTAGATCCACAGCAGCGCCAGACCCATGACGATGCCGGGGATGGCGTGCGGCAGGAAGGCGAGCTGGTCGAGGACCTTGCGGCCCCAGAATTTCGACCGCACCACGACCACCGAAATGAGGAACGAGATGATCACCACCCCGGTCGCGACCGAGAGAGTCATCACCAGCGTGTTCCACAACATGCGGCCGATCTGCTCGGTCTGGAATACGGTCTCGTAGTTGCTCCAGCTCATGGCGGCGAACGCCTTGGCCGAGGGCACCTGCAAATAAGGAATGAACGAGACGTAGGCCAGAACCAGGAAGGGCAGAATCGCCGATAACGCGAGATAGAGCACGACCAGACCGAAGGCCGGCCAGCGCCAGACCCCCAGTTGCAACAGCCGCGGACGGTAGCCCTTTCCGGTGATGATCGTGAAGCGCTCCGACTTGGTGATCACCCGGCCATAGAGATACGTGCCGATGATGGCGACAATCAGATAGAGCATCGCCAGCGCATTGGCCTCGCCGTAAGACGGCAGGGACGAGGCGGAATGAAGCACCGTGTAGATCTTGGTGCTGAACACGTAGATGCCGGCGGGCAGCCCAAGGATGCCCGGCACCTCGAATCCCTCCAACGCGCTGGTGAATTGGTAGATCGTCACGGCCATGAGCCCGGGCAGCATGAGGCCCAGCGTCACCTTGCGCAGTGCCGATGACGGACGCGCGCCCGACATCGCCGCCGCTTCCTCGAGCGCCGGATCCATGCTGCGCAGCAACGGCACCAGCATGAGGAAGGCGGTCGGCACCGTGCGCAGCCCTTCGATGAAGATCATGCCTTCGAGGGTGTAGATGTTGAATGGAGCGGCGGCGAGCCCGAACACGTCCATGACGCCTTTGTTGATGAAGCCGATGCGCGGACTGGCCAGCAACACCCAGGCCATCGACTGCAGCATCCCCGGCATCGCCAGAGTCATCGGCACGCCGGCGTAGATCCAGATCTTGCCGGGAATGTTGGTGCGCTCGACCAGCCAAGCGAGCCCGGCAGCGATGATGATGCCGACCGCCGTGCTCCCGGTTGCGAACCACATCGTGTTGGAGAACACGGCATAGGTTCCGGGGTCGCTCCACACCTTGATGTAGTTGGTCAGGCCGAGGGTGAGGAACGAGAATTCCGATGGCAGCCGCGCCTGGCTGAAGCTGCCGAGGATCAGAAACAGGAGCGGCGTCACCACCGCCAGAAAGACGATGAGGAAGACGAGGAAATGCCAGAGCGACGCGGCGCGAATCTTCGGCAGCCAGACGGAAACGAACGGGCCATTGACGGTCGTTGCGGTCATTATTCGGATCCCTCTTCGTCAGCCGAGCGCGCCGTACGTCCGGTCGGATCCCACAGCGGATTCCACACTTTGAAGACTTGCGGCAGATCCACTTCGAGCTGGATCGGATCGCGGAAGGCGACCTTCTTGCCCACGAGCTGCTCCGGGAAGGACAGGAAAGCCTCGATCTGCAGGTCCTTGTGCACGGGCGGCGAATTCTCCGCGTGATACTGGGCGATCTGCCCTTCCTTGCTGAGGAACCAATTGACCCACAGCTTCGAGGCATAGGGGTGCGGGTTGCCCTTCATGATGCTGAGCTCGGAGATCGCGAGCGGCACGGGTTCGGGGCAATGCCAGCTGATCGGCGCTTTCTTTTTCACGTATTGCAGGGTGCGGTAGGCGGCGCCGGGAATGACCGCGTGGAATTCGCCGGCGATGACGAGCCCGAGCAGCGCGTTGTTGCCTTCCTTGCGGAGCTGCGGCTTGACCTCGCCGAACAGTTTCTCCAGGTAGGGCTTGCCCCATTTCTCGCCATAGCCTTCGAGAGCCCAAATGTTGGCGAACCATAGATTCGGGCGGTTCGACAGGGCGAGGTTGCCGTCGCGCCACACCGGATTGCTCAGGATGTCCTCCCAGGTTTTCGGGAGGTCCTCCTTCTTGACCTTGTCGGTGTTGTAAGCCATGCACCAGTAGCGCAGGCGCTGGCCGACCCACAGGCCTTCCTTGTCCTTCATGCCGTCGGGCACGTTCTTCCAGCCGGGCAGATCGCGCATGTCCACCAGCGCGTCGACCTTCTTGAACATGGCATAGCTGGCGCCGATGCTGCCGATCAGGTCGGTGGTGACCCGACCGCTCGATTCAAAAGCCAGCAACGGCTTGAGTGTGCGTTCCTGGCGGCTGCCGCGCGAATATTCATGCTTGATGAACGGATAGCGCTCGACGAAGGCTTCGGTGAGCTTGCGGTATTGCGGCGGGTCCCAGGTGGCCGCCATGCGGACGGCGCCTTCCTTCTTGGCGGCGTCGAGCCACGCCTGCGGCACCGCCAGCTCTTCATCGAGACCGGCTAGGATCGACGGATCGAGATCGAGCTCCTTGAGGAACTTCTGCGTGGCCTTCGGCAGCTCGGCCGATACGGTCGGAGCCACGGCAAACGCCGCGGCGCCGGCAACGATCATGGCTGCCGTCAGCAGCCTGTGTGATGAACGCTTCATCTGTAGCCCTCCGGTGTCGGCGGTTCGCCGCATGATGGGATCATTCCTCGTTTTGTGACTCGGAGTGGACGCCGCCCGCGCCAACCCAATACTTCGACCAGATCTGGTTGAGCTCTTCAGTGGCGCCCTCCTGCTCCGGCACGCGGAACGCGATTTTGCGTTCGACGATCTGCTCGGGAAACGAGAGAAAGGACTCGGTTTGCAGGTCCTTATGCACCGGCGGCGCGCCGTCGGCGGCGAATTGGGCGATCTGGCCTTCCTTGCTCAGGAACCAGTTGACCCAGACGCGCGAGGCGTTGATGTGCGGATTGCCCTTGAGAACGCCCATGCTGGATACCGCCAGGGGTACCGGTTCGGGACAATGCCAAGCCACCGGCGCGCCGCGCTCCAGATACTGCTTCGCGCGACGAGCGGACGCCGGCAACGCGCCGTTGAACTCGCCGGCGATAGCCAGGCCGAGCAGCGCGTTGTTGCCTTCCTTGCGAACCTGCGGCTTCACCACGTTGAAGAATTTGTCGAGGTAGTTGAGGGTCCACTCCTTGCCGAATTCGCCCCACAGCATGAGCAGCCATAGCTGCGGACGGTCGGCGACGCCGATATTGCCGTTGTGCCACTTGGTGTTTGTGAGGATATCGTCCCAGGTCTTGGGCATATCCTCCTTTTTCACCTTATCTGTGTTGTAGACGATGCACCAATAACGGATGCGAGTACCGACCCAGGTACCATTGGCATCACTGGTATTCGGCAGCGGATTCTTGAAGCCGGGAATCTGGCGCAAATCCTCGAGCGCGCCGGCCTCTTCGAAATGCTGCTCGCTGCCGCCGAATCCGGTCACGATATCCGTGGTATAGCGGCCTTCCTTGTAGGCGATCAGGGTGCGCATCGCCCGGGCGTTGAAGCCGGCGCGGGAGTATTCCACCTTAATCCCAGGGAAGCGCTCGCGGAACGGCACGTTGAGCAATCCGAACTGCTTGGGGTCCCAGGTGCCGAGGATGCGCACCGTGCCTTCCTTGTGGGCGCCGTCGAGCCACGCCGGCGGCACGACGAGTTCATCGTCGAGCCCGGACAGCACCTCCGGCGTCAGGTTCAGCTTCTTCAGGATGGCCTGGGTGGCCTTTGGCAATTCGGCGGAGACGGCCGGCGCCGCGGCAAAGATCGCGGCGCCGGCAACGATCGTTGCGGCGAGCATCAGCATTCCCTGTGAGGAACGCTTCATCGATGAGCCTCCGGTATTGGTGGTTCGCCGCATGGTGTCTCGTTATTCCTCGGGCGTATTGGACTGCGTGCCGCCCGCGCCGACCCAATACTTGGCCCAGATCTGGTTGAGTTCCTCCGTCGCGCCCTCCTGCTCCGGCACGCGGAACGCGATCTTGCGTCCCGAGATCTGATCGGGAAAGGCGAGGAAGGCCTCGGTCTGCAGATCCTTGTGCACCGGCGGCGCGCTGTCGGCGGCGAACTGCGAGATCTGGCCTTCCTTGCTCAGGAACCAGTTAACCCATAGACGCGACGCGTTCATGTTCGGGTTGCCTTTGAGAATACCCATCTGAGAGACGGCGAGCGGCACTGGCTCCGGACAATGCCAAGCGGCCGGCGCTCCACGCTGCTGGTACTGCTTGGTGCGGTAGGATGCGGCCGGCAATGCGGCATTGAATTCCCCGGCGATGGCGAGGCCCATCAGCGCGTTGGCGCCTTCCTTGCGGATCTGCGGCTTCACCACATTGAAGAATTTGTCGATGTAGTTGAGGGTCCATTCCTTGCCGTATTCGCCCCACAGCATCAGCAGCCAAAGCTGCGGCCGGTCGGCGACACCGATCTTACCGTTGTGCCACTTGGGATTGGTCAGGATGTCGTCCCACGTCTTGGGCAGATCTTCCTTCTTCACATTCTCGGTATTGTAGGTGAGGCACCAGTAACGCAGGCGCGTGCCGACCCAGGTGTTGTTCGCATCGCCGGTATTCGGCAGCGGGTTCTTCAGGCCAGGGATATCGCTCAAGTTATCGAGCGCGCCGGCCTCTTCGAAGTGCTGCTCGCTGCCGCCGAATCCGGTCAGGATGTCGGTGATATAGCGGCCTTCCTTGTAGGCGATCAGGGTGCGTAGCGCCCGGGCGTTGAAGCCGGCGCGGGAATATTCCACCTTGACCCCGGGGAAGCGCTCTCGAAACGGCGCGTTGAGCGGCACGAATTGCTTGGGGTCCCAAGTCCCAAGAATTCGAACCACGCCCTCCTTTTTGGCGCCGTCGAGCCACGCCTGCGGCACGGCGAGCTCCTCGTCGAGCCCGGCCATCACCTCGGGCGTCAGCTTCAGCTTCTTCAGGACCTCCTGAGTGGCCTTCGGCAGTTCGGCGGCGCCGGCCGCCGACGCTCCCATTGCGCCGAACACCAGCGCCGTTCCGGCGATCCATTGGACGATACGTTTTGTTCCCATCATCGTCTCCCGCATTTCGAAGCCCTGTCCACACGCATAGGTTGTTATACCCACTTGTCGTGCCGCGCCGTCTGACGCGTATCTCAACTTGCTTTGGTCAACTCTTTCTCATGATCGGTGAAATTCTTGCCGGCGTCGAACTGGATCAATTCTCCCGAGTCGGATCCACGCAGCAAGCCGAAAGGATCCTCACCCTTGCCGACGGATTCGATGGACGAAAATACCAGCTTGCGCCACATGACGACGCCGCGGTCCGAGGTGGCGAGGAACTCGCGCGAGCGGTCGTTGATAAGCCCTTGGCTTTCCTGAGCCGCGCGATCCTGGTCGCCCGATTCGATGCCCCACCACTCGTCCTCCACCCGATCGTACACGCCGCGCACGGTTTTTTTGAGACCGCGACATTTATTTTCATACGGTCCCGAAGGTTTCGTCACCGTCTTCACATAGAAGGTGGTGGTCAGCATGTCGTCGGTCGGCACGCGAATGTGCAAATAGTCGCTCGGCATGGTACCCACACGCGCGTTATGCCGGCGCGTCGACGACGGAAAGATGTGATGGCTGACGTTACGCTTACCGTTGGGATATTCCGAGCTCATGCGGAAGCCGTACCACATGGGCGTCCAGGTCGATTCGGGGCGCTTCATCGCCATGGAGGGATAGACCGAGGCATGCAGCGACATGCTGTGGTAGGGATCGACGCCGTTCTCCGCGCGTTGTGCCCAGTTGCACTGATCTTCCTTGGCATAGACCGTGCGGTCGCAATCCTCGCGGTGAAGCAGATCGTAGCGCGGCAGACGCGGCGCCGGGTCTGGCCCGAGATAGGCGAAGATCAGGCCGCCCGCTTCCTGCACCTTGGCGGAGCGCATGCGCACTTCTTCGTGCAGGCGACTGCCCGCGGGCTCCGCCGGCATCTCCAGGCATTGTCCTTGGGTATCGTAGAGCCAGCCATGGTAGCAGCAGCGGATGCCGCGTGCTTCGCAGCGGCCGAGTTCGAGGGAGGCGCTGCGGTGGGCGCAGGCGCGGTCGATCATGCCGGCGTTGCCCGCGCCGTCGCGGAACAGAATGAAATCCTCGCCGAGGTGGCGCACCGGCACGGGCTTGTCGGTGAGCTCCTGAGTGAACCACACGGGCCACCAATAACGGCGCAGCATCTCGCCGCCCGGAGTGCCGGGCCCTACACGCGTCAGAATCTCGTTCTCTTCCGGTGTCATGGTTTTTCGGCTCCTCTCGCCCCTGCTTGCCGCGGCGTCCAAACGCTCATCTGCGGCGCTCCCAATAGGGATTCCACAATTCCAGAAGCTCGTCATGCTCTTCCTCGAGACCCGGATCGCGAAACGCGATCGTCTTACCGACGATTTGCTCCGGAAACGGCATGAAGTCTCGGGTTTTCATATCCTTGTGAATGGGAGGCGAATCGTCCGCGGCGTATTGCGCCACCTGCCCCTCTTTGCTCAGCAGCCAGTTGATGAACAATTTGGAGGCGTTCATGTTGGGATTGCCACGCATGATGCCCGCCTCCGAGATGGCCGACGGCACCGGCTCGGGACAGTGCCAACCCAACGGCGCGCCTTTTTCCATATACTGCACGATGCGATGGTCGCCCGACGGAATGGCCGCATCCATCTCGCCGGCGCTCACCAGGGTGAGCAGTTGGTTGGCACCTTCCTTGCGCAACTGCGGTTTTAACTCGCCGAACAGACCGGCGAGGAAGGCTTTGGTCCAATCGTCACCGTGCGCGGCCGACAAGGGGAGGATCCAAAGCTGCGGCAGATTGCCCAGTCCGATCTTCCCATCGCGCCAGCGCGGATGGCTCAGGAGGTCGTTCCACGTTCTGGGAAGCTCCTCCTTCCTCACCGCGCCGGTGTTGTAGGACATGCACCAGTAGCGGATGCGGATGCCCACCCACAGGCCATCCTTGTGCTTCATCCCGTCACGTACATTGCGGGAACCGGGAATATCGCGCAGATCCTCGAGCGCATTTGCGGCGATATATTTCTGCATTGCGCCGCCGATGCCGGTGACGACATCGCTGATGTAACGCCCATCCTGAAATGCAAGCAGAGGCTTGAACGCGCGGGCATTGAAGTTGCCCCGGGAATAGTTGGGCTTGATGAACGGGTAACGCTCGACGAATGCCGCCGTCATGGTGCGGAATTGCACCGGGTCCCACGAGCCGCCGACACGGAAGCTGCCTTCCTTGCGCGCGCCGTCGAGCCAGGCCTGGGGCACCGTCAACTCTCGATCGAGACCCGCCAAGGCGGACTCCTCGAGCTTCAGGTCTTTCAGCACTTGCCGCGTCGGCTCCGGCAGATCCAGCGCGGATGCCGGAGGCACGCAAAACCCGAGCAGCAGCGCGCTCCGCCACAGCAGACGGATAGCGCGTTTCGCCGGGTAAGGCAGGCCCATCGGATTTTATCCCTTCGCGACGGCGATGTCGTGGGGACGCGAGCCGAGACGCCGTCCGCCTTTCGATGTGACGACGACCGTATCGCCCCACGTCAGGATCGACTTATCCGCGCCGTCACCCACTTCCGTGGCCGGCTTGAAGATGAAGACCATGTTCTCCTGCAGCTCGACCGCGAGTTGCTCCGGATCGCGCGCATGGTCGGTGATGATCGGGCCGTCGTCGCCCTGGCCGCGCCCGTGCATGGTAAGCTTGGTCTTGCAGCCCGCCGCAGCCCCGCCGTTGGGCGCCGCCTTGCGTCCGGCTTCCTTGGTTTGCTCGGCCAGCTCGCGCACGGTCACGCCGGGCTTCAGCCACTCCATCAGGTGGTTGAAGACCTGGCGTTGGACCTTCATCAGCTCGCTGTGCACGTCGGTCGCGACATCGACGAACACCGGCTGCACCGCCTGGGAGCGGTAGCCGATCCAGGAAGCCTCGAGCTCGTTGATGATCATGTCGCCGCTTTCGAGCGTCCGCATGCTCGGGCGGGTCAGGGTGCGGATCGGGTTCTTGCCCGATACCCAGTTGCAATGGACCGGCATCTCGGAACCGGCGCGCAGCATGGCGCCCTGGGCGGCGGCCCACACGTCCCAATCCTTCGCGCCAGGACGCGCCGCGGCGATCTTCGCCTCGATGCCCTTTTCCACGATCTGGATGGATTTGGTGAGGACACCGACTTCCTCGTCGCTCTTGACGTAGCGCACCTTGGTCAGGATCGGCGTCGCATCGACGATGTCCGCGTTCGGGAAAGCTTCGCGAAGCTGAACCCAGAAGCCGTGGGAAATGGTGCCTTCCGGCGTGCGGGTGCCGCCGCCCAGGCCGGTCACGCCGATGCGACCGCGATCGACGCCGAGCTCCTTCAGCCGCTCGACCGCCACCTTGCCGTATCGGCGACGCGCCTCGCGCACGTCCTTGGTCCATTCCTGCACGGTCGGCCAGCGCGGCGCCGCCGAGGTGGCGACGGCGGTGACTTCGCCGTCGAGCGGAAACACCACGGCGATATCCGCATCGCCGCCGCCGCCCACATGGCTGAGGTAGCGCGAATTCGACTGGAAATCCGTCGAGTGGCCCGTGTTGTTCGGGCAGACGATCACGTCGATGTTCTGTTCGCGCATCATGGCGCGAACGGCCTTCCAGCGCCGGTCGCGTTCAGCCAGCGAGAACCGCGGGTAGGGAAAAAGCTCTGCCATGGTGAATTACCGCCCTGTTTATTGTCGCAATTGTTCGCATCGTTTGGCTCACCGTCTGCGCGGCGTGCAAAGTTCGATGAAGTTTCCGCCCGGATCGCGGAAGTAAACGGACGCTTCCAGGATGCTCGACGTCGGGTGGACGACCGGCCCCTCGACGGCCTTTCCGGTCGCCGCGATCAGCTTTGCCGCCCGCGCCAGTTCGTCGCGGGATGCCGCGAGCGCGATGCGCGGCGTGCCGGTCGCCTGCTCCTCCGGCGGCTCCTGGAAATGCTTGTTGGCGAGAAACACGCCGACGACCGCGTCGCCCATGCGGTAAAACAGTTGCATGTTGCAGCGGGGCACGGTTTTGCGATTGACCATCACCGTATAGCGTTGGTCGAGCCGCCGGGTTCCGGGCGCCATGTTCTCCTCGCCGGAGGCCCACTTGCGCGCGCGCACGTAATCGGCGGTCTGCCAACCGACGCGGTGATCGACCGCGAGCCCGAGATCCTCGCCATAGAATTTTTCGGTCCACAGGATATCGGCGACCTGCACGGCGGCATGATCGATGCCGAGCACGCCGCTGCCTTTGGCACCCTGGACAGCGACCAACTGCACGCGGTTGCCGGACGGGTCGAAGACGTAGAAGTTATCGTTCTCCTCCGCCGGCCGGTCCTCCTTGTAGGTGAACGCGGTCGCGCCCCTGGCGGCGAGCCGCGCTCCGATCGCGTCGCGCTCCGCCGCGCTCACCCGGTAGGCCTGATGCACGCCGGTCTCGCGCAGGTCCAGCATGGCGACCGTCGGAACCAGCGCGAGCATCTGCCCCGACGCGGCGCGCAGGGCGGTATGGCTGCCGCAATGGGGGATCACGTCGGTACCGAATTCGGCGAAGCCCAGATCCTTGTAGAAATCCTTGGCCGCGGCCAGGTCCGAGACCGCCACAGCGAGATGGTCGATGCCGTCCACTGTGAGGGAACGTACCAATCGCGGGGAAGCCAGCGCGTCCACGATGCTCACTCCACATCCATGATGGGCGTTTCGTCATACTTGACGTTTTCGTCGCGGCGCCACAGCACCTCGAGGAAATTGCCGCTCGGATCCTTGAAATAGATCGACTGTCCGAACGGGCCCTTCTCCGGATGATCGACCGGGCCCTGGTAGGGGATGCCGCGCTGCTTGAGCACGCCGATCGTGTTGGCGAAACGGGCTTTCGAAACCGTGAAGGCGTGCCGGAAACCATGGGCGCCGCGCAGCTGCTCGTCCGGCGGCATGGGCATGAAATCGCCGGCCAGGGCCAACGCGATCAGATAGTCCTCGAGCATCACCGATTTGTGGACCGAGCGGCCCTTGATGGTGTCCTCGGTGATGAAGTTGACGCCGGCGTGCGGATGCGCGCCGAGAATACCGCAGTAGAAATCTTCCGCTTCCTTGAGGTCATGAACGCAGATCGCGCTATGGCTCAGGCTCTGTACTTCGGCCATGGGCTTGTCTCCTTCAGGCGCTCGCGGTGCTGCTCGCCGCCGCGCATTCCGCCGACGTGAGTTGGCTCGGGTCGAATTCGTCGCGCAGGATGGCTTCGTCGGGCCGCACGGTGATGGTGCCGTCGGCGGCGATCGAGACCGGATGCAGGCGTAGCGGCGGCAGTTCGCGCCCGAAGGTCACGCACTCGCCTTTGCGGTTGTAGACCGCGCCATGCATCGGGCAATAGAACTGCCAATGCTCCTTCTTCCAGGTGAGCAGGCCGTTCATGTGGGTGCACCAGCGCGAAACCGCGAGAAAACCGTCCTGCATGCGCACCAGGAAGAACTTGCCCTTCACGAAGGCCTTGACCGATCCGACGGCGTAGTCGGCCACATTGCCGCAGACGATCTCGCCGACATTCTCGGTGATGATCTCCTTCGCGTCGGGCCCGTAGGACTGCACTTGATAGCGATGACCGTCGGGATCGAACACGTCGAGGCTGCGTTCGCCCTTGGCGCGGAAGTCCTTGCGGCTGTCCGTGATATCGAAGCCCATGGACTGCAGCCGTGCCTCGGCGCGGCCGAATTGCTCGGGCGTCAGAAGCCAGGCGTGATGGATGCTGCTGCTGTTGGGGCGGAAGGGCACCACTTCGGGCACCTTGACCAGCAGGAGGCGCTGGCGGGTGTTCATGGCGAGCAGCGAATTCTCGCCCTCGTCGCTGACCAGGTTGCGGCCGACCACGTCGAGGCCGAACACCTCCTGGTAGAACGTCTCCGATCGATCGAGGTCCGTGACATGGACGACGAGATGGCTGAAGCCGTCGACAAGGGCCATCGTACTTCTCCCAGCGAGCGCAACAGCCTGCGCCAAGCTCCCAGCCGGCGCGCTTGGCGCATCCAGCTCTCCGTGATCCGCAGGTCTCGCGCCTAGACCATGATCCGCTTCCGTGGAATCGGATCATGGTCTCGAGTCTTGATTTCGTCGCGTTTTCTACGCCGAACCGGTATCCACTTCGGCGGAAAACGCTCTAGCGCGGTTTCGCTGCGTCTGTCACACATTCTTAACCGCAGGGGGATTTTTGTTTAGTGGGATAATGCGCAAAACATTCTTGCAGAAATATGCGTAATTATAATATATTAATGTAAAATCAATGAGTTATTTAATTTCGCTATCTACTGATTTCTTGCGCATAAAGGTCCCCAGGAAGTCGAGGAAGACGCGCACCCGGAGCGGCTGGTGGGCGCTGCGGGGAAAAAACGCCTTGATGCTGCGCCCCCAGCCGACGACGTTCCGAAACAGCGGCACCAGCGTGCCGGACCGCAGATCGTCGCTCACCGCGTAATGCGGCAGGCGCGCGATGCCGAGGCCGCCCATGACCGCCTCGTAAAGCGCAATTCCGTTGTTGGTGCGCAGGTTGCCGCTGACGATCACCGAAAAAGTTTCGCCGCTATCCTGGAAACGCCATTCGTTGGCGCGCGTCTGTCCCGTATGGATGAGGCAATTGAAGTTCTTGAGATCGCGCGGCTCGGCCGGCGTGCCGAACTTGGCGAGGAAGCCGGGCGTGGCACAGATCGAATACCGCACCGGACTCAATTCGCGCAGTGCCAGGCTGCTGTCGTTGACCTGCGCGCTGCGGATGACGACATCGAATCCCTCTTCGAGGACGTTCACCGCATGGGAGCCGATGTTCAGGTCGATGTTCAGGTCGGGATAGTGGGAGAGGAATTCGCGCACCGCGGGCGCCACCAACCGCTGGCCGAGACCAAGGGTGGCATGCACGCGCAAGGTGCCCTTGATCTCCGCGTTATGCGCCGAGGCCATGCTGCGCGCCTTGTCCAGGTCGCGCATGATGCGGGCGCATTGCTCGTAGAAATCGACCGCGATGTCGGTCAGCACCAGCCGGCGCGTCGAGCGCTTGATGAGCTGGATGCCCAGCCCCGCTTCGAGATGGCTGATATGACGGCTGACGGCGGAAGGCGACAGGTTGAGGTCGCGCGCGGCGGCGGTGAAGCTCTGCTTCTCGACGACGCGCACGAACACCACGATATCGCTGAGATTGTTGTCCATCGCCGCGCCATCATCTCCTGCTGTCCATCGTGGAACGATGTTAACCGCGGCGGCGGATTTTCCCAGCCTTATTCCGGTGCCTTTGGGCCCTGGTTAGCCTATTGCGCCATCAGTCTTTCCGGACGCGCGGATAGGGCTGTCCGCGCTCGACCTTGATGCCCTTGATCACTTCCTTGATCACGCCGCACAGCGGCAGGCTGACGCGTGCCTCGTCGGCTTCGTGCAGCACGAGCGACATGTCCTTTTCGGCCCACGGCATGGGAAGATCGACGTTGTGCATCTCGAGCGCCCAGTTGCGCGCGCTCGACTGCAGCAGCGCCTGACGGAGCGGCTCCTGCTCGACACCGAGCGTGCGGGCGAGCTTGAGGCCCTCGTCGTTGGCCGATATGCAGGCCCACAGGATCAGGTTGTTGACCATTTTGCCGACCTGGCCGGCGCCGAGCGCGCCCAGATAATGAATCGAGGTGGCGAAGGTTCCGAACGCCGGACGGCAGCGCGCAAAGGCGGCCTCCTCGCCGCCGCCGAGCAGCAGCAATTCGCCCGCTTCCGCCGCCGGCTCGCCGCGGCACAACGGCGCGTCGACGAAGGTGACCTTCTTGCGGGTGCGCGCGGCCCGTTCCGGCAGCTCGCGCATGTAGCTCGGCGAGATGGTCGAGGCGATGGCGACCGTGAGGCCCGGCTTGGCCCCTGCCATGATGCCCTGCGGACCGAACAGCGCCTTGTCGACCTCGGAGTCGAAGCCGACGATGACGATGACGAGGTCGCTCGCCGCCGCCACCTGGGCGGGCGATTTGACGACCTTCGCGCCGACGGCGCGCGCCTTGGCGATCGCCGTCGGATTGACGTCGAAACCGGTGACGGTGAACCCCTTGGTGGCCAGGTGACGGGCCATCGGCAGGCCCATCTTGCCGAGTCCGATAAGGCCGACCTTCCTGATGGTCTGTTTCGCCGCGCCGCGTCCGGTATTTTCCGCCACTGCTTTCCTCGGGCGGCCGGTCTTCCCGGCCGCCATCTTCGTCGTCGTCGTCTTCGCCACGCTACTCATCCTCTCAGGGGCGGCGGCATGCCGCCTGAACCAATCGTTCGCTACTTCGCCGGGCCGCCGCGGCTGACTTTCTTGGCGCGCTCCAGCAACGCGCCCTCCAGGCTGGTCACCTCGTTGATCAGCGCCGTGAGCTGTTCGCCCGAAAGCACCTTCAATTCCATCTTGGCCTTTTTTGCCTCGGCCAGCAGATCGGGATCCTTCACGGTGGCGTCGAACGCGGCGCGCAGCGCCTTGACGCGATCGGCGGGCACCTTGGGCGGCGTGACGATCGAGCGGCCGACGGTGGTGTAGGAGGAATAGAAGTTCAGCAGCTTGCGCTCGTCCTCGTCGCGAGCGAGCTGGATCAGGGTCGGCACGCCCGGCAGGTCGGGCGCCGGCTCGATCGAGGCCTGATAGACGATGTTGAGCTTGCGCTCGCGGATCCAGTCGCGCTCGATGCGCCAGAGCGTGCTGGCGGAACCTTCGACCTCGCCGCGCTCGAGCGCCAGGCGGATCTGCGCGCTGCCCTCGTAGCCGGAAATGATCTTGAACTTGGTGCCGAGCAGGCCGTTGACGGCGGTGACATTGAGCGCCGTGGCGGAGCCCGCGCCGGGCACGCCGACCATGACTTCCTTGGTCAGCGCCTCCTTGATCGTCGCGGGCGACCCGGGCAGCGTCACCATGACCGGATCGGAATCCGCCATGCGGCCGATCCAATTGAAGTCGCGGGCGACGAACTTGGCGGCGGGGTCGCCGAGCACCTGGCTGATCACCAGGGATTCGCCGATCATGCCGAGCGCGGTGCCGTCCTTCGGCAGCACGTTATAGAGCTCGTTGGCGAGCTTGAAGCTGCCGGCGCCGGGCTCGTTCTTCGGAATCACGTTGGGCTTGCCGGCGAGATGCTTGCCGAGATGGCGCGCCAGCAGGCGCGAATAGAGATCGTAGCCGCCGCCCGCGCCGTAGCCGATATAGACCGTCACGGTCTTCGATTTGTAGAAATCCTCGGCCGACTGGGCCGCGGCTGGGCCAGCCATGACTGCGATCGCAGCAGCCGAGATCAGTGCCGCCGCGAGGCGACGCTTCGTCAGAATTCCGGTCATGAGGGTCCTCCCCGTGTGAAGCCGTGCGGCTATTGCCGTCACAGCATGCTGTAAAGAGATAAGGGCCGCCCGATTCCGCCGGTGCGGCCCTTACGTCGATCACTTGTCGATCTGAAGCATCTCGTAGGCGAGCGCCACGCGGAATGCCCGGTCGAGCACCGCGCAGATCTGCGCGCCTTCCAAGGCGATCTGATAGCTGTACTCGTCCTTCACGTTATCGGCGATGGTATCCCAGATCGAGTCCGAGTGATCCATGTCGGCTTCGACGTGGACGTTGGACGAGATCAGCAGCTTCGAGTCGACCTTGAGCTCCTTCACCATCTTGTCGCGGAAACGGGAGGAGAAACCGCCGCCACGCACGAGGCGGTTGTTGTTGCGGCGCTCGAGGAAGTGGGCGAACGTCATGGCGCCGAGCCACGGCAGCGAACTGGAGGCGTTGTTGAACGCCATCAGAGTCGCCTGGATGAGCGGCGACGGCTTCGCCTTGGCGAGGTCCGCCTCGCTGACGCCGAGCGCGATGGCTTCCTTCGACATCAGGGCGCGGTGATCGGCGCCGCCGCGCGGGTCATGGAACAACTCGTCCTTCTCATGCTCCCAGATCAAGCGCTTCACATCCCACGGCGCCTTGGCCTGGACATAGGCCCAGCCTTCGCGACGGTTGACGTTGTAGAACACCATCTGGATGGCGACGTGCTGGGCGCGCTTCATGGTGAGCGGCGTGTTGAAAAGCAGCTCGAATTCGGGCGTGGTGAATTGCGCGTTGGCGAGCGCGGTCAACTCGGTGGCCAACCGGTCCACCCAACTGTCCTTCTTCGTCGCGGCTGATGTCGCGTTCATAATCTTGGTCCTCCTTTTACTAAACTGGATGAGAATGATCGCTGATGAGGAAGCCTCAGAGCGTCGCTGTTTCGCGGCGCATAAGGCCGAAATGCTTCAGAATCGGCTCATCGCTGACGCTGAACAGAATGGCGCCGTCTTCGGCGGCAACGTGGTGGTCGTGCCAAGTCCAGCCGGGCATGACGAAGATATCGCCCTGCTCCCAGTCCAGCGTCACGTCGCCGCCGCGGGTGCGGCCCTTGCCGGTGACCACGTGGTAGATGATGTTTGCCGTCTGGCGCGCTGACAGGGTCTCCTCGCCGGCCGCGAAGCGATGCAGCCGGCAGGCCATGGTCGGCAGCGTGCTCGCGGCGCCGCCGGGCCCGCGAAAATCGAGGGTGACGCCCATGGACGGATCGTGCGCGTCCTTGGCCTTGAGCGCCGCGAAACTGTCGCGGCCCTTGAATACGAACGGCGACGGGGTTGCGCCGGCATTGCGCAGCGGCTGCTGCAACTGGCCGTAGGGCTGATAGAAAATGCTGCCGAGGTGATTGGTGAAGGGAAAGTCGTGGACGTCGATCCAGATGCTCGGAATGTCGCCCTCGTGGCCATGATCGTGCCACGCCCATTGCGGCGTGAGAATCAGATCGCCGGCTTCCATGGTGAGCTTCTCGCCTTCCACCGTCGTGAAGCCGCCGCGGCCCTCGAGCACGAAGCGGAAGGCGCCCATGGTATGGCGGTGGGCCTCGGCGATCTCGCCCGGCTTGACCAGTTGGACGGACGCGTGGATCGTCGGCGTCGTCCAGTTCAGACCATGGCCGGGCGTGCAGAGCCGCACCGTGCGGCGCGACGCGCCGCCTTCGATGCCGCGCATCTCACCCGCCCGCCATAGCAGGCGCCGGATGTCGTGCCAGCGCCACAGGTACGGCTTGGCATAGGGTTTCGGCTCGGGCGGAACTCCGCCGACCAGCTTCCAATGGCCTTCCAGATTGTACTGCGCGATCTCCTCGTCCAAACGCACGAGGTCGTCATCGACCATCGATCCGCCAGCGGGAGCCGTTGCTGAAATTCCGCCCATGCCTGATCCTCTACGCTACGCTTGAGTGAATGATCAGGCCGCTTTCTTGGCGAGCACGCTGCGCGCCTGGCGGAACAGACCGCTGAGCCACTCCTTGCGCTCCGCCGTCATCTCGCCGGTCGGCCAGCGCGGATAGCGCTTCACCTTGAAGCCGAGCTCGATGAGGCCCTGCTTGTAAACGGTGCGGCCGCACTCGCGCAGGATCTCGGGCCTCAGGAAGGCGCTGTGGAAATCGACCACCGCCTGCTGCAGCTCGAGCGCGCGGGCATTGTCCTTGCGGTCGATGGCGCGCACCAGTTCGACGCCGAGCTCGGGGAATACGGCGAGCGGCGGACTGACGGTGCCGGCGATGCCGCACAGCATGCCCGGGAACAGGGTGCTGGCGAGCGAGAACAGCTTGAAATCGCCGCCGATCGTGGCGAGGTAGTTGCGCGCCTCGTCGAGCGAGCCCATGGCGAGCTTGGCGCCGAAGATCTGCGGGCTGTCGTCGCGCATCTGGCGCATCAGCTCCGGTCCGATCGGATAACCCTGGTACTTCGGGTTGTTGTAGAGCATCATCGGAGCCTTGAGCGCGGCTCCCACCATCTTGAAATGCTCGCGCACTTCCTGCTGGGTGTGGTCGGCGTAATAGTACGGGCCGACGAAAGCGAGCGCCTCGGCGCCGACCTGGAGCGCATGCTTGCCGAGCTCGATGGTGGTGAACGGGTCGGCGGTGCCGGCGTGGACCACGACCGGAATGCGGCCCTTCACGCGCTTGGCGACGATCTCGGAAAGCTGCTTGCGCTCCTCCAGCGACATCGCCGGGCCCTGCCCGAACGACCCGCCGACGAACAGCGCATTGACCCCGGAGTTGACGTAGTAATCGACCAGCTCATCCATGAGCTTGACGTCGATGCGGCCGTCTTCCTCGAAGACGGTCGGGATCGGGAGCAACATTCCCCGAATGGCCTGCATGATATCCTCCGATTTGCCTGAGCGGTTTTGTGGGCGGTGTTGTCGGCGAAAAAATCCGGATGTGGCGAACGGCCGCCCTTCCAGCCGGCGGCTTATTTTCCACTAACTAGAAAATATTTCCGAAATATATTGCCCGTCCGCCCGGAACGTGTCAACTGTGATCACGCAACTCACGAAAAACCGTCGCAAACCGGTAGTGGACAAGGTCATGTCGAATCAGAGCCGACGCACCGACGGCAACTCAGCCGGCGCACAGCCCAGCGCCCCCCGGCGCGCCGGGCGCCCGGCCACGCGCTCGCCCGACGCCGCCGGCGTGCGCACGCTGCTGATGGGCATCGCGCTGCTCAAGACCATCGCCCGCTTGCCCGAGCCCGCCAACCTCAGCGAGATCGCGCGGCGCGCGCAATTGCCGGTGAGTCGCGCGCATCGCTACCTCACCACGCTGGTGCAAGGCGGCATGCTCGCGGTCGATCCGAGCACCGGGCTTTACACCCTGGGCCCGGCCGCGGTCGAACTCGGCGTCGCCGCCATGTCGAACACCGATTCGCTGCAGATCGCGACCAACATCATGCGGCTGCTCACCGCGCGCACCGCTCTCGTCTCGGTGCTCACCGTGTGGGGCAGCCATGGCCCGACCGTGGTGCGCTGGGAACAGGGCAAGCTGGAAGCCGCGGTGCGCGTGCGCGAGGGCATCAATCTCTCGATGCTGACGACGGCGGCGGGACAGATCTTCCTCGCCTATCTCGATCCGCGCACCATCGCCGAACAGCTCGAGCGCGACCTGAAGGCATTGAACCGCGGCGCGCCGCCGGCGCAACGCATGAACGCGGACAAGGTCAAGGCGCTGCAGAAGGCCATTCGCGCCGATGGCATGGCATGCGCCGTGGGCATCCGCAATCCGCTGGTCGCCGCCATTTCGGCCCCGGTCTTCGACCGCAGCGGCCTGATCATGAGCCTGACGCTGACCGGCATTCAGGGCGCCTTCGACACCGGCCCCGACGGCGAGCCGGCGCGCCATATGAAAGAGGCCGCGCGCGAGATTTCCGGCCTGTTGGGCGGCGCGGGTTTCCTGCGCGGGGACGTCGAATTCGATCCGCCGACCCGCCGGGCTATCGGGTAACAACCACCGCATGACAATCGAAAGCGAGTCACAGGAGTCATTCGACTATGAGCGTGCGCGAAAAGGATGTCGGCCTTCCCGAAACCGGGGAGCGGCTGTTCATCGATCCTTATCTCGATTGGGCCGCGGCACAGGGCGTGCCGGTCGTCGAGGACTATGGCGTCGATCTGCTGACGACGCCGACCAAGCCTTGGGCGATGTTCGAATCCAACGGCGCCATCGTGCATCTCAAGGGCCGCGGCGATTTCGTCTCGGTGTTTCTGCTCGACCTGCAGCCGGGCGGCAAGACGGCGCCGCAACAGCATCTCTATGAAGAGATCTTCTACGTGGTCGAAGGCCACGGCAGCACCCAAGTCGAGATCGGCGGCGAAACCCACAGCTTCGAGTGGGGTCCGCGCAGCATGTTCGCCCTGCCGCTCAACGCGCGTTACCGCCTGTTCAACGGCAGCGGCCAGGAGCGCGCGCTGCTCGCCTCTTGCAACTACTTCCCGATGGTGAAGAACCTGTTCCGCAGCGACAGCGTGATCTTCGATCGCGCGCTGCGGCTCGAAGACCGCGAATATCCGGCGGACTATCTGCACGGCGAGGGCCGCTACATCCCGATCCGGCCCGGCTGGAACAGTTGGGAGACGAATTTCGTGCAGGATGTCGCCGCGTTCGAGCTCAAGGCCTGGAACAAGCGCGGCGCCGGCAGCTCCAACATGAACTTCATCCTGGCCGACGGGGTGATGAAGGCGCACGTCTCCTCCATGCCGGTCGGGTCCTACAAGAAGGGCCACCGCCACGGCCCGGACTTCTCGATCTTCAGCATCTCCGGCTCGGGCTATTCGCTGTTCTGGTACGAGGGCGAGACGGACTTCGTCCGCGTCGACTGGAAATACGGCATGCTGTTCGCGCCGCCCGAGATGATGTGGCACCAGCACTTCAACTCCGGGCCGGAGCCCGCGCGCTATCTCGCGGTGGCGCTCGGCGGTATCCGCTATCCGTTCCTCAATTCACGGCGCAAGCAACTGCTCGGCGTCGATGTCAGCGCCAAGGATGGCGGCGGCCAGATCGAGTATTGCGACCAGGATCCTCGCATCCACAAGACGTTCCTCGACGAACTCGCGAAACATGGCGCCGCCTGCGCCATGGGCGCGGAGATTTTCAACAAGCGTTAGACGGCCTGCAACGACACCCTTCGCGGACCGACCACAAGGAGACCAGAATGACGTTACGTGCTCTGTCCTTCGCCGCCGCCGGGATTACGGCTGCGCTCGCGTGCGGACCCGTCGCCGCCCAAAGCGGCGCGCCTTCCTTCGCCGGCAAGACCATCGAGATCTGGATCGGCGCCGCGCCGGCCGGCGGCTATGATATCAACGCCCGCGCTGTGGCGCGCTACATGCCCGACTACATTCCGGGCAAGCCGACCATGCTGCCCAAGAACATGCCCGGCGCCGGCAGCCTGCGCGCCGCCAACCTCGCCTACAACACCGGCGCCAAGGACGGCACGGTGATCGGCGCGCCCAGCCGCTCGGTCATGACCATGCCGCTGCTCGGCGTCGAGAACGCCAAGCTCGACGTCACCAAGATCAACTGGATCGGCAGCGTGGCGAGCGAGGACAGCACCTGCATCTCCTGGCACACCACGGGCGTGAAGACGCTGAAGGACGCCCAGGAAAAGAAGCTGATCGTCGGCACCTCCGGTCCCGGCACCAGCACGCACACCTATGCGCTGCTGATCCAGAACCTGTTCGACGCCAAGTTCCACATCATCGGCGGCTACCCCGGTGGCAAGGACGCTCAGATCGCGCTCGAGCGCGGCGAGGTGGAAGGCACCTGCGGCTCCTATTCCAGCATCAAGACCCAGAAGCCGGATTGGATCCGCGACAAGCAGATCAACTTCCTGGTGCTGATCGGCGCCAACCGTGACCCCGATCTGCCGGACGTGCCGACCGTCGTCGAGCTCTCGACCACCGACGAGCAGCGCAACCTGTTGAAGATCGTGCTCGCGCCGCAGACCGCCGGCCGGCCCCTGTTCCTGCCGCCCGGTGTACCAGCCGATATCGTGAACACGATGCGCCGCGCCTTCGATTCGACCATGAAAGATCCGCGCTTCCTGGCGGAGGCCAAGAAGATCGGCATCGAGGTCAATCCGGTAACCGGCGAGCAGATCCAGAAAATCGCCCAGGATGTCTATGCCCTGCCGCCCGCCGCGGTGGAAAAGGCCAAGGCCTACCTGGAGTCGCGCTGAGCGGTTGGGAAGCAGGCTCGGCAAAAAGGGGACCCGGTTGGGCCCCCCTTTTTCTTTGGCGCGAACGGGCGCGGCTGAACCTCAGCGCCGGTCCATCTTGCGCGCTTGGCGCCGGTGGGCGCGCCGGACTTGGCGCGAGCGCGTGTCGGGACCGGGCACGAAACGGCGTGCCTTGCGGCGGTCGATGATGCGGCGAATGCCGCGCGCGATCAGGAAGGCCACGGCGAGGCCGCCGAAGAACGTGATGAGAAACAGGGGATCGGTGAGCATCATGGAACTGTGGCCCTCATCGGCCGACCATAGAACGGCACGCCCGATTGTTCAGCACGGAATTTTGATCGCCGAGCCGCAGCCTGGCGGAGCCCGGGGATGACAAGCAGCCTCCCTCTTCCCTATAAAGAGGCATGACACATCCCGAGACCGCTCCCGCAAGACGCGCCGAACCCGCCTGGCTCAAACCCGTCACCGACTACGGCCCGCTTGCCGTGTTCTTCGGCGTCTACCTGAAGTTCGGCCTGATGCCGGCGACCGGCGCGCTGATCGCGGCGACCTGCGTCGCCCTCGCGGCGTCCCTGATCATCGCGCGCCGGGTGCCGATCATGGCGGTGATCACCGCCGTGGTGGTCGGCATCTTCGGCGGCCTTACCCTGTGGTTCGACGACGATACCTTCATCAAGATGAAGCCGACCATCGTGCAGGCGGTCCTCGGCGCCATCCTGCTCGGCGGCCTCGTTTTCGGACGCCCGCTGCTCAAGCCGGTGATGGGCACCGCCTGGAACATGGACGACACGGGCTGGCGCAAGCTCAGCCTGCGCTTCGCCCTGTTCTTCCTGGCGATGGCGGTGCTCAACGAGCTCGTGTGGCGCACCCAGTCGACCGACTTCTGGGTCAACTTCAAGGTGTTCGGCATCCTCGGGCTGACGATGGTCTTCTCGCTCGCCCAGATGCCGCTGCTGAACAAGCACCGCCTGCCCGATTGAGCGGCGGCCGGCGAAACGCCCGCCGGCCGGATCGCCCTCGACCGCCCCGCGTCACTCCGCGGCGGCCGTGTTGTTCTTCTTCTTTCCCGTCCAGTCGGGCGCGCTCGTCGCCTTGATCTTGCGCGCGTCCTTGACCAGCTCCTTGATCGCGCCGGTGATCGGCAGCGACAGGCTGGCCGCGTCGGTCATCTGGGACACGATCTGCATGTCCTTGAGCGCCCAGGTGAAGGTGATCATGTCCCAATCCTCGAGCGCCGCCGAGTTGCCCGATGACATGAGCAGCGCCTCGCGCAGCTTGGGCAGCTCGATGCCGGTGCTTTCGGCGAGCTTGCCCGCTTCGATCAGCGCCACGCCATTCACCCACAGCAGCAGGTTGTTCATGGTCTTGGCGACCTGGCCATGGCCGACGTCGCCGACATGCACGATGTCCGACGAGAACGCCGAATAGACCGGGCGCGAGCGTTCCGCGACTTCCGCCTTGGCGCCGAACAGCGCCAGCAGCGTGCCCTCGTCGGCCGCCCAGCCGCCGCGGCAGATCGGCGCGTCGAGCACATCGATGCCCTTGGCTTGCGCGAGCTTGTCGAGCGCCTTCACCGTGTCGGGCGCGACCGTGGAGGACACCGCGATGATCGAGCCCGGCTGCATGGTTTCGAGCAGCCCGCCCTTGCCGGTCACCACCTCGATCGCCTCGTTGTCGAATCCGACCGCGATGATGACGAACTTGGAGACCCTGCCGAGCTCGGCGGCGCTCGCGGCGCTCTGCGCGCCGGCGGCTTCCGCCTTCCGGATCTGGTCGGCATCGATGTCCGTCACCGTCACCGGATAGCCCTGCTTGAGCATGTGCTTGAGCATGGCGTAGCCCATGCGGCCCGGGCCGACGAGACCGATTCGTTCCTTTGACATGTCCGACAGCATCCTCTGTTGACTATTGTTCGTGCTGGAACGGGTCTTACCGCGCGAAGGCGGATTTTTCCAGCCGGAGACGGGATTCGGGCAGGCAGAGCGCGCGCGCCCAGGCGTCAGGGGCTGCGCATGCGCCTCGGGGGAATCGGGCGCCCCTTGGCGCGCCCGCCGGTTCGGCGCGCCGCGCGCGTCGGAACGGCCGTCGCACCGACGGCGCGAATCGGTGTCGCCGCGGCGGCCGGCGGGCTTTGGGCGGGCGCGTCCGATAGCGCGTCCTCGCCCGGGCTGGCGGCGCTTGGCACCTCCCATGGCGAAGCGCTGATGCGGGCGGCCAAGAAATCGATGAACAGCCGAACCTTGGCCGCGACGAGATGACGATGGGGGAACAGGACGTAGATCGGCTCCTGCTGGCCGGTGAACTCAGCGAGCGTGCGGCGCAGAACTCCTCTCGCCAAGTCCGGGCCGATGCAATAGGTGGGCAGCAGCGCGATTCCCATGCCGTTCCGGGTGATCTGGCGCAGCACCATGGCGCTGTTGGCGACCATGGCGCCCACAACCTTGACCTGGTTCTCGCCAGCGGCATGTTCGAAACGCCAAACGCCGTCCGCGTGCTTGGTGTGCAGCAGGCATTTGTGGCGCGCGAGGTCTTCCAGCGTCGCCGGCTCGCCGTGCGCCGCGAGATAGGCCGGCGATGCGCAGAGCAGCCAATGGAAGGCGCCGATGCGGCGCGCGACCAGGCTCGAGTCGGATGGCGACTGCAGGCGGATGGCGAGGTCGAAGCCGTGCTCGACCAGATCGAGCGCGTGCAGCGACACGTCGCTCAGCACCAACGAGACGCGGATCTCCGGATAGAGCGCCATGAATTCGGATACGATGTTGCCGAGATAGAGGCTGCCGAACGACTTGGGCGCCAACACCTTGAGCTCGCCGCGCGGCTCCTCCTGCAGGCGCGCCACCAGCGCGTCCTGCTCCGCCATCTCCGCAAGAACGCGGACGCAGAAATCGAAATAGCCCTGGCCGATGTCGGTCACGCTGGAGCGCCGCGTGGTGCGATTGATCAGCCGCACGCCGAGCTGCTTCTCGAGCTGCATGACATGCTTGGTGACGATCGCCCGCGACAGCCCAAGCTGGGACGCCGCGGCGGCGAAGCTGCCTTCACGCACCACACGCACGAAGGTTTCCATGGCCTTGAGACGATCCAAGTCCCACCGTCACGTAAGAATGAAACGAAGGGGGCGAGTCTGCTGGCCCGAGCGCATCTCGTCAAGCCCGCGACGACCGTGGGAATTGGCCCGATAGCCTGAACATCTCGCCGGGGGACTATCCCTCGTCCGGGTGAATTCCACCCTGCGACGAGGGATATGGGCGTTTCCTCCCGATCCTCGGTAACCGCGGCTTTTTGCGCGCCGCATGGATCGTGCGTTTCCTGCCCGTCGCGGCCATGGCTGCCGCTTCAACGAAACATTCTAGAGAGGCGGACAGGGCCGATCTACGCGCGGGCGGCAAATGCACTGTTTCATAATAGTGAACAACGGCGGAAAACCGCCAGAAACGCCCTTTGGCCGGCGCCCATGGCGATTGAACCGAGACGCGGGACGGCTATAAGGGACTGACTGCCTTCCCCCTGCCGCGCGGTCCGCGGCCTTGCCGGAGATCCCCATGCCCCTGCGTACCATCGACGCCGACGCCCATGTGCTGGAAATCCCCTATAGCTGGGAATTCATGGCGGAAGCCGACCGCGGCTTTACGCCCATGGTGGTGACCTACGCGGCGGGCCAGCAGAAGTTGGGGGCCCAGGGCAACGTGCAGAAGGAATTCTGGGTGATCGACGGCCGCATCCAGCCCAAGGAGGCCAATGTCGGGGTCGAGAACACCACCCAGGAGGCACGCGAGATGCGCGACATCGACGCCCGCCTCAAGCATATGGACGAGCTCGAGATCGACGTGCAGGTGCTCTACCCCACCCTGTTCCTGCGCCCGATCACCCTGAAGGCGCCGCTCGAGCTGGCGCTGGTGAAAAGCTACAACCGCTGGCTCGCCGAGATCTGGAAGAAGGGCAAGGGCCGCCTGCGCTGGGTCGTCATGCCGCCGCTGCTGACCATGGAGAAGGTGCGCGACGAACTGGCCTGGGCGAAGGAGCACGGCGCCTGCGGCGTCTTCCTGCGCGGGCTCGAGTGCGAGCGGGTGCTGTCCGATCCGTATTTCTTTCCGCTCTACGAGGCGGCGCAGGAACTCGACCTGCCGCTCTGCCTGCACTCGGGCACCAACGGATTCCAGGTGCACGATTTCTTCGCCGGCGATTCCGGCTTCAACAAGTTCAAGCTCGCCGTGGTCGGCGCCTTCCACACGCTGGTCATGGATGGCATCCCCGGCCAGTTCCCCAAGGCGCGCTGGGGCTTCGTCGAGGTCAGCTCGCAATGGATACCGTACGTGATGAACGACCTCGGCCTGCGCTTCAAGCGGCGCGGCCGGCGCATCGGCACCATGAAGGATTACAATTTCTACGTCGCCTGCCAGGTGACCGACGATCTCGCCGACATCATCAAGGTGGCCGGCGAGGACAATCTGGTGGTCGGCACCGATTACGGCCACCACGACACCTCGACCGAGATCGAGGCGCTGCGCCTCTTGAAGCAGAACGGCAAGGTGCCGCCCGCCGTGGTCGACAAGATCCTCGGCCCCAACGCCGAGAGGTTTTACGGGCTGAACTGACGATCGCGCACGCGCCGACGGCGAAAGAAAAGGCGGCGGTTACGGCCCCCGCCTTTTCCTTGTCCGACACCGGCCTCGCTCAGCACCACGGCTGACGCTTGCCGACCCAGGGCCGTGCCAATTTCGCTTTGATCAAGGCTTCGCCGAGATCCGCGCCGTTGCGCTCCACTGTCGCGAGGACACGGCCATAGCGGTCGATGCCGGTCTGCTTGATGGTGACGTGCCCCTTGGCGAGCCAGGCGCGGGTGAATTCCTTGGCCCGCAGCGCGAGCTGACGTTCGTAGTCGCATTGGCCCTGGATTTCCGGCGCGTCGATATTGGCGATGCGGAAAGTGGCGCGCAGGGTGTCGCCATCGTAATTGGCGAAGCCCCGGTCGGACGCCGCGAAGCTCGGCACGGCGGGGCACGCGGCGAACAAGAACACGGACAGGAACAGTACGGGACGCGTAAAGACTCTGATCATGAACAAAACAACGCTTACAAAACTTAGCGGACAATGTCAGGTGCGCCGAAACAACAAGCGGCGCCGGATTTCCATCCCACGCCGCCGGCCGTCCCGCAACGGTGAATTTAAAGGCCGACTATTGCCCGCCGGCACGTTTGAACTCGTTGATGGCGCGCTCGACCAACGGCTTGGGCGCGCCGAAGGTTTTGTCGAGCAGCGCCAGGATCTGCTCGTGGCTGCCGACCTCGATCTCGGCGCCCATCTTGCCGGCCTCGGCCAGCATCGCCGGGTCCTTGGCCATTTCCGCGAAGCCCTGGCGCAGCGCGGCGGCGACGTCGGCCGGAATGCCCGGCGGTGCGGCGTAGGAGCGGCCGTATTCCTGACGGGCGAGCAGGAGTTCCATGACCTGACGGCTTTCCGGATCCGTGATGCGATCGACGATCACCGGCACATCCTTCAATTCGGGATGGGACGCCAGCGCGATCTGCAGCACGACGCGCGCCTTCTTGTCGCGCAGCCAGTCCGGCTTGCTCGCCTTGAGGCTCGACCAGTCGGTGCCGACGATGCCGTGGACCTCGCCGCGCTCCATGGCCAGGCTGGTCTCGCCGGTGCCGGAATAGCCGGTGATGACCTTGAACTTGGTGCCGATCAGGTTATTCAGCAGGTTGGGGAACACCTGGGTCGAGGAATTGCCGCCGGCGCTCGATCCCACCAGCACTTCGCCCTTGAACAGATCGTCGACCGTGTGGATCGGACTCTCGTGCCAGAACACGCCGATGTTGGAAATGCGGTTGAGGCTGATCAGCCAGGTGAACTTGAGCGGATCGAATTTGGTCTGGGTATTGCCGAACAGCGGCTCGAACGCGGTGCCGGCCTGGAAGATGCCGAGCGCGGAGCCGTCTTTCGGCGCCACGTTGTAGACCCAGTTGGCGGCGACCACGCCGCCGGCGCCCGGCATGTTCTTCGGCACCACCGCGGGGTTGCCCGGCAGATGCTTGCCGAGATGGCGGCCGGCGAGGCGGCCGTAGACATCATAGCCGCCGCCGGTGCCCGAGCCGATGGCGATGGTGACGGTATGGCCCTTGAAATCGGCGGCATGGGATTCGCCGGCGAGGCCGACGGCTGTCGCCGCCGCGGCGCACAGGGCTGTGACGAAGAAACGCGCGCGCCCATTGAACGCTGATCTCAGTACGCGAGATGCCGTCATCGAAGCCTCCCATCCGCTGGGCCGCGCACCTATTGATGTCGCGGCGTTATCGTCTCTCATGTTCTCGGCACGTCTCGAATCGGCCCGTGGCGGCGCGATTGCGCCAGCCACGGGTATCGGATGTCGGTCAGCGCTTGGTCTGGCGCTTGACCCCAGTCTTCTTAGATGCCGTCTTCTTAGCCGGCGCCTTGGCCGACAGTTGCGCGGCGGCAGCCGCCTTCGGCTTCGCCGACGCGGCCTTCTGGTTTTCCTTCAGGGCGCGCTTGCGGTCGTACTGGCCGAGTCCCGGACGATAGGTCTTGTCGTCGAGGAACTGTTTCATGCCGTGCTCGCGGCCCCTTTCCTTGTCGACGAACTTCAGCGCGTCGCTCTTGCAGTTGAGGTAGTCGGCGGCCTCGGGCTCGTTCATGAAGCGCACGGCGCGGATCGCTTCCTTGGTGTAGCGCATCGCCATGGGATTCTTTTCCATCAGCTTCTTCGCGAGCTTGACGGTCTCCGCCTTGAGCTTCGCCTTGGGCACCGAGTAGTTCACATAGCCGATCTCGGCGGCCCGCTTGCCGTTGAACGGATCGCCGGTCACCGCGTAATACATCGCGTTGCGGAAATTCATGAGCTGGGTGACGTTCCAGCTGACGATGCCGCCCGGGATGATGCCCCAGTTGACTTCCGAGAGGCCGAAGATCGCGTCGTCCGCCGCGATGGCGAAGTCGCAGGCCGCGACCTGGGTGAAGGCGCCGCCGAAGCAGAAGCCGTTGACCATGGCGATGGTCGGCTTCGGAAAGCGCGACAGCTTCTGCCAGCGCCAGGCGTTCGAGGCGTTGCGCGCCTTGTGCCGCGCCGCCGGGTCGGCCTGGGTGCCGCGGAAATAGAGCTTGATGTCCTGGCCGGCGGAGAACGCCTTGCCGGCGCCGGTGATCACCAGCACGTCGGTTTCGTCGTCGACCGCGAGCTCCTCGAGCGCGTCGTCCATGTCGAGATGGAGCTGCGGGCTCATGGCGTTGCGCTTGTCGGGACGGTTGAAGATCACCCAGGTGACGCCCTTGTCCTTCTCGATCAGGATGGTCTCGTATTTCTTGTTGGTTGCCATCGTGGTTCCTCCTTGAATGCGTGGTTTTGCTTGCGATCTGTGTGTCCGAGGTCAGCCGTATGTTTTGAGGACGTGCCGGGCGATGACCATCTTCATGACCTCCGTCGCGCCCTCGGTGATACGGTAGCTGCGCTGCTGGCGCCAGAACTTTTCGATCGGCAGATCGGTGGTCAGGCCGATGCCGCCGTGGATCTGCATGCAGCGGTCGGCGACGCGGAACGCCATCTCGTCGGCGTAGGATTTCGAGGTATAGGCCTCGACCCTGGCATCCTCCCCGGCATCGGCCTTGGCCGCCGCCTGATAGACCATGAGGCGCGCCGCCTGCAGCTCGGTATAGGAATCCACCAGCATGAACTGGATGGCCTGGCGGTCCGCCAGCGGCTTGCCGAAGGTGACGCGCTGCTTGGCGTAGGAGGTCGCCATCTCGAGACAGCGCTCCGCGACGCCCAGCGCCCGCGCCCCGTGCTTGACGCGACCCACGCCGAGCCATTGCTGGCCGAGCTTGAAGCCTTCGCCTTCGCCGCCGACCCGGTGGCTGACCGGCACGCGCACATTGTCGAACACGATCTCTGACGGGCGGTCGCCCATCATGGTCTCGTAGCGCGCGGTGATCTTGACGCCTGGCGTGTCCATATCGACCAGGAAACAGGAGATGCCGCCGCGCGAACCCTTGGCGCGGTCGGTCGCCGCCATGACTTGGGCAAAGTGGGACTTGTCGGCGCCGCTGATGAATCGCTTCACGCCGTTGATCACGTAATGGTCGCCGTCGCGCACCGCCGTCGTGCGCATGGAGCCCGGGTCCGATCCGGCGTCCGGCTCGGTCTGCGCGAAGCAGGCGCGCTTCTCGCCGCGCAGCACCGGCATCAGGTATTTTTCCTTCATCTCGCCTTCGAGGTCGTAAAGGATGGCGCGCACGGTGGGGCCCATGATGCCTTCGCCGCGCGACGGCAGGGCGATGGTGCGGGCCAGTTCCTCCCACACCACCACGCGCGGCATGATGCCGAGGCCCAGCCCGCCGTATTCCTCCGGCACCTCCATCATCCAGATGCCGATGTCCTTGGCGCGTTGGTTGAGCTTCTCGCGCCATTCCGGCTTGAGCTCCTCGCCGTCGCAGGTCTCCCGCTCGACCGGAATCAGCTCGTCGTTGACGAAGCGGCGCAGCGAGTCCTTCAGAATGCGCAGTTCTTCGGGGAGCGTGAAATCCATGGTGTCCCCTCAGGCCTGGACGGCGGCGCGGGACCGCGCCTGAGCGTCGGTGAAAACAGGCCGCACATCGACGGCGCGGACGCCCTGACCCTCGGGCAGGACGATCAGCGGATTGACCTCGAGATCGCTCAGCAGATGGCGGTGCGACAGATACAGGGTGGACAGGCCGACGATGGCGCGTTCGAGCGCCGCCATATCCGCCGGCGGTTTGCCGCGGAAGCCCGCGAGCAGCTTGGCGATCTTGAGTTCGGAGAGCATCTCCCTGGCATCCTCCGGTCCGACCGGCAGCAGGCGCAGTGCCGCGTCCTGCATCAGCTCGACCAGGATACCGCCGGCGCCGACCAGAATCACCGGCCCATAGAGCGGATCGGTGCGCGCGCCGAGAATGACCTCGACGCCGCTGACCATCTCCTGCACCAGATAGCCGGAGATGCGCGCGGTGGGCGCCGCCTTGCGGATACTGTCGGCGAGCTCCTTGGCTCCGGATTCCACATCGGCCGGCGTGCGCAGGTCGAGCAGCACGCCCCCTACTTCGGTCTTATGGCTCACGTCCGGCGAGACGATCTTGAGCGCCACGGGAAAGCCGATCTTGCCGGCTGCCGCGGCTGCTTCCTCGGGCCGCACGGCGAAGGCGCTGGCCGGCGGAGTCAGCCCATGGGCGGCGAGCAATCCCTGCCACGCTTCGCCCTGCAGCGGTTCGGCGCGGCCGTTGGCCTTGGGCAATTCGGCAACCGGCTTGCCTTCGAGCGCACCGAATCGGGTCAGCGCGCTGAGCGCTCTTACGGTCGGCCCGATGCCCTGCAGGAACGGAATGCCGAGAGCGTCCTGGAAGCGCACGCCTTCCTCGTCCACCGGATAGTTCATGCGGCCGAACGCGACGACGGCCTTGTCGGTCGCCGCCAGCATGTCGGTGATCGGCGTCGCATCCGTGCCCTTCCGCTTGCCGGATCTGGAAGGCAGCTGGTAAGCCCAGGCCAACGCGTCGATCTGCGGATCGTTCAGCACGGCGGCGCAGATCTTCGCCGCGGTCGGCAGATCGGACGGGATGCCCGAGTCGAGCGGGTTCCTGACGTTGACCTCCGGGATCACGTTCGGCTTGATCGCCGCCACGGTCGCCGGCGCGTAATCCGGCATGGTGATGACCCGTTCCTTGTCCATCATGTCGTGCAGCAGATCGACGGTGCCGCCCGACGTGGTGACCCAGCCGACGCGCTTGCCCTTCGGCCGCCGCGCGTAGCGGAACGCCAGTGCGATCTCGACCATGTCCTCCAGCGTGTCGCAATTGGCGATGCCGTAGCGCCGGCACATGGCCTCGTAGGTTTCGAAATCGCCGGCGATGGCGCCGGTGTGCGACTGCGCCGCGGCGCGCGAGCGCGCGGAACGGCCCGTCTTGATGGCGACGATCGGCTTGCCGGCGGCGAGCGCGCGCGATGCGGCGGCCATGAAGGCATCGCCGCGGCGGATGCCCTCGATGAACAGCGCGATCGCCTTGGTGTGCTCGTCGTCGACCAGGAAATTGACGTAGTCCGCCAGATCGACGCCGAGCTCGTTGCCCGACGAGATCATATAGCTGAAGGTGACGCCGCGGCTGGCCGCCGTCTGGACCCAGAACTGCAGCGTGCCGCCCGACTGGAACACCGCGGCCATGGGTCCGGCGGGAATCTGGCAGAGGTCCTCGTTGGGATAGAAGAACGCCTTCTCGCGCACGGACATGGCGCCCATGCAATTGGGGCCCGCGAGCGTCAAACCAGTGCGCGCGCACAGCGCCCTCAGCGCCTGACCGCGCCCGACGATCTCCGGATCGTCGCCTTCGCCGATGTTCGCCGCATAGACCGTCGCCGATTTGAGACCGTGCGCCGTGCCTTCGGTCAGCGTATCGAGCACGCCCTTGGCCGGGATGATGACCAGCGCATGCTCCGCCGGTTCGGGCAAGGCCTCGAAGCTCGGGTAGCAGCGCGTGCCCCAGACCTCGGAATATTTCGGATTGATCGGGTAGATCTTACCGGGGTAGCCGTTGGCGCGGAGATTGGCGAAGATGTTGGACGGCCAGCGCGCGCGGTCGGACGCGCCCACGATGGCGACCGAACGCGCCCTGAGAACCTGCTCAGGCGACTTGAACAAGGGCGTCTCCCTGGTGAAGGCGGATGTTGTTTTCGTTGGCCGGCTGGCCTTTGGATGATCGATCCTCGCTGCCGGATTGTCAACGCGAGGCAATCGGCAGGACCGCGCCGATTGCGAGTACACGACCTTTGAGGCAATCTGTTTACCAGAAACGACACAATCCGGCCGCAGCATCCTGCTCACGGCCGCATCATGCACCATTCACCGAGGAGCTCAGCCATGATGATGGTCGCCATCCAACCCGCCGTCGCGCTGTTTGCCGGCATCTTGATTCTTCTGGTGCCCCGGCTTCTCAATTATATTGTCGCCGTCTATCTGATCGTTGTCGGCATCGTCGGCCTGTGGCCGCATTTCATCCGCTGAGTTCAAGGAGAGCATCATGGGAAAGCATCATGGCAGGGCCACATGACAACGGCGGCCAAGCGTCCGCGACGGCCGAACCCCAGGTAAAGGACATGACCTTCTGGGAGAAGCAGATCGACGCCTTGCATACGCTGATCGGCGACGACAAGCGCCGCATCGTCGGGCGCGACGAGAACCGGCGCGCCGTCGAGTCGCTCGGCGACGACGTCTACGACACCATGAATTACTATGAGCGGTGGACGGCCGCGACCTGCCGCCAGCTCATCGACAAGGGCGTTCTGACCCAGGACGAGATCGACGCCAAGATCGCCGAGATTCGCAACCGTATCGCAGCGGAGGAGAAAGCGTGAGTGAAGCCGATGTGGTGAACAAGCCGAAATTCGCCGCCGGAGAGCGCGTCCTGGTGCGCGACGATTATCCGCCCGGCCACATCCGCACGCCGGTCTATGTCCGCGGCAAGAGCGGCGTGGTGGTGAAGTGCCACGGCGCCTTCAAGAATCCGGAGCGGCTCGCCATCGGCAAGGACGGACTGCCGAAGAAGGCGCTCTATCAGGTGCGCTTCAAGCAGACCGATGTGTGGCCGGACTACGAGGGCCCGGCGACCGACACGCTGCTGCTCGACATCTACGAACACTGGCTCGAAAAGGCCTGAGCGGCCGATCGGGCGCGCACAAAAAAACAGCGTGTCGCGGGACACGCTGTTTTCGTTTGTAACGATATTCGCTGATCGACGGCGATCAGACCTCGGCTTGTGCGCTCGGCCCTTGCGGCTGACGCCGGCGGTCCGCCATGAACTGGTCGAACTCGGCCTTGTCCTTGGCGTGGCGCAGGCGCTCGAGGAATTCGCGGAATTCGCGCTGCTCCTCCTCGAGCCGACGCAGGGTTTCCTCACGATACTCGTCGAAGGCGCTGTTGCCGCTCGAACCGTAATGGCGGCCGCCATACCACTGGCTGGCCTTCTCCTGCATCCGCTCCATTTTCCGCGTCCAGCGGCCTTCGCGCATCGAGCATCCCATACGTCCGCTCCATATCATGTAGGCGAGGACCGCCAGTCCCGCAGGCCAGAAGAGGATGAAACTCACCACCATCAGAGCGACCCAGGCCGGCCGGCCCAGTTCGTCAAGTTTCGCAGTGATGCTGCCCATGGGCGTGCCCTCATGTGAATGTTAATCACATTAACATAGGAGACGGCGGCACCCCTGTCAATATGGCCGGCGCCTTTATCTGGATAGCCCGCCGGTGAAGCCGAGCCCCTGGAGATAGATCAAAACGGCCGCCTCGAGCAGGTCCTCGGGCGCCATCGGCAACTTGCGCCGGCCCGCGTCTCCGCGCGCGAACAGCGAGGCAATGCCGTGCGACAGCGACCAGATATGCAGACTCATCATCCCCGCCGGCGGTCGCTTGTCCGGCGGCAACTGGGCGCATAGCAGCTCGGAGGCCTTGCGCAGGCTGGCGCTGGCGCGATCCGCGGCATCGCGCAGTGCCGCATCCTCGTCCGGCGAAATGCCCGCTTCGAACATGGCGGAATAGTAGGCCGGCTCGTCGCGCGCGAAGGCAAGCCAGGCGCGCCCGATATTCTCGAACGCGGTGAAGGGATCCGGCTTGCCCTCGTTCCACGCGCGGTCGAGCTGTTCGGCGAACAGCTCGAAGCCGCGGCGCGCCACGTCGGCGACGAGAGCGTCGCGGTCGCGGAAGTGACGATAGGGCGCGGCCGAGCTGACGCCGGCCGAGCGCGCCGCGTCGGCGAAGGTGAAACCGAACGGCCCCTTCTCGGCGATCAGGTCGAGCGCCGCCCGAATCAGGGCTTCGCGCAGGTTGCCGTGATGATAGCCGCGGCGCCCGCCGTCCGACGAATTGCGTGACCAGCCCATGTAACAAGCTCTTACATCATCCGCCGGGCGAATGCAGCCGCAATCGGCCTCGCAGTATCCGATGCCGCATCCTCCGCCTCGCCCAGCAGCGAGGGCAAATCGCGATCCTTCAGGGTCGATGAAAAGCGTTCGATACCGTCATCTCGGGACAAGGCCGCTCTTCTCCTTCGTCATGCCCCGGCTTGTCCGGGGCATCCACGTTCTGTTGCGACGCATAGAAAAGAAAAGTCGTGGATGGCCCGACTAAATCGGGCCCCCCACGACTGAAAGGATTGCGAATCACGCTTTCAACCAGCGCCAGCCGTCGCCACGATGGCCAAAATCGAATGTCGCGGGATGCAGAATCTCGGCGAGGATTTCCGCCGAGTCGGCGAGGCGCGGCCCCGGCCGGTTGAAATAGCGGTTGCCGTCGGCGACCGCGACACGCCCGCCGCCCACAGCGCGCAGAGTCTGCCAGCCATCGCGACCGGCCAAGGCGCTCATCTCCGCGTGGGTGCGCGCCAGATCGAACCCGCACGGCATGGCGACGATCGCATCGGGATCGCTCGCGACGATTTGGTCCCATCGCAGCCAAGGCGAATGAGCGCCCGCAACGCCGAACAGGTTTTCGCCGCCCGCCGCCGCGATCAGCTCCGGCACCCAATTGCCCGCCGTCATCAGCGGCTCGATCCATTCGATGGTGGCGACGCGTGGCCGTTCGGCAACCGCGGTCGTCCGCGCCGCCAGCGCCGCGATGCGGCTCGTCATGCGGTCCGCCAGCTTGTCGCCCTCGGCGGCGCGGCCGATGGCCGCGGCGATGGTGCGAAAACTGTCGGCCACCTCGGCGATGGTCGCCGGCGTCAGGCTGACGACCTGCGGCGCTGCGCCGAGCCATTCGGCTAGCGCGCCGCGCAGATCGCTCTCCGAAACCGCGCAGACTTCGCATTGCGACTGGGTGACGATCAGGTCGGGCTGGAGCGCGCGCAGCCGCGCCGCGTCCACCTTGTAGATTCCGAGAGCCTGCTCGATCAGCATCGTGATGTCGCGATGAATGGCGGCAGAATCGCCCGCCAGAGGACGCTTCAGCGCGGTACAGGCCGGAAGCTGCGCAACGGATGGCGGAAAATCGCACTCGTGAGAGCGACCGACGAGGGCGTCAGCCGCGCCGAGTGCGGCGACGATCTCGGTGGCGCTCGGCAGCAGGGAGACAATGCGGGGCAAGGCGTTGACCATGGCGGCAGACTGGCCCGTGGTTGCGCGCGCCGCAAGGGAATGGTTCACTCGGCGGCAATGGGAGGCCGAGGATGACACGCACCATCGACGCGGAGTTGCGCGAACGGCTGGAGATGGCCGGCTGCTATCCCAAGCGCGTGACCCCCGGAGGCGGCGAGATCTGGTTCTCGCCCCATCTCAACCGCGATTTCACCGTCGAGCGCCGCATCGCCGACGCGGCCGCCGCCAACGCCGCCCTGCGCCGCGCCGGCATGGAAGAAGCATTCTAGGTCGCCCGCGCGGCCACGTCCTATGTTCGACGGAGTGGCCAAGGCGGGACGATTGCGCTTATAAAAGCCAGTAAGCCGCGCGAGACGGCGGTTGAGGGGGAAATTTCATGTTGCTGCTGGGTAGTCTGTTGGCGGTTCTGTCCGCCGCCACCTTCGCGCTCAATGGTGCCACGGTGCGACGGGGCGTGCTCACCGGCACCGTGTCGCAGGCCATGGCGATCACCGTACCCCTCGGCGTGCCGATGTTCTTTTTCGGCGCCCTCGCCCTCGGCCACCTTGGCGATATTTTCGGCTTCCCGCCCGAGACCGTCGCCATGCTCGCCGCGGCCGGCATCATTCACTTCGTATGGGGACGCTACTGCAACTACCGCGCGACCAAGGCGATCGGCGGCAATGCCTCGATCCCTCTGCAGCAGCTCGACTTTCCCTTCAAGCTCGGGCTCGCCATCGTCCTGCTCGGCGAAACGCTGACGCCTCTGCGCGTCTTCGGCATCGCGCTGATCATGCTGGGCGGCGCCATCGCCGTTCCCAAGCGGCGCAAGAAAGCCAAGAAGGAACCGTCCGAGGGCGCCATGGCGGGCACCGGCGCCGCCGATCCGCAGTTGCAGAGCGTCGGGGCCGCGGCCGTGCCAGCCGATACAGGCAAACCCGCAAAGCCCGTGTTCGTGCCGAACTATCGGGAAGGCTACATCTTCGCCGCGCTGTCGGTCACGGGCTACGGCATCAGCCCGCTGTTCATCCGCGCGGCGCTCGAGGACACGAGCATCGGCACCAGCCTCGCGGGCGGCTTCATTTCCTATCTCGCTGCCACCATCGTCATCATGCTGATGTGGCTCAAGCCCGGCCAGTTCCAGCACGTGATCTCGGTCAACCGTCAGTCGGTGAAGTGGTTCCTGATGTCGGCGGTGTTCGTCGGCTTCTCGCAGATGACCCGCTACATGGCCCTGGCGTTGGCGCCGATCACCGTCGTCGCGCCGTTGCAGCGCTCGGCCTCGTTGTTCCGCGTGATTTTCAACTGGCTGATCAACCGGCAATATGAAGTCTTCGAGCGTCGCTTGCTCGTCGGCATCTTCATCTCCGTGCTCGGTGGCGTGTCGCTCGCGCTGACCACGGATTTCGTGGTCTCGATCCTGTCGTTGCCGGACTTCGCCCGCGAGGCGATGTACTGGACCTGGCCGTAATCGCCGCGAAGGGCAAAAAAGACCGCCCAGCATTTGGCGCTTGCCTTTGCGGCTGGGGTTCTATAATTTAGAACAAATCGTGAACATTCCAACGAGATTGCAGGAGGGCGTCATGCGTTATCCGAGCTTGATCGTGAGCGTGTTGATGACTGCGGCGGTCGTTTCGCCCGTCTTGAGCCAGCCTTACAATTTCTTCGAAACCCGCGAGGAGCTGGAGCGCCGGCGCCAAGCCGAGCAGTATTATTACGAGAAAGAGCAGCAGAAGCGCGGCAACTATCTGAATACGGTGAAGCCGCGCCCGCTCGGCGAGGCACAGTCCTCATGGACATCGCGCGGCCAGCCCGACAACTTCGCCCCCAACCGTCCGCGCGAATGCCCGCCGAACAACTACATTTGCTGATGCGCGCATGGTGAGGCGCGGGGCGACCATGTCGGCTGCCTCGCCGCCTCGCTTCCAATTGGGATGTCGCGTTGGGAGCGCCGAGCTCAGTCGCTAGGGCGTTTTCCGCCGAAGTGGAAACCGGTTCGGCGTAGAAAACGCGATTAAATCAAGACTCGAGAGCATGATCCGATTCCACTGAAACGGATCATGCTCTAGGGCATCTGACTTTTAATCAGAGGGTCCCGGGTTCGAATCCCGGCGCGCTCACCAAAAAAATCACGCAGCGGCGCCGGACACCGCGCTTTCGACCAGCCGACGGCGGTCCTCGGGAAGCGTTCGGCTGAGCGCCAGCGCCGCGGCATGGCCCGAGGGCGACATCTTGGCCCAGGTCTTGCGCAGGATGTCGACGACCTTGGCGTCGTCATGCTGGCGCGAGAAGTCGGTGAAGAAATTTTCAAGGAAAACCAGGCAGGCCGCGTCTTCGAGCAGTTGCGCCTCGGGGTCGGTCTTGAGGTTCTCCTTGCGCAGCAACTGGCCGACCCGCGTCACGGTCGCCGCGTCGTAACCGGCTTCGGCCAGGATACCGCCGGCGGTCTTGGCGTGGAACGCGGCCAGCGCGCGGCGCCAGCGGTAATAGCCTTGCTTGCCCGCCGGATAGTCGGCGCGCGGGCTGGTCCAGCGGCCGATATGCTGCGCGCGGACGGCGAGTCGCAGCGCGTCCGACGCGTCGGGCGCCAACTGGCTCAGCCAGTGGCTCATGCGGCGGCCATAATAGAGTTCTTTCGCCAGCGATTGGCCGTCGATCATCAAGCGGTTGGGATCGCCGCTGTTGAAAGCGTCGATGCCGGCGATGGCGCGGGTGAATTTGTCGTTCGTTTCGGGCATCGGTTCCTCGCGTCTTGCAATCCCACGGTGCCGCATACTACATCGTACCCATGGATGTGCGATCCCTTCCCCAGACCATGACGGCCATCGAAATCGCCGAGCCGGGCGGTCCCGAGGTGCTGCGGCCGAATACGCGGCAGGTGCCGCATATCGGCCCGAACGACGTGCTCATCAAAGTGGCCGCCGCCGGGATCAACCGGCCTGATCTGTTGCAGCGCCAGGGCGGCTATCCACCGCCCCCGGGCGTCACCGACATTCCCGGGCTCGAGGTCGCCGGCGCGGTGGTCGCGGTCGGCGAGCACGCTTATCCGAAGTGGCATATCGGCGACAAGGTCTGCGCCCTGATCGCGGGCGGCGGCTACGCCGAATATTGCGCGGCCCCCGCCGGCCAATGTCTGCCGATTCCGGCGGGGCTGACGCCGGTCGAAGCGGCGTCCCTGCCGGAAACCTTCTTCACCGTGTGGAGCAATCTGTTCGACCGCGCCCGGCTCACCAGCGGCGAGACCCTGCTGGTGCATGGCGGATCGAGCGGCATCGGAGTCACCGCGATCCAGCTCGCCACGGCGTTCGGCGTGCGCGTGCTGGTCACCGCCGGCAGTGACGAGAAGTGCGCCGCCTGCCTGAACCTGGGCGCGGAGCGCGCGATCAACTATCGCAAGCAGGATTTCGTCAAGGAAACGAGAGCCATGACCGACAACCGCGGTGTCGATGTGGTGCTCGACATGGTCGGCGGCGACTATATCGCGCGCAATATCGAGGCGCTGGCCCCCGACGGCCGCATGGTCTTCATCGCCTTCCAGAAGGGCGTGAAATCCGAAATCAATTTCCTTCCCATCATGCTCAAGCGCCTGACCCTCACGGGCTCGACGCTGCGGCCGCGCGACGTGTCCTTCAAATCCGCCATAGCGCGCGAACTCGAGGCCAAGGTGTGGCCTTTGATCGCGTCGCGCGTCGTGCGGCCGGTGGTGCACGCCACCCTGCCGCTCGCCGAGGCCGCCGAGGCGCATCGGATCATGGAAGTCGGCAATCACGTCGGCAAGATCGTGCTCACGGTCTGACCCGGCGTTTCGCCGATCCGTCAACCGGCAAATTCCCGCCGCAGTTTTTCCGAATGTTCGCCCAGCGCCGGCACGCGCCCGAGGCGTGAGGTTTCGCCCGTGACCTGCGCGGGTGGCGCGGGCAGGGCCACGGGACCACTCGACGTTTCGATCACAGTGCGACGAAGCTGCGGATGAGCCGACAATCCATCCACCCCATTGAGCATGCCATAGGCGATTGCCGCACCGCTCAAGCGGCGCACGGCTTCGTCGCGCGTCAAGGTACCGAGCACCGCCGCGATCTCGGCATCCAGCGCCGGGCGGTGGGCAACGCGCGCCGTATTGTCGTGAAAGCGCGGATCGCTCGCCATCGCCGGCTTCCGCAGGACGTCGGCGCACAGGCGCTGCCATTCGCGCTCGTTCTGAATCGACAGCAGCACCTCGCCATCGGCGAACCGATAGACGCCATAGGGCGCGATGGTCGGATGGTTGAGTCCGACTCGCGCCGGCGCCTCGCCGCCGTAATCGAAATGCAGCAGCGGCACCGTCATCCAATCGGCCATGCCGTCGAACAGCGACACTTTGATGCCGCTTCCCTCTCCCGTCTGGCCACGGCGGATCAGGGCTTCGAGAATGGCGCTGTAGGCATACAGCCCGGCGGCGATATCGCACACCGACACGCCGACGCGGCCCGGCCCTTCCGCACGCCCGGTGATCGCCGCCAGCCCGCTTTCGGCCTGGACCAGGAGATCGTAGGCCTTCATGTCGCGATAAGGTCCGCTCCCGCCATAGCCGGAGACGTCGCAGGTGATCAGGCGCGGATGGCGGCGGCGCAGATCGCCCGACTCGAAGCCGAGACGGGCCGCGGCGCCCGGCGCCAGGTTCTGGATGAAGACATCGGCGCGCGCCACCATGCGGGCGAGCAGCGCCGCGTCCTCCGGGTTCTTGACGTCCAGCGCAATCGATTCCTTGCCGCGATTGAGCCAGACGAAATAGGCGCTCTCGCCATGCACGACATGATCGTAGCTGCGGGCGAAGTCGCCCTCCGGGCGCTCGATCTTGATAACGCGCGCGCCCGCATCGGCCAATCGCCCGCTCGCCAGCGGCGCGGCGACCGCCTGCTCGAGCGCGAGGACGAGGAGCCCGTCAAGAGCGCCCATGAGTCGCGGCCTCGTTCACGGGTTTGCTGTTCGTATCGCTGCCGAGCACGGCGCGCAGGAAGAAGTAGCCGATCAGCGCCGCCACGGTCGAGCCACCGAGAACGCCGATTCGCACCTGGGCCGCCTGCTCCGGTCCCTGAAACGCCAAGGTGCCGATAAAAAGACTCATGGTGAAACCGATACCGGCGAGAATTGCGACACCGTAGATCTGCGCCCAGTTGGTGCCCGCCGGCATCCGTCCGACGCCGGTCTTGACCGCCAGCCAGGTCGCGCCGAACACGCCGACCTGCTTGCCGAAGAACAGACCGAGGGCGATGCCGAGCGGCAACGGCTCGAACAGCGCCACGAGGGACACGCCGGCGAGCGACACGCCGGCGTTGGCGAAAGCGAATAGCGGCAAGATGCCGTAGGCCACCCAAACATGCAGCCGGTGCTCGATCTCGCCCAATGGGGAGCGTTCCGGGTCGTCCGGATCGCGGGTCGGAATCGCCATGGCGAGCGCCACGCCCGCCAGGGTCGCGTGAACGCCGGACTTCAACACGAAGATCCACAGCGCGACGCCGACCAGCACATAGGCCGAGATGCGCATGACCTTCATTTTGTTCAGCGTGAACAGCACAGCGAGCGCGATACCGGCCAGCGTCAGCGACTCGACGGAGAGATTCGCGGTGTAGAACAGCGCGATGATCACGATGGCGCCGAGGTCGTCGATGATCGCCAGGGCGGTCAGGAAGACCTTGAGCGAGACCGGTACGCGGGAGCCGAGCAGCGTCAGCACGCCGAGCGCGAAGGCAATATCGGTGGCTGTGGGAATCGCCCAACCGCGCAGGGCAACATCGTCGCCCCAATTGAGCGCCGCATAGATGACGGCTGGCACGACCATGCCGCCCAGCGCGGCGCTGCAGGGCAACAGGGCCTGATCGCGGCTGGACAGCTCGCCCTCGCGGATTTCGCGCTTGATCTCCAGACCGACGAGAAGAAAAAAAACCGCCATCAGACCGTCGTTGATCCACAGCAGCAGCGGCTTGGCGATGCCGAGACCGCCGACCTGGACCGAAACGGGAATATCGAACAGAGCGGTATAGAAATGGCCGAGCGGCGAGTTGGCCATGGCCATCGCCAGCGCCGCCGCGATGACGAGAATGATGCCGCTCGCCGCCTCGAGACGGAGAAACTCCCGCAGATAGACGATGGGGGTCAGTTTTCCTTTTCGTCGCGCCACGCTGGCCCTCCCTCTTTCAAGAGGCCGCAGCATGCCCAAAAGGCGCCGCCCAGGCCAGCCTAAAGCAGAATGGCGCGCCTATTTGTAGCGCAGCTTGAAAAACAGGATCGTCAGCACGAGGACGAGCGTCACCAGATTGGCGAGGATCAGCGGCAGATCGCGGATCATCGCGCCATAGATCAGCCATAGGACGATGCCGGCCGCGAGAACCAGAAACATCGGCAGGGAGATGTCATGCGTCGACCGGGTGCGCCACGTGCGGACCACCTGCGGCACGAACGCGACCGTCGTCAACGTGGCGGCGGCAAGTCCGATGAGAGTGATGGAATTCATGGAAGGAGGTCGCGGCTTACAATGTCGTTTGTCTGGTCGGCGATCATCTTGTCGGCGAGAGTGCCGGCGAGGCAAGGGACAATGGCCGGACGATGGCCGTCGATTCGCCTAACGGCCACCGATGTAGTCGCGCAGGGTCGTCGCCTCGGTCTCCAGTTCCATCAGCCGATGCTTGACCACGTCGCCGATGCTGACGATGCCGCAGAGCCGGCCGTCGCGCATGACAGGAAGGTGCCGGATACGCCGGCGCGTCATCTGCCGCATCAGCTCCTCGAGGCTGGTTTCCGGCGTGCAGGTGAACACATGGCGGGTCATGAGGTCCGCGATGCGCGCACCGAGCAGATCGGTGCCGCGCTCGGCAAGACCGTTGATCAAGTCACGCTCGGACAGCACCCCCTCGATGTCGCCGCGCGAGCTGGTAACCACGATGGCGCCGATCCGACGCTCGTTCAACGTGCGGATCGCGTCGGCGATGAGCGCATCCGCGGCCATCGTCACGACATCGGCGCCTTTGTCCTTGAGGATCTGCATGACTTGCATCGAGCTGCCTCCTTCCAGGCCACACCCGCAACACCGCCGCGACGGTTCGGCCCTCGCGGGCGAGTGCGACCATCGGGGATAGCCTATACCGGGGATGAGGCAGCGAAAAGCGCGATGATCCGCAAGGAACCGCGGATCTCTGCTCAATCAGCCCAACGCCTTCAGGATGAAGCGGCTCAGGGTCCGCATCGGCACGGGTTTCTCGAGCACCGCAAAGATGTCCAATTGGGTGGTATTCGCCCGGTACAGCGAAGAGGGATCGCCGGTCATCAGAATGACACGGGGCTTGTAATCGAGATCGGCCATCGCCTGGGCGGCGGCGATGCCATCGAGGACCGGCATGCGCACGTCCATGATGACGACCGCCGGCCGCGCGGCGCGCATGGTTTCCAGCGCCGCCGACCCCTCTTCCTCCTGCAGCACCTCGATGCCGAGGTCGGAAAGGGTTTCGGTGAGTTGGAGACGCTGCAGCGGGTCGTCATCTACCACCAGCACAGACCGAGAGGGCTTGGCATTGTGGCTTGCAGCGCGAACGGTCATCGATTTTTCTCCCCAGGCAACGAGCACAGTATATGGGCAAAGTTTTCAACAAGGGAACGGACCGTTTTACGTACTCGTCAATGGCAAGTCGCGGCGGATCTCCGTGGAAAAGGGTTGAATGGAACGGCTTGAGCCCTACACTGCGCCCTCCACGGGGGACTACAGATTGGTACACGTATCCAGCCATGAAACAGCTCCCTTTTCCGACTTCGCTTCTTTTCGCCATCATGCTCACGGCTGTCTGCCCCACGAGCGGCGCGGTGGCGGACGACGGCGCGCAGCACCGCGTCACACCAGTCGAGGCAGAGACCGAGAGCCAGGCGGCCACCGCCGAAGCAGCCCCACACGACGAGGACCGGCGCGGCACCTGGACCTTCGTCGTGGAAAACGACTTGTTCGCCGGCACCGACCGCCACTACACCAATGGCCTCCACCTGAGCTGGCTATCGGCCTCCGACGACGTGCCGGACTCCGCTCGGGTCGTAGCCTCGTGGCTGCCCTTTCTGCTCGATCCCCAAGGCAAGTGGCGCATCGGCTACAATTTCGGCCAGAGCATGTTCACGCCGACCGACACCAAGATCCGCGAAGCGCAGCCGAACGACCGGCCCTGGGCCGGCTATCTCTACGGCGGCGTCGCGCTGCTCTCCGAGACGCCGCGCACCCTCGAAACGCTCGAGCTCGACGTCGGCGTGGTCGGCCCCGCCTCGTTCGCCGAGCAGTCGCAGAAGACATGGCATGAGCTGATCGGCGTCTCCAACCCGGAAGGCTGGAACAATCAGATCAAGAACGAGCCGACCGTGGCGCTGATCTACGAACGGAAATGGCGCGAGGAGCTCTGGCGTTTCGCCGTTCCCGACAGCGATCTCGGCATCGATGTCACGCCCCATGTCGGCGCGACACTCGGCAATGTCTTCACCTATGCGGCGACCGGCCTCGGATTTCGCATCGGCGAGGATCTGCCGGCCGACTTCGGACCGCCACGGATCCGGCCCAGCCTGCCCGGCTCGGGCTTCTTCGAGCTCGACGATCGCTTCGGATGGTATTTTTTCGCCTCGGCCGAAGGGCGCGCGGTCGCCCGCAACATCTTCCTGGACGGCAATACCTTCACCGACAGCGCCAGCGTCGACAAGCTGCCGTTCGTCGCGGATATGCAGGTCGGCCTGGCCTTCATGGTGGACCAGGCACGCATCGGTATCGCGCAGGTCTACCGCACGCGCGAGTTCCGCACGCAGAATGCGCCCGACCGCTTCGGCGTCGTCAGCCTGTCGTTGAAATTCTGACGGATGAGCGCCGGGTCAGTGGGCGGCGACCACGATTTTCACCAGGCGGTCGGATGCGCGCTCTTTGGCGCTTTGCGCGATCGCGGCGCGGAAGACTTCCGCGGTGTGCGCATCGGGCACCGTCACCGTGTGCGGCAGCCCGGTGACCGCTACCCTGGCACAGGCCGGCGACAGACGCATGAGCGCGAGGGCGACGAGCGCAGCCTGGGCAGGAATGAGCGCGGCGGGGTCGATCTGCGCCTCGGGCTGCCGATCATAGCCGTCAACAAAGCCGAACTCCGCCAATGCGGCCAGCGCTTGTTGCGCCTTTTCCTTGGCTGTCCCCCGCGCCCGCGCCGCCAGCAACACCTTGGCGAACGCGCTTTTCATCTTCTGGCGGATGACGACGCTCTTGTTTTCTGTGATGTCGGTTCTCATCGACTACTCCCCTGATGTCGTCGGGCCAAGCTTACCCGCAGATCATTAGCAAGGAAATGTTACAGAAAAGCGGCTACATTCAGTATGTGTAGGATGAATATGACACAACTCGTTGCGGAATGCAGCGGTCGCCTCGCGGTTGTAAAGTCCGCCGGGTGAGCAGCTCGCGTGGCGAAAGGACACGGCATGCCACAGGATGAGAAGCGGATTGCGATCGCCGCCGAGGCGGCGCCACCGCGCACCAAGCCCTCCAACTATCCGGAACCATTCTTTTCCCGCATGGCCGGGCGCTTGAAGCGGCCGCTCGGGGATCTGTTCGGTTTGAGCAACTTCGGCGTCAATCTCACCAGACTCTCGCCCGGCGGACAATCGGCCCTGCGCCACGCCCATACCCGCCAGGACGAGTTCATCTATGTCTTGGAGGGCGAGCCGACGCTGATCACCGACGCGGGCGAGACGATCCTGCGACCCGGCATGTGCGCCGGTTTTAAGGCGGGAACGGGCGACGGGCATCATTTGATCAACCGCACAGATCGGGACGTGGTCTATCTCGAGATCGGCGATCGCACGGCGGGCGATACCGGTAGTTACCCTGACGACGACATCCAGGCGACGCTGGACAGCAGCGGAAAATGGGCCTTCACCCACAAGGACGGCCGCGCCTATTGAAGCCATGGTTGACGTGCGTCGGCACGGCCTTGCGCGGCGCGCCGTTCCATGCACAATGCGCCGCCTGATTTATCTGCCCCTGATCTGGCCGCCAGCCGGCCGTCCCTCACTGGTCCGAAAGGAAACCAGCCATGTCCGCCAAAAGCACCGGCGCGTCCGACGACGTGCGCGAAAACTTCCTCCATCTCTATCTCGATAGCGGCCGCGTCGTGATCCAACTGCGCCCGGACCTCGCCCCCACCCACGTGGAGCGCATCAAGCAACTGACGCGCGATGGGTTCTACGACGGCATCGTCTTCCATCGCGTCATCGACGGCTTCATGGCCCAGACCGGCGACCCGACCGGCACCGGCACGGGCGGCTCGGGCCAGAAGCTCAAGGCCGAGTTCACCCGCACGCCATTCAAGCGCGGCACCGTCGGCATGGCGCGCTCGCAGAACCCGAACAGCGGCGACAGCCAGTTCTTCATCTGCTTCGCCGATGCCCGCTTCCTCGACGGTCAATACACCGTGTGGGGCGAGGTCACCGAAGGCATGGAGTTGGTCGACGGCATCGCCCAGGGCGAGCCGCCGGAGGATCCGGATAAGATCGTCCGCATGGTCGTCGCCGCGGACGACAAATAAGCACGAGACGATCGGCGAGCGCGGCATACCTGATCCGCCGCGCCGTCCTCAATTCCCAGGAGTTGCGAATTATGGCCACTGCCAAAACCCAGCAGGTCAAGACCGGCGGCGTCGCCGCCGACCAGCTGCGAAGCTTCATCGAGCGCATCGAGCGGCTCGACGAGGAAAAGGCGACGCTCGCCAACGACATCAAGGAGGTCTTCGCCGAAGCCAAGATGAACGGATTCGACACGCCGGCGATGCGCCAAATCCTCAAGCTGCGCAAGATGGACCATTCGGACCGCCAGGAGCGCGAGGCCATCCTGGATCTCTATATGCGCGCGCTCGGCATGGACGACGACCGCGGCGCGGAGGAGTAGGCGGCTCGACGCCGACGACAACCAGTCCTAGTTTCTCGTCATGCCCCGGCTTGTCCCACGGCTGTCCGGTTGAGCATCCAAGTTTTCCAGAAAAAACGCGGACAGCATGACATTCGATGGTGAATTCGCAGAGGACGGACACCGATCGTCACAGTCACAAGCGACGGCTTGACGTGGATGGCCCGACTGAATCGGGCCATGACGATTTTTTTCGTCGCGCGCATCGTCGGGCTGGTGGCGGCCGTCTTAACAGCCGATTCCAGGTGCTAGAGCATGATCCGTTTCAGTGGAATCGGATCATGCTCTCGAGTCTTGATTTAATCGCGTTTTCTACGCCGAACCGGTTTCCACTTCGGCGGAAAACGCTCTAGGGCCTACAGCCCCGGCAGCCGCGGCGCTGCGGGGTTTTCCGGATAGAGCAGAGCGCCGTTCTCGCTCCGCACCGCGTTCTCGGCGATGCGCGCCGGCTCGGTCTTGCCCGCCGCCAGGATGTGAACCACCTCGTTGCCGTCGGCCAGCAGATAGTCGGCGATGATGCGTCGGTGGCATTTCCACCACAGCGCTTCCGCGCACATGATGGCCGGCCGGCGGATCGCGGCGATCCGTTCCAGCTCGGCAAGCGCCGCGCGGAACGGCGGCGTCAGGGCATAGTCGGCGTAGTTGCGGAATCCCGCATGCGTCCAGAACGAATTGGGCGAGGGCCCCTCTTGCTGCTTGCCGCGCCGGCCGCCGAGCGCCTTGTCGTTGCTGTAGGCGATGCCGGCGTCCGGCAGCGCGGCCGCCAGATGTTCCATATTGAACTGCGGGTTCCGGCGCGAGCGCGGTATGGTCCGCACATCGAGCAGCATATCCACGCCCCGTTCGCGCAGCATGGCGATCAGTTCGTCGAGGCTGCGCGTCGAATGGCCAATGGTGAAGATCGTCGGCATGCCGATCAGATAAGCACGATGGGCGCAGGCTGCCAGTCCGCGTCTTTCAGCCCGGCAGCCGCAGGGTGAAGATAACCGCGCCGACAGCCGCGCTGACGGCCAGCACCGTCAGCATGCGGATATGGAAAACCAGCATGGCGACGATCGCCGCAGCCGAGAGCGCGAGCGCGAAAGGATCGAGCGTCGCCCACGCCGGCCAGTGCAGCTTGAGACCGTGGGTCTCGATCGTGTCGACCCGGGCGAACAGCACGTGCAGCGCGAACCATACGGTCAGGTTCAGCATGACGCCGACCACGGCGGCGGTGATGGTGGTCAGCGCCGCCGCCAGCGCGTTGTTGCCGCGCAGGGCCTCGATATAGGGCGCGCCGAGGAAGATCCACAGGAAGCAGGGCACGAAGGTGACCCAGGTGGTGAGCGCAGCGCCGAGCACGCCCGCCATCATCGGGTCGAGCGTGCCCGGGTTGCGGAAAGCGCCCATGAAACCGACGAACTGCAGCACCAGGATGAGCGGCCCGGGCGTGGTCTCGGCGAGACCCAAGCCGTCGAGCATTTCGCCCGGCTGCAGCCAGCCGTGGGTGTTCACCGCCTCCTGCGCCACATAGGCGAGCACGGCATAGGCGCCGCCGAAGGTGACCACCGCCATTTTGCTGAAGAACAGGCCCTCGGCGACATAGATGCTGTTCCAACCGGCCCAAACCGCGACGGCGGAAATCGGCGCGAACCACAACACCAGGCAGATCCCCAGCACGCGCATGGCGCGCCCCAGACTGGGGCGGGTGTGGTCGAGCGTGCCGTCGGCGAGCGCCGCGTCGAGCGCGGGCGTAGCCTCCGTCTTGCCGCCGTGGCTCTGGGCGAGGCCGAAGACACGCGGCCAAAGCCGGCCGCCGACCAGGCCGACGAGCGCGGCGCCGAGCACGATGATGGGAAAATCCACGTCGAAGGCGAAGATGCCGAGGAAGGCCGCGGCGGCGATGAGATACATCCAGACGTTCTTCAGCGCGCGTCTGCTGATCCGCAACAGCGCCTCGACCACGACCGCGAGCACGGCAGCCTTCACGCCGAAGAAAATCGCCTGGACCAGGGTGAGGTCATGGAAGCCGGCATAGAGAATGCTCAAGCCCAGAATGACCAGCGCGCCCGGCACCACGAACAGGATGCCGGCGGCCAGGCCGCCCGCCGTGCGATGCAGCAGCCAGCCGATATAGGTGGCGAGTTGCTGCGCCTCGGGACCCGGCAGCAGCATGCAATAGTTGAGCGCATGGAGAAAGCGGCTCTCGCCGATCCAGCGCTTCTCGTCGACCAGGATGCGGTGCATGAGGGCGATCTGCCCGGCCGGACCGCCGAAGCTCAGCAGGCCGATCTTGAGCCAGACGCGAAAGGCCTCCGCGAAGCTGACGCCATGACCTTGCGCCTGGGCGGTTTCGTTCGCGGCTGCGGCGCCCAGGTTCTCTGGCATGGCTTCAACCCGCTTGATGGCGACGCGATGAAAAGACCGGTGAACCGGCAAGCGCCGGGACCAAGCCGATCGCGCGTGTTGCAAATGGAGCGACAAGCCGCAAGGCACCCTCCCCTATGAACGAGGCAAGGGCAGCGCTTGGACAGGGCGTCTTGGGATACCGGGCGTCTGCCGAGCCCGACGAAGCAATCTACAAGTTGACCTCGACAATGCCAAGGCCAATACAACTATGATATTTTCCCGAAGTGACCGTCGACGGTGATCGCCTCAGTTTCGCTGACTGTTCCGCGCAACTCTCTCCGCATTATGCTGGATGCTGTCACTGATCAGGCGCAAACTTTCACCGTTAACCTGAAATCTGTTACTCAATTCGGTGGCGATTCGTTGTGCTCCCGATGAAACAGCCTCAGCAATTTGATTGACTCGGCGGGGTGTTGCAGAAGGTGACAATCCAACACTGGACGCGAAGCGTTCCCAATGACGCTTATGCAAGTGTTCAGCGCGGCTCTTATCAGCGATCTTCATCGCAAGGTTTCGAGTGATGTTCTGATATATGAGCGCGGTCATGAGATCGTATGCCGGGGCCAATCGAGGTCCGTCATCGGTCAGCATGAGGGAGTAGTTTTTGCCATGGCGGTCGGTATCGCCTATGCAACATGAAAAAACGATAAGATCCAAAAGGTGGAGTCGATCACGAGCACGCTGTTTCGAGTGCTCGTCAATGACGCTGAATAAATTTGCGAACCCCGGCCATCCTCCCGACTCATGTTTATTCGTTGGATAGATAGAGAGGGCCTGACAGAAGTCTTCTTGATGATCCCTGTGCACCTTCCTATCGGCAGATAAGTGCCGATCATAGCGCTCCACGAGCAGATATTTTTTGTCTAAGGCGGTCGCCATTGTCGTAGAAGCTGTCGGCAAACCAACATGCGCCGCTAAATGCATGCAGAAAAGCTCATTCTCTACCGTGGCATGGAGACGGTCACTCGCCGGTTTTAGTATATGTGTGGATGCGGCGCCGTTGAGGGGCAGCAGGATGTTGCCATCGAAAACTGCGACGGTCAGTTTCGACTGAGCGCCTGCCAGAGACATGGTTACGCCTCCCTCGCCAATCAGCAAGGGGCGGTCGGGAAGTTGAGCTATGGCTTGCGCGAGTTGAACGTCGTCCAGTTTGCGATATTGAGCATCATTGGTTGATTCAGAGGCACCAATAGATAGCGCGCCAGCGGTTTCACGACCGATTTTCTCAAGGAGGCCGTAGACGTCCCCCTGGCTGCGTCCCAGAAGGCGTCCAATCACCTCCAACTGCCGTTCCTCGGGTAAGAGGTTTGCAAACCAGGGGGTTGCGACTGAGTTCTCGAACTCTCCCTCGCGCAGTGGCATGCTGACGGATATTGCAAAGGAGTTCTTTTGACTCAACCATTCCGGCGAGTAAGCAAATGTGAGGCCAACTTTGTCTCGCGTGATATGGCCGACAAGTTGGTCTTCATAGAAGACAGGCAGCATTTCTATGGCCTATCAGTCAGGCCGATATACAGACCGAGCGAGGTCGCCACCCGAAAAGCCAACCCCAGACGGACTGTTTCCTTACCGGCTTCCAAATCGACGATGAAGCGCTCTCCGGTGCCTACCGAGAGGGCCAATTCCTTCTGGGTCAATCCAGCTCTGCGCCGAGCCTCTCGGACAGACGACCCAAAATCTCGCGCGTCTTTTATCATCCTAGCCAACCTCAATCTTACTGATCGGTAAGATATAAGATTGGAATGGCTACTTGCAAGGTTAAACTTACCGATCGGGTTGTTCTCCATTAAACGGGCGTTAAAAAAGCCAAATTCTTACCGTTCGGTAAGATGCGCGGACACGTGCAAAAATGAAACCCCGCCCGGGCAGAAGCCGCGGCGGGGTTCCGATTTTGGTGGGGTCTAACCCCCGACCCGTCCGAAACGGATCATATGACGGGCGTCAATGCCCGGTCTTCAGGTCTTACGTATGTCTGGCAGCCCGCGATCCGGTACCCCCCATGGCGGGACTAGAAAGCGGACTGTGGCTTCCGGTATGTGGGCGGAAGCCAACGTAACTGGCTGGGTGGATCTTCCATGCGTGACGCACCCTCCTGACTGTTGACACGGTGTCGGCCGCTTGCCGGCCATCGAAGGCACCGATGAAAGGGCCTGGTCCCGTCGGATGACAAGCCGGCGCGCCTTGCTCCAGGAAGGCGCCGGCTCAGCGCGTCCCGGTTAGTACCGGCGAAGGGTTGTTGGCAAACCCGCGCGCTTTCATCGGCATGTGCCGACATGAAGAAGCCTAGGACTCACATTTTCGTGTTTCAAGCAGTAAAGTGACGTCAAATTGACATATATCATAATTAAATTGCGTCGCTCCGCTTGGCTTGGCCGGCACTCGCCTGAACCCCCTGAGTCAAATGTGGGACAGGCCCATACCATCGTACAGCGCCCATTGTCCGCCGCCTCGCATGCCGATAAATAGGGCAGTGCCGGATGCCAAGTGCAACGGAGCAAGGTTTCCGGCGTTTAGTATCGTTTGGTATCGTTCGAGAACTCAATCATAAGGGGCCCCCATGCTGAAATCCCGCAAGTTCTGCCGTGCCGTCGTCGCTGCCGTGACCGCCGGCCTGTTCGTCACCTCGATGCCGATGCCGCGCGCCCAGGCGGCGCTCGTCACCAGCGAAGAGCTCGTCACCCAGCGGTCGGTCGCCGCCGACCGCGCCCGCATCAACGAGCTGATGGCCCGCGAGGACGTTCAGCGCGAGCTGAAGACCTATGGCATCTCGCCGGACGAAGCCCAGGCGCGCGTCAACAGCCTGACCGACGAGGAAGTCATGCAGGTCGCCGGCCGGCTCGACCAAATGCCGGCAGGCCAGGGCGCGCTCGGCGTCATCATCGGCGCCGCGCTGATTATCTTCATCGTCCTGCTGATCACCGACATCGCGGGTCTGACCAAGGTCTTCCCCTGGACGCGTAGCGTGCGTTAATCGGCCAGGTCGAAGACGCGTTCCATGCGGTGGCTGATCGCCATTGCGCTGCTCGCGCTCGCCGGCTGCGCCACGCCGCAGACCGATTCGGTTCTGCAGCAACGTGGCGCGTTGCCGCCGCAGGTCGAGCTCGACAACGTCGTCTTCTATCCCCAGGCCGAGAATGAGTGCGGTCCGGCGTCGCTTGCCATGGCGCTCGGCGCGAGCGGCGTGAAGGTCACGCCGGACCAACTCACCCCCATCGTCTTCACGCCGGGCCGCGAAGGCAGCCTGCAGGCCGATATGCTCTCGGCGAGCCGGCGGCACGGCCGCGTCGCCTACCCGATCAAGGATCTGCGCTCGATCCTCGCCGAGATCGCCAACGGCACCCCGGTCGTCGTCTTCCAGAATTTGGCCCTGTCCTGGTATCCGCAATGGCACTACGCGGTCGCCATCGGCTACGACATGGACAGCAGGGAGCTCATCCTGCATTCGGGCCTCACCGCGCGCGACCGCCTGCCGCTCACCACGTTCGAGCGCACCTGGGAGCGCGGCGGCCATTGGGCCATCGCCGTGCTACCGCCCGACCGGCTGCCCGCCACCGCGCAGCCGTTGCCCTACCTGGCGGCCGTCAAAGGCCTCGAGCAGGCCAGGCAATACGATGCGGCCGCGCGGGCCTATGCCACGGCGCTCGAGCAATGGCCCGACGACCTGCAGGCCATGATGGGCCGCGGCAACGCACTCTATGCGCTGAACAAGAAAACCGAAGCCGCCCGCGCCTTCCGCACGGCGGCCGCCCAGCATCCGGATTCCGCCGCGGCGCTCAACAACCTCGCCCATGTGCTGGCCGAACTGGGCCAGCTCGCCGAGGCGGAGAAGACGGCGCGCCGGGCGGTCGAGATCGGCGGGTCCTTCTCCGACACGGCACGCAAGACGCTCGATGAGATCATCGCCAAGCGCACCGAGGCGCAGGCCAGCGGCCCGCCCCACGCCCTGAGCCGCCAGATCGCGGGTGTCGAATAAAAACGGCGGCGCCTTGCACAAGGCGCCGCCGCATCCCCGGCATGCGCCTTCTTACATGCCCGGCCAAACCGCGATGTCGGTGATCGTGCCGGACGCACCCGACAGCTTGCCGGTCATGGTCGCCTTGCCGGTCGCGAGATCGACCTTGTGCAACATGCCACCGGCGACCAGCCACGCCGTGTTGTTACTCATGCCGTCCGACACGATATCGAACGCGACAGGCCCCGATACGGTGACGCCGAGCTTGCCGACCGCGTTCAGGATGCCGTCGTTCGGCGGCGTCTGCTTGAGCAAGCCGCCGATCGTCCCGTCGATGTCGTAGAGCGCCGTTTCCTTGGCGCCCTTCATGGAATTGATATAGGCGCCGGCGATCACATTGGGCTTCTCGCCCTTGTGCATGTCGGTCTCGGCGAATTTCAGCGCGCCATCGGTCGTCACCGAGCCGTCGTCCACGTTGGCACGCAGGTTGGCGCCGTCGCTGCCGATGATGCGCAACCGGTCCGCCACCGGGTTGAAATCCACCGTGGCCGCGACGCCTTTCGGCAACATGGTCTTGAGCTTGCTCTTTTCCATGGCCTTGCCGCTCGTCGGATCGATGGTGACAACCGCGCCGTCGGCGGTGACGCCGTAGAGCATGCCGTCCGCCGGCCGCACATCGATGCCGATCAGATTGGCGGCGCCGCTCACCGGGACGGTTTTGGTGATCTTGCCGCTCATGCTGTCGAGCATGACCAGGGACTTGCCATCGGCCAGGCCGATGACCGTTTGCGCCGAGGCTCCGGCGGACAGGGAGACGGACGTGAAGACGGCGGCGACAAGCCCTGCCGCCATGAGAACCGCGTGACGGTTGCTGAGTGTCATGGTGCTTCTCTCGCATTGGATTGCCAAGGCACGCGGAATTGCATGCCCTCCCAATACCGCGGAGCGCACGGTTCGGATGCGGAGCAGGATGGGTTTATATTTTATCCGCGACGGCGATCCGACGGCTTTCCGGCGCGTATAAGTCCGAATCGCCGATCGGCGCATTCCAAGGCAGCCGCCTCCTTAAGAGGGCGGCAACGCTCCCAGGCGCGATGGTTAGAAGGTCGCGCCCGATTTCAGGAAGTGCTCGGCGATCTCGCAGCCAGTCGCCTTCCACACCCCCGGCTTGCTGTTGATGTATTGGAAGATATTTTCCACCGCCTTGAGCCGGTGGGGCACGCCGGAGACGAAAGGGTGCAGCGCGACGATCAGCACCTTGCCGGTCTTCTCGCCTTCCCGATAAAGCACGTCGAACTGGTCCTGCACCATGCGCTCGAACTCCCACGGCTTGTAGCCGAGCCGCTCGTAGGCGCCCTTGTCGTGCGGCTGCTCGCCGTACGGCACCTGCACCATGGTGTGACCGTTGATCTCCATCAGATACGGCTGGTCGTCGTTGATCCAGTCGGCGTTGTAGAGCATGCCCTCCTCCGCCAGCAGGTCGAGGGTCTGCCAGGTCTCGTGCATGCCGGGCCCCATCCAGCCCTGCGGCTTCCGGCCCCAGGCGCGGCCGACCGCGGCGATGGAGTCGCGGATTTCGCGCTTTTCATCCTCCGGCGACAGGTGGTGCATCGGCCGGCTGTTGCTGCCGCCGTGCGCCATGAACTCCCAGCCGAGCCGCTTGGCCTCGACCAACACCTCGGGGTGGAATTCGCACATCTCGGCATTGACGTTGGCGGTACCCGGCATGCCGTAGCGCTCCATCGCCTCCATGAGGCGATAGACGCCGACCCGGTTGCCGTAGTCGCGCTTCGACCAGGCCACCACGTCGGGCACCTTGCCGTGGCCGCCGGGGACAGGCCGGTCGAGTCGGAAGAATTCGAGATTGACCACGACCCAGACGGCGATCTGGGCACCATTCGGCCATTGGATGCGCGGCCGCTTCGGCAGAGGCACGCAGGGAAACGGGCCGTAGGGCGTCGGCTTTACCATGCGGCGGCACCATCGGCCGCAAGGTCGGAGCACGCGCTGCCCCTCCGCGCCGGGCGCCGCAAACACAGTCGATCAAAGCTCACGGACAGCCTCCCAGGCGATGACGGCCGCAAGAAAACGGCCGAGGCAGGTATATTCCCGCCTCGGCCGTGAACTGCCAAGTGCTTTAGATTAATGAGGCCAGCTTACGCCGCGGCAGGAGCGCCTTGTCCCGGCCGGCGGCTCGAGCCGCGGCGAGAACCGCGGCCCGGCTGACCGCCGTTGCCGCCTGGACGACGCTCGCCGTTCGAATGACCGCCATTCGAGTGGCCATTCGGACCACCATTCTGACGCTCACCGGAGGCGTGACGGTTGCCACCGCCGCTGCGGTTGCCCGCGTGACGTTTCTCGCCGTTACCATGACGTTGCTCGCCACCGTGGCGGCGGCGATCGTCGCGCTCATGCTCTGCGGCGGCGCCTGCCGGCCGCGGATCCGCCTGCACGCCGGCGTTTTCCGCCGGCAAGCTGATGCGAATCAGCTTCTCGATGTCGCGCAGGAAGCCGCGTTCGGTTCCGTCGCAAAACGAGATCGCGACACCATCGGCACCGGCGCGCGCCGTGCGGCCGATGCGGTGCACGTAACTCTCCGGGTCGTTCGGCAGATCGAAGTTGATGACATGGGTGATGCCATCCACATCGATGCCGCGCGCGGCGATATCGGTCGCCACCAGCACGCGCGAGCGGCCGGCGCGGAAGTTCTCGAGCGCCTTCTGGCGCGCCGACTGGGATTTGTTGCCGTGGATCACCTCGGCCATCACCTGGCCGCGCTCGAGCACCTCGCCAACCTTGTTGGCGCCGTGCTTGGTGCGGGTGAAGATGATGGCACGCGAGATCGACGTATCCTTGAGGACCTGGCCGAGCAGCTTGTGCTTGGCGCCCTTGTCGACGAACAGCACCTTTTGATCGATGCGCTCGACGGTCGTGGCGGCCGGCGTCACTTCGACGCGCACCGGCTCCTTGAGAATCGACTGCGCGAGACGCGCGATGTCGTCCGGCATGGTGGCCGAGAACAACATGGTCTGACGCGCCGCCGGCAGGACGGCGATGATCTTCCGCACGTCGCGGATGAATCCCATGTCGAGCATGCGGTCGGCCTCGTCGAGCACGAAGACCTCGAGCTGGTCGAACTGGACATGACGCTGCATGAGCAGGTCGTTGAGCCGGCCCGGCGTGGCGATCAGCACATCGATGCCGCGCGCCAGCGCCTTGATCTGCGGCACGTGGCCGACGCCGCCCATCACCACCGTGGTGGAGATGCGCAGATGACGGCCGTAGGTGCGGAAGCTCTCGTTGATCTGGAGCGCCAGCTCACGAGTCGGCGTCAGCACCAGACAGCGCACCGACTTCGGACGCAATGGAGCTTTACTGGCCGCGAGCTTCTGCAGGATGGGCAGAGCGAAGGCCGCCGTCTTGCCGGTGCCCGTCTGGGCGCAGCCCAGCAGGTCGCGGCCCTTGAGGAGTTGAGGAATTGCCTGAGACTGAATGGGAGTCGGGGCGGTGTAATTTTCAGCGGCCAAAGCGCGCTGCAACGGCTCGATAAGCTCGAGCTCGGCAAAAGTCTTTACTGACATTGTTCTTTCACTATTCGCGGCCCTGCGCGCGAACAGGACGGCCCTTTGTATTAAAGGGGAATTCTCGGGATGGAGGGCATCGCAAATTTTGGGAGAAATGCGGACGCGCTTCGCGCGATCACGAGAGGGAAGCCTTGGCAAAGCCATCGGCCTCGACGGGATAGATGCGCCCTTGAGATGCTAAAGTCAAGGAATCATATGCAGAATGCATTAACCAGCCGTTAGGACTTCGGCGCAATCGCCGGTCAATCCTGCTCCTTGCACAGATTGACTTCCACGGTGATATGGCGGATGCCGAGGTCGTCAGGCACCAGGTTCTTGTAGTAGTCGGGAAGCTTTGGATGATGGGTGACCACCGACAGGGCGACCGCGAAAATGCCCGGCCCGATCGACCAGACATGGAGGTCGGCGAGCCGATTGTCGGCGTCGCTTTCGATCGCCTGGCGCAGCCGCCGGCTCACCGATGCCGGAGCCGCGCGATCGAGCAGCATATGGCTGCTCCCGCGCACCAGACCGATCGACCACCAGATGATGATCACGGCGCCGAGCAGTCCGACGGCAGGATCGAGCCAGAGCCAACCGAAGCGCGCCGCGCCGAGCAGGGCGACGATGGCGAGAACGGACGTCAGCATGTCGGTCGCCACATGAAGATAGGCGGAGCGCAGGTTGTGGTCGTCACCATGGGAGTTCTCATGAGCATGACCGTGCTCATGGGCATGGCCATCTTCCGCCGCCGCATGGCGATGGCCGTGCGTCGCGGGCTCCGCGCGTGACAGGATGACGGCGGAAACGCCATTCACCGCCAGGCCGACGACGGCAACCGCCAGCGCCCAGGTAAAGTCGATCGGCGTCGGCGACAGCAGCTTCTCGATGCTCTCCCACACCATGAGTGCCACCGGGATGAGCAGGAGGAGCGCTCCGGTATAGCCGGCGAGCGCCGATATCTTGCCGGTGCCGAGCGAAAACCGCGCGTCGCCGGCGCGCCGGCGCATCCACGAATAGGCCAGCGCGCTGAGGCCGAGCGCCATGGCATGGGAGCCCATGTGGAGGCCGTCGGCGAGCAGGGCCATGGAACCGAAGAGCTGGCCGGCGACGATCTCGAGCACCATGGTGACGAGAGTCAGCGCCGCGACGATCTTGACGCGCCGCTCGGCAGTCCGCGGCCGATGCAAACCGAAGCGGTGATCGTGCTGCCAGGGGGATAGAGAGTGCTCGGCGTGCTGATCCATGGCTATTCGCGAAAATGATGCCATCCAGGACGGACTCGGGTCAGCGTGGCGCGGCCCTAGTACTCGGAATCACCGATGCCTGTATCACCCCCCACCCTAACCCTCCCCCACAAGGGTGGAGGGGATTCGCAATGTTGCTCAATAACGTCCCCTCCCCCTCGATGGGGGAGGGACCGGGGTGGGGTGACTCTTGCTTCAATGATAGCCAGTACTAGCCCATTCGGATGGCTTTGACTGCGTCCAGTATACCATCACTCACGCGGTGCAGGAGTCTCAGGCGGGCACCGCGACCATGGAGCCGAGCGGGTCGGCGCCAAAACGATTGGGCCCCGGTGTGCCACGTTGAACGAGCCAGATGATCAAGACGATCCAGCCAATGATCGGGACAAGCCAGAGCAGTTGCCACCAGCCGGACTTATCAACGTCGCGGAGCCGCCGCGACGTGACCGCCAGCGAAGGCAGAAACGTGACCAGCGAAAAAATCGAATTCAGCGGCGAAATGACGTTGGCCGGAAACAGGATCGCGTCGAGCACGCCTGTTATCACCCCGACGATAACCAGGAATAGCACGAAATACCAATATTCGGAGCGCGGCGCGCGGCCGCTGAACGTGATGTAGTTGGCAAAGCAGGTTTTGACGGCTGTTTGAAAATCCATCATGTCCCCCGAAATTCGCCGCTTGGGCGGCATATTCCCCAAGGCGCCAGAGGCGTACCCCTCCAGGCGCCAGCGATGAGTTTAGCACCTCCGCCAGAAATAAGTCAGCGCCAGGGATTGGCTCGTCTTTCCGCCTGTTTGTTCGCCGCCGGGCGGCGCTGTGCCGGCGAACCCTTGGATGGCGCCCGAGGCGCGGGCGTAGCCGCTTTGGACATGACGACCGCGTCGCCCAGCGTTTTCTTGAGCTTGGCGATCAAGGCTTCGGCGTCGCGCGGCGCCCGAACTTTGGCATCGTTGTCGAAATACACGAACACGTCGCGGCGGGGCCGCTTCCCAGGCGGCTTTGAGCTGGCCTTCTCGGCATCCTTCGGCTCGCCGCCGCGCGCCCAAGCCGCGGTGCGCGCCGCCCAGTGGTCGAGCGCCTTGTCGTCATAGCCGCTGGCATAGAGCACTTCCGAACCATGCAAGCGGCAATAGACGAAGTCGCTGGTGACGTCCATCAGGCGCGGCCATTCCACCGTGTCGGCACAGACCAGCGCGACGTTGTAGCGGCGCAGCAGGTCGACGAATTCAGGCGTCACGAAACTATCGTGGCGGATCTCCATGGCGTGACGCATTTTCCGCTTCGGGGTCTTCTCCACCCAGGCGCGCCCCGCCATACGCTTCTCGTGGTGGCTCGCCATGTCGGTCGCCGCGTCGGTGTCGTGCGGCAGCAGCTTGAAGAATGCCTCGACGCGGGGCGCATCGAATTTGAAGTTGGACGGGAACTGCCACAGAAACGGTCCGAGCTTGTTCTGGAGCCGCAGCACGCCGGAGGCGAAAAAGTTGGCGAGCGGCGCCTCGACCTCCCTCAGACGGCGGATGTGGGTGATGAAGCGCCCTCCTTTGACCGCGAACTGGAAGTTGGGCGGCGTCTCATCGTACCATTGCGCGAAATAGTCCGGTCGCTGCAATGAATAGAAGGTGCCGTTGATCTCGATGGTCGGGAATTTCGAACTGGCGTAGGCGAGCTCGTCCTTCTGGCGGAGCTTTTCGGGATAGAACACACCCCGCCAGGGCTCATAGCGCCAGCCTGAAATGCCGATGCGCACGTTTCCCGGGGTTTTGGCCGCCATTCGCACGCCCCTTCAAGATCGATCCCGCGCTTGATCAACGTGCGGACGCGCATTTGGCTCCGAACATCTTGTCCACAGCAAGGTCGCTCAAGGCTATTCCGGCTTTTCGGCAGACGCGCTAGGTTCCCCGGATCCACCAACATGAGGAAAAGACCATGGCCGTCGTGATCTACCACAATCCGCGCTGCACCAAATCGCGCGAAACCATGAAGCTCTTGGAAGACAAGGGAATCAAACCCCAGGTGATCGAGTATCTCAAGACCCCGCCTTCGGTCGCGGAGCTCAAGGATCTGGTGGCCAAGCTCGGAATCAGCCCGCGGCAGCTTCTGCGCAAGGGCGAGGCGCCCTACAAGGATCTGAAGCTCGCCGACGAGAAGCTCAGCGATGCGGCGATCATCAAGGCGATGGCGGACAACCCGATCTTGATCGAGCGTCCTATCGTGGTGAACGGCAAGAAAGCGGCGCTCGGTCGTCCACCGGAAGCGGTGTTGGGGATTTTGTAATCCACCGTCGCCACACGAGCGACCACCGAGGCGTGCGCGCATTCGGCCGTCCCGCTTGAAGGTGGCACGGCGAATACCCATTTATATTCAAGTTCCTTGCTTCCGTCGGCTCGCGTTGTTGGCCCGTTTTTCCTTCGCATGATGGGGTGCCAACCCGAAATGAACGGGCGTCGTTTCAACAGCGCGGCTTCTGTCGCGCCCATGCTCCGTGAGGAGGCTTTCATGCGGCACGGATTCAAGCCCAACGATGTGGTCGTGCATCCCAACCATGGGATCGGCAGCGTCGGCAAGACGGTCGAGATGGAGGTGAATGGCGAAACCCATCGCTTCCTCGTCGTCGATTTCCGTCGCACCGCTCTCACGCTGCGCATCCCGGAACGCACGCTGGAGCAGTCCGGATTGCGCTCGATCAGTTCGAAAGAGACCATGCAGGCCGCCCTTGCGGTCTTGCCGGCACCGCGCGCCATGCTGCCGGGCCACTGGTCGCGCTGGGCCAACATCTATGTGGCGAAGCTGAACAGCGGCAAGCCGGAACTCCTGGCGGAGGTGCTCCGCGACCTCAGCCCGATCGGCGGCAGTTGGAAAGCCAGACTCTATGATGAGGCCCTCAACCGACTGGCCGAGGAGCTCGCGCTGGTCGAGCGCGTCGAAATCGCCGAAGCACAGCGCATGATCGAAACGCAGCTTCCAACCGAGGCGCCCAAGCAGACCTCGGCGGCGCCCTGACGCTGCATAAACCCTTGTCTCACAAGCATTCGACGCGGGCTCTGGCAGGCCGTACGCAGGCGCCTTTGGCAAAGCCCATGCTTGCAAAACCCGCAAAACGGCTTATGGTAGGTTCTGTCAACGCGATTTGGGTCGGCTGCGCCTTCGGTCTTGCTAAATGCCCGACCCCCGGTTTCCCTTCCTGAACGCTGCTTGATCACGTCGCACATTGTTTCAACGCTGAGCAATGAGGCGCGACGCGCTTAACGTTATTGGAGGGACTCTATGTCCAGCGGCACTGTCAAATGGTTCAACCCGACGAAGGGTTACGGCTTTATTCAGCCCGATGATGGCTCGAAGGATGTCTTCGTGCATATCTCCGCGGTCGAACGCGCCGGCCTCAGTAACCTGAGGGAAGGCCAGAAGGTCACCTTCGATCTGGAGCGTGGTCAGCAGGGCAAGGTCTCGGCTGTCAATCTCAAGGCCGAATGATCCAACGGGGCAGCTTCGGCTGCCCCGCGTCGTTCACGAAAGTGCGTAGAAAAAATGGCCAAGGAAGATCTTCTCGAATTTGAGGGCGCGGTCGTGGAAGTCCTACCGGACTCGCGCTTCCGCGTGCGCCTCGACAACGGCCATGAAGCCCTCGCCTATATCGCGGGCAAGATGCGCAAGCACCGCATCCGCATCATCGCGGGCGACCGGGTGATGGTGGAAATGACCCCCTACGATCTCGACAAGGGACGCATCGTGTTCCGCCAGAAGGATGAGCGCCAAGGGTCGGCGCCCCGTCGTCCGCAACAGTTCAAGCGCCGCTGATCGAATTCATCGCCGGCCATTGACCGCGGACCGCTTCGTGCGGCCTCTGATCGAGGCGACGGTTCTGGTTCTCCGCAATTGCGGAAGACCACTATAGAGCCGTCGCGCCTCAGCACCCTAAGCTCCGCCCGCTTGTAGATCGTCCGAGGGTCGGATGCTGTCGGGGTCACACCCATTCTTTTCGCCTCTGCCGTGCGGCCGCGTCGTCGCGCTGGCGACATTCGTCGACCGATGTCTCCGGCGCCATCAGGCTACGCCTTGCTATCGCGATCAACGGTTCGGAGCTCGCGCGGCACGATTCGAACAGCATAGCCCGACGCGGGCTTGGGGCGCCTTGCGCGCATTTGCGAATAGAGGATCATGACAATGAGCGAACAGGTTCAAGCCGCCGTACTCAATCCGTCCGATGAACATCCGCCGTCGCGCCCGGGCGCGAAGACCATGGCCGGGGCGGCCGTTCTCCTCGCCCTGTTGCTCGCCTACTTCAATTGGTCGGCCGTGAAGGGAATCGTCGGTCTCGACTGACCGCAACAAGATCGATTCGACCAGCGCCGGCCGCTCTCGGGCGGCTGGTTGCGTTATGGGGCGGGTGTCGCCCAACGGCGCTGGCGAAGCAGGCGCCAGCCAAACGCGGGCAGTTTGTTAACCACGGCCATGGCATCGACGCGCAAGCCATTGAAAATCCGCGCCGCGAACACATCCGATCGCTAAGAAACGCGTACGTCGGAAACCTCATATTTTAGTCAATCTTTACTCACTACAGTCCGCTTCACCATTTCGCGGCCCACAGTGGGGAGAGGATCATGTTCACCCGGCTCGTTCGTGCCTTGGCGATATACAGTGCTCTGACCTTGGCATCGAGCGCCGGGGCTCAGGCCGCGCTCATCGTCAATGCTTCCGTCGGCGGCGCGCCGACCGGGGTGACCTATATCAACTTCAACCTTCTGCCTCTGGGTAATTCCGGCGGAGCCAGCGGCGGGCTGACGGTCTCCTACACCGGCACCGGCCAGACCGTGCAGGGAGCGGCATCCGGTCTCTATGCCGCGCCGTTCCTCTCCAACAACAACGGCGTGCCGTTCGGCACCGCGGGCAATGGCGCCGATCCCACGAGATATCTCAGCACCGGCATCGGCACGGTGACTCTGCTGTTGCCCGGCGACATGCAGTATTTCGGCCTGCTGTGGGGCTCGGTCGACAACTACAACTCGCTGCAGTTCTGGGACGGCGCGGCCATGGTCGGAAGCCTGACGGGCACCGACATCTGGGCCGGCGCCAACGGCGACCAAGGCGCCAATGGCACCTTCTATGTCAACGTCAATTCCACCCTCGCGTTCGACCGCGTGGTCGCCAAGAGCACCCAATACGCCTTCGAGTTCGACAACGTCGCCTATAACCCGACATCCACCGTGCCGGAACCGGGCACTCTGGCATTGTTCGGAACCCTTGTTGCCGGCCTCGCGCTGGTCCGTCGCCAGCGCGGGATTTGAAGACGGTCCTCCGCCGTCTTCTGCGTGAACGAACGCCCGGCACCGTGTGCCGGGCGTCTTTTTATGCCCTTTGACCGTCGACCGTCCCGCCCCCTCCGCCGGCGCGGCGGTCACGATCCGAGGCTCGGACGATGGCGGATCGCCGCCATCGCGAAATCCAGCAAACGGAGAACCGACGCGCGCCCGGCGACCGCCAGCGCCGCCCCGTAGATCACGGCGCCGAGCGGCACCAGCATGGCGAGGCGGGTCATCGCCGAGGCGTGCTGCAGCCAATGATGGTCGATCAGCGCCAGCGTGGCGCCCATGACGATCGTCGCACCCAGGGGCACCCAACCGATCTTGACGATGAGCCATGGCGAACAGTTGAGCAGGCGGCAAACCAAGAGATGCAGAATGGGGCCGCCGATCGCGATGCGGCTGGCCCATAGCGCCGTCGCCTCGAACACGTCGTCCGGACGGAGCAGGAAGAACGCCGCAAAGACGAAGAAAAAATTGACCAGGCTGGCGGCGAACACAAGACCGGGACGACCGAGCGCCGTCAGGGTTGTCGGGCCGAACAGAAACAGGAATTGCAGCATGGCGCCGATCGCCAGCATGGTGACGAGGGGCGCGGCCGGAAGCCAGGTCTCTCCCAGCAGCACAGCGATGATCGGCAACGCGCAAACCGCCAGGCCGCCGAACAGCGGCTGTGTCGCGAGCGCGGAGAATTCCGTCGCCTGCTTATAGGCGCGCACCAGGGATGCTCTGTCTTCCTGGCGACGCGAGAAGATCGGCAACGCCAGATTGTGCGCCCCGCCGGCGAGCAGGTCGAATAGCGTATCGACGACGCGCTGGGCGATATTGAGATAGCCGACCGCCGTTACCCCGAGGTAGTTGCCAACCAGCAGCGTGAACATCCGCCCGCTACCGGTCCAGACGAGCCGCGTACCGACGGAGAGCGCGCCGAACGAGAACAGCTCGCCCAGGCGCGCTGGCGAAAACGACAATGCCGGGCGCCACGGGCAGGCTGGCCAGACCAGCAGCGTGCTGACGAAAACCTGGATCAGATGCTGCGCCACGAGGCTCCACACGCCGTAGTGCGACGCCGCCATGGCGACGGCGACCAGCGCGCCGCACAGGCGGCCGCACAGCGATCGCAGCGCGAGCGGCCGAAAGCGAACCTCCCGCCGCAAAACGGCGATCGGCACGCAACCGGCGCCGCTCATCGCGAGGCTGAGGCCGATGATCGGGAGTAGTGCCGCGACCTGCTCGCTCTCGAAGATCTCGCCGATCGGCTTGGCGGCGAACCAGCAGGCCGCGCTCAACCCGAGGCCCAGCACGAGGCAGACCCAGAACGCGGAGTGCAGATGGCTCGGCGTCAGCTTCGGCCGCTGGATGATGGCATCATGCAGCAGCATCTCCACCACCATCGCGAGGATTTGGACGATCCCCAGCGCGATGGCGAAAGCGCCCAGCTCGCCGGGCCCCGCCAAGCGGGCCACCACGAGCAAGACCGCCAAGGATAAGACGGATAGGCCACCACTTTCGATCAATGCCCAGATCAGAGAGCGACCCGGATGGTCTTTAGGCGCCGGCATCAAGGAACCCCCACATAACCGTTCCCCCACGGATTTCGTGAGAACCCCGACGCCAAACGTTGTCCACTGTGATTGGGTTCCAATCGCTCCGCCGTGCCGCGCGCCGAATGGACCCAATCCCCATCTCGGCCGTTATGCGGGTGAAGGGATGATGCGAGGCCGGTTTCACGGCCGCAATCGCAGGGCCCCCTCTTTTCCGAATTAACGTTTGGCCTTATGGCATTGGCTGCGATTGGTTGCATGGTAGGAAATTCCTTATCCCTCATCGTCTGCACCCGGAACCGGGCGCATAGTCTCTCTCGGTGTCTTGCAGCCATAGCCGCGATCGAGCCCCCCGAATCCCACGACTTCGAGTTCATTCTGGTCGACAACGGATCGACCGACGACACGCCGGCCGTGTTCGAGCGCTGGCGCCACTCCATGCCCTTCACCGCGCGCTATGTCTTCGAAGGCGAGCCGGGCACGGGCAACGCGCTGAATTGCGGATACCGCAACAGCCGCGGCACGATTCTCGCCATGACCGACGACGATTGCTATCCGGCGCCCGATTTCGTGCGCGGCGTGCTTGCCGCCTTTGTCGATCCGAAGATCGGAGTCGTGACCGGGCGTATTCTGCTGCACGATCCGACCGACGTTCCGATCACGATCGAGGAATCCACCACGCGGCGTCGGTTTACCGCCGGACGCTATGTGCGGCCCGGGCAATTCACCGGCGCCAACCTGTCGTTCCGGCGCGAGGCGCTCGAATCCATCGGCGGCTTCGATCCGCTGTTCGGGCCCGGCGGCTATATCGGGTCCGGCGCGGATTGCGACACGGCGGCGCGGGTATGCCTCGCGGGCTGGGACGGCCTATACGAGCCCAGCATCGTGGTGAGCCACCACCACGGCCGCAAGGAATGCGACCTCCCCGCCCTGCGTAGGCGCTACGCCATCGGCTCCGGCGGCTATCACATGAAGCTGCTGTTGGAACAGAGGCGAGTCCTGCACTTCCTGCACTACCTCGGCGGGTTTCCCAAGAGGGCGGTACGCGATCCTTCCATTGTTTATTGGGAAGCCTTGGGCGCCCTTCGTTACATGCGGCGGCCGCAACCCAGACACCATCGCTGGCGCAACGCCGCCGAATGATGGCCCGACGCGTCACGACCTCGACTCGTCACACGATCTCGATGGGATAGACATCCAAGGCCGGCTCCTCGTAGGGATGCGCGTCCCTGACCGCCTGGATCGCCGCCGCGAGACGCTCTTCGCGGCACACGGTTTCGATGCGCTCCTCGGTCACGGCCTCGAGCTTGCCGATCGCGCCGATCGCCGGATCGGCACCTTCTTCCGGCTTGAAGCGCCCGGTGCCTTTCACGCTGAAGGTGCAATGGCTGTAGTTGCCGATGCGGCCGGCCCCCGCCCCGCCGAGCGCGGCGCGCACCGCGTCGGCATGGGATTCGGGAACATAGACCACGATCTTATATTGCTTCATCCCGCCATAACGCTTGGCGCCGGCGCGGGTTCGTCGTCCGCCTTCACTCCAATCCCGACTCGTTCGCGGGTGCCCCCATCGAACAAATCCGGAACATGGAAGAGCGCGACGTCGAGGTGTCGCATCGCCGCGGCGGGCGCTAGGTTGCGGCCATGTGTGGACGCTTTCTCACCCGCACGCCGGCGACAGAAATAGCGCGGATCTTCCGCATCACCGGCGCGCCCCCCGTCTCTCGGCCGCGCTTCAATCTGGCGCCGACCGATGCGGTGCTCTGCGTGCGCTTCAATCCGGCGGACGGGCTGCGCCATCTCGATCCGCTTCATTGGGGTCTGATTCCGCTGTGGGCCAAGGACCGCTCCATCGGCAACAAACTGATCAACGCGCGCCGCGAGACCATCGCCGAGAAGCCGGCCTTCCAGGAGGCCTTCGCCCAACGGCGCTGCCTGATCCCGGCAGACGGCTTCTATGAATGGCAGAAGACGCCGGGCGGCAAGCAGCCCTTCGCCATCCTGCCCGCCGACGGCAACGAGCCGCCGCTGTTCGCCTTCGCCGGCCTGTGGGAGCGCTGGCGCGATCGGGCGACGCGCGAGATCGTGCGCAGTTGCACCATCGTCACCGGCCCGGCCAACGATCTGATGACGCCGATCCACGCGCGCATGCCGATCATCCTGGAGGAGCGCGACTGGGCGAAATGGCTCGGCGAGGAACCGGCCAGCCGCGACGCGCTGCACGCCATGCTGGCCCGCCCCTTCCCGTCCGCGCGCATGCGCGCCTATGCCATCGGCACCCGCGTCAACAGCCCAAGCTTCGACCACGAGACGATCCTGCAGCCCGCCTGAGGTCCGCTCGCCGTGTCACGCTCCGGCGCCAGTTGTGCCCGGTATATCCGCCCCGAGACGGCATAGCGGCCGAATCGAAAGCAGCGACTGGCGCTCCGTCGAAGCGAAACGGAAGCCGTCTCAAGCAGAGAACTGCTCGATCCTGGGATCTGCGCTGAAGGTGTCCAAGGAAAACTCAAGTTGCATGCGAGGATTTTCAGACCAGGCCCGCACGCCGTTTCGTTGCACGTATAGGTGCCACGTTTCAAGGCCTTGTGCCTTAGCTGACGCAAATGCGCGGCAGGTCATGATAGCAATGTTTGGGCGGTGTTCTGGATCGCGAACTGATGCGTAACGGATTATATCCACTCCGATTTGACGAGCAACGTCTGCCAGCTTCTGACAGGGAGCGTAATTTACTGGATGCATCCATACAGATCGATCTTCATTTAGCCGAGGTACGGTTAAGTCGATGTGTTTGTCTGTGGCGCACGGAACATTGAACGCCGTATGCTCGACTGGAGCAGTCGGGAGCATCGTGCCAGGAGATTCGAAATAGAACAGTAAGCTATAGAAAGCGGACTCCGCGATCGAAGCCTCTACGTTTTCCGCAGCATAGAAGACACCTTCCGGCTGATGTGCGCGGCGAAAGCGAGAGCCGTGCGGCCAAGGTGGCGCATATCGGAATGGAGTGGACAGAAGGAAATCTAATTCGCGGCATTCAGGCGGAAGCGGAGGCTTCGAACCTTCGAGGACGTTTTCAAGAATACGTTGCTCTTCGAGACTGCCGGTGAGCCGCATAGTCGCGGCTGTGTATTGAGTCTCAACTACCCGCCACACTAAGCCGTCGTAAGGAGAGACCTCAGATACGAGCGCGGCGGGAATCCACATAGTTCAGCGTCCGGGTCAATCCCTCGATAGACTGGATCAATTCGATGGGTCGAGCTCGCAACGCCAAGTTTTCATTTACGAGCCACGAACGAGAGGCACGGTCGTCACCGCCTGTGATTGCGCTCAAGCCGCGAAATAGGCGCACGAACAATTGAGCGAGCTCAAATGGCTTCGTGCCTCGTTGCAGCTTAAATTGCTGGTGAACGAGCCGCGACACTGTGGCTTCAGAAATCCCAAGAACTCTAGCCACCGTGGCATTGGGAAGTTCCAAAAATTGCGCGGCCCGCACCACAGCTCTACTGAGCACAAGCTCTGCCTGCACGGGATAGACATCGGGAGCCGATGAAACTGGCATATCCCTTCCTCTGGAATATAATGCTTTTTATCTTTCCATAGAAAGGATAGCTCCTAGTCGACTAACTGTCGACCTGCATCGCCGAGAAGTAAAATGGGGGGCGATGTGTGGGGGTGAGACCATGCCTCAGGGATCTATAAATCTTTGATTTAGTTTCAATAATTTACTAGATCAAGGAGTGGCGTGCCGCCAGGGAGGAAACTGAGAACTGGTTATTGGTGGTCCCCGCGCCCGACGAGGCTATTCGCGCGCCGCTTAGGCCAACGAATTTGGATTCGCCGAAGAGCGGAGCGAGTCTCCAACGACGCCCAAAGGCACTTCACCGCTTAAGACCTAAACGCATCATTTCTTGAAGTGATCGACCGCCCGGCCAAAGGCCTGACTCAGATCCTTGTAGGCGTCGGCAAAGCCCTGCTTCGTGGCATCCCAAGCGGTTCCTGACGCCTCGCCCATCTCGTCGAGTTTGGCCGCCGCCTGCGCGCGCTTTGCCTTCAGCTCCTTGATGCTGCGTTCCTGCGCCGCCTTCGCTTCGCCCGACGACTTGGCGGCCTGGGCTTCCAGGTCCTTGATTTTATCATCGGTCTCGCGCACCAGGGTCTTGCCGTATTCGACGGCGGCCTGTTTCTTCTCGACCGTAAAGGTCTTCACCTGGTCCCAGGCCTCGCGCACCTGTGAGGCTGCCGACACCGGTTCGGATGTGAGCAGACCCAATGCACAAGCCAGAAGAAGGCCGACTACCGCCGCGCGCATCATGACCGTTCTCCTAAACTATGGGGCAGAGACTCTGTTGGGGGGGGGACCATACCCGCTGACGGGTCGAGGTACAATAGCACCCTCGGAAGGCTCTATCGAGAACCGCCCTTCCAAGGCCTGGTGCTATGCTTTTACTGCTGACCATGCAGAGGCCACCATTTGGCGTCCCTGCCACGCCTGTGATCTACAAAGGTTGGTGTGGCGTCCCCACGGGGATTCGAACCCCGGTTTACGCCGTGAGAGGGCGTCGTCCTGGGCCTCTAGACGATGGGGACACATCGGCGGGCCGGAGCGGGGTGTTTAGCGCCTCCCGGGGCTCGAGGCAAGCCCGGTTGCAGCCCGGTTGCAGGATCGCAGGACGGGCTGGGTATTTAAGGTGCTCACCCGCCTGAGATGGCCCGGTCGAGCCGTGCCATGACGAGAACTAACGGACCCCGGGAGAGATGGCCCGGTCGAGCCGCGCCATGACGAGAACTAACGGACCCCGGGAGAGATGGCCCGGTCGAGCCGCGCCAT
>CAZOBN010000003.1:68979-72440 GCA_964577835.1 uncultured Rhizobiaceae bacterium
GACGGAATGGATGAGGCCTCCGCCTCACCCTTCCGTCATCTCCACCGGTTCGAAGCTGCGGCGCGTGGCGGGGCCGCGGCCCTCCTCCTGGTATTGGAAGGCGGCGATCTCGGCCAAGCCGCGGCCGACGCCGACGATGAGCCAGATCATGCCCGGCTCCCAGGCGCGCTCGAGATCGGTCGCCGAGGGGCGCGCCGGCTCGTCGGGGTGGGAATGGTAATGGCCGACGATGCGCTCGGGCGTGCCGCGCAGCCGCTTGTGCCAGGTCAGGATCAGTTCGGGATCGACCTCGAAGGCGCGCGCGCCGCCGGCCGGGTCCTGGTTGACGCTGGGCAGCACCTTGGTGACGAGGAGCGCGCCCGTGGTCGTGGCCGCACCCTCGCCCTCTCCGTCGCGCCCGATCAGCAGGCCGCAGCATTCCTTCGGGTAGGCGGCGAGCGCGTGGTCGCGCAGCGCCGTGCGATGTGCCGTGCTCAGGCGCAGGATCACGGGCGCGTTGCGCCGCTCTCGGGCGGCGGTTGCGGCGTCAGGGATGTCGGCGCCGGCGCGCCGGCCGCGCCGCCGGACGCGCGCCATTCGCCGGCCACGTCGCCGGTCGCCGGATCGAGCACCAGGATGCGCGTGCCGCCGTCGGGCAGCCGGGCCTGCACCAGCACGCGCGGGCCGATCGGCTGCACGGAGACGACGACGCTGCCGGCAGGCAGGCCGAGCTCGCGCACGCCGAAGTTGGTCGCGGCGACGGGCGCCTGGGGCGGCGGCGAGACCGGAGCACCGGGCCCGCTCTGCGGTGCCGGCGCGCCGGCGAGCGGCGGAATCGTCATGGTCGCCGGCGCGGGCTTGTCGCCGGTCGCCATCTTGGTGGCGCGGTTGTAGATGGTGACGCCGAGCACGGCGACGCCGACGGCGATCAGAATCCCCATGAAAATGACGAGGGCCTTGAGCGCTTGCATGGTTGGGTTCACTCTCCGCGCGATGAAAACAAAATCAAAACAAACTCGATCTAAACCGGCACCGGCGAAACCGGCAAAACGCAGTCCGGTGAAACGAGCACCGGCAAAACGAACGCCCGCACACCACACTTTGGCCGAAGCGGCACGGACCGCCCGCGAACCGCTGGCGCCCTCCGCGCCCGACCGGCCCGAGCGACGCGCCGCCGTGGCCGATCACGGCGCCTCTCACGACAAGTTGACCGGCCGCACGGCGGACGCCGACCGCATCGCCGTGACCCTCGACGAGGCCGCGGCGGGCACCCGGCTCGACAAGGCACTGGCCCAATTTCTGGCGGAAATCCGCCCGGAACTGTCGCGCAGCCGCATCCGTTCACTGATCGAGGGGGGCCATGTCAGGCTCCAAGTTGCAGGCGGCGAGACGGGCGGGACCATAACGGACCCCTCCCAGCGGGTCAAACACGGCCAAAGTTTCGCCATAGTCGTGCCCGAGCCTGCGCCTGCGGTTCCCGCCGCGCAGTCCATACCGCTCACCATCGTTTATGAGGATGCCCAGGTGCTCGTGGTGGATAAGCCCGCCGGCCTTGTGGTCCACCCCGCAGCCGGCAACCCGGACCGGACGCTGGTCAATGCCCTGCTCGCCCACTGCGGCGAGTCGCTGTCGGGCATCGGCGGCGTGCGCCGGCCCGGCATCGTGCATCGCATCGACAAGGACACCAGCGGCCTGATGGTGGTGGCCAAGACCGACGTGGCGCATGCCTCGCTCGCCGCGCAGTTCGCCGAGCACAGCCTCGACCGCGCCTATCTCGCGGTGGTATGGGGCGCGCCGCAGCCGGCAGCCGGCGAAATCGAAGGCGCCATCGGGCGCGACCCGCGCCACCGCCAGCGCATGACGGTGGTCGGGCGCGGCGGCAAAGCCGCGCTCACCCGTTACAAAACGATACGCCGTTTCACCGTTCCCGGAACAACCGCGCCGGTCGCGAGCTTAATAGAATGTCGGCTGGCGACCGGGCGGACCCATCAAATCCGCGTGCACATGGCCTGGATCGGCCATCCATTGCTAGGGGACGACACGTATAAGACCGTGAGACGCGGACGGCAGCCGCCGCCGCGACCGCCTGCCGCAGCCCGTGCGGGGGAGGCCTTGGGGCGTCAGGCCCTGCACGCCTGCCGGATCGGCTTCCGACACCCGACCAGCGGTGAGCAGCTCCGCTTCGATTCTGATTTACCAGGCGATATCAAAGAATTGATTGCCAAGTTAGAGAGTCTTTAAAAGAACTTATATACAAGAGTAACGTGGTAAGGTATAGTCCGTATCCGCGAGAGGTCTTACGCCTCCGCCAAAAAGGAGCAAGCCAATGAGCGCCATTCCCAACCTGCCGATCATGAGCCCCGAAGGGAATCTGTCGCGGTATCTCCAGGAGATTCGCAAGTTTCCCATGCTCGAGCAGGAGCAGGAATACATGCTCGCCAAACGCTGGCGTGAGCACGACGATATCGACGCGGCCCATCAGCTGGTGACGAGCCACCTGCGCCTGGTCGCCAAGATCGCCATGGGCTACCGCGGCTATGGCCTGCCCCTGGGCGAGCTCATTTCCGAAGGCAACCTGGGCATGATGCAGGCGGTCAAGCGCTTCGATCCGGAGCGCGGCTTCCGCTTGGCCACCTATGCCATGTGGTGGATCCGCGCCTCGATCCAGGAATACATCCTGCATAGCTGGTCGCTCGTGAAGATGGGCACGACGGCTGCGCAGAAGAAGCTGTTCTTCAACCTGCGCAAGCTCAAGGGCCAGATGCAGGCGATCGAGGAGGGCGACCTGACGCCCGAGCAGGTGACCAAGATCGCCACGCGCCTCGGCGTGCCGGAAGAGGAGGTGGTGAACATGAACCGCCGCCTCGCCGCGCCCGACAGTTCGCTCAACGCGCCGGTCAAGGCCGACGGCGGCGACATGGAGTGGCAGGATTGGCTGGTCGACGATTCGCCCAACCAGGAGGCGCGCCTTGCCGAAAGCCAGGAGCTGGGCCAGCGCAAGGGCATGCTCGCCGCGGCGCTGAAGCAGCTCACCGATCGCGAGCGTCGCATCATCGTCGAGCGTCGGCTGATCGACGAGCCCAAGACGCTGGAGGACCTGTCGTCCGAGTACGGCATCAGCCGCGAGCGCGTGCGCCAGATCGAGGTGCGCGCCTTCGACAAGCTTCAGAAGGCGATGAAGAACATGGTCGTCGAGGCGGCGGCCCGGCCGGCCCGGGCGCCCGCCTGACCCCTGACCTGCAGGCCCGATAGGGCAACAGATTAGGTTTTCGGGGGCTTTCCGCACCTTTCTTGGGTGCGGGGGCTCCTGTATACGTCTGCCCACCATGAACGCCCAGAACATCGCCATTGTCGGCGCCACCGGCGCGGTCGGAGTGGAAATCCTCCGCGTCCTCGAGCGACGGAACTTCCCCGTCGCTTCCCTCAAGCTGCTCGCCTCCGCCCGCTCGGTCGGCAAGACGCTCGAGTTCAAAGGCAAGCCG
>CAZOBN010000004.1:0-65195 GCA_964577835.1 uncultured Rhizobiaceae bacterium
AGCATCGGGCTCAAGGAGCGCAACAAGAACGTCAAGATCGCGATCGCCGACCCGATGGGCGCCGCGCTCTACCATTACTACAAGCACGGCGAGCTGAAAGCGGAGGGCTCCTCCATCACGGAAGGCATCGGCCAGGGCCGAGTCACCAAGAACCTCGAGGGCGCGGCGATCGACGAGGCCTACCAGATTCCCGACGAAGAGGCGCTGCCGGTCGTGTTCGACCTGTTGAAGCACGAAGGGCTATGCATGGGGGGCTCGACCGGCATCAACGTGGCGGGCGCCATCCGCCTCGCCAAACAGATGGGGCCGGGCCACACCATCGTGACCATCCTCGCCGACTACGGCCAGCGCTATCAGTCGAAGCTGTTCAATCCCGATTTTCTGCGCGCGCGCCATCTGCCCTTCCCCGATTGGATGTAGGCCCTCGCCATGAGCGGACCCGCCGTGCCACCCCTGGTTTCGACGGACTGGCTGGCCGCGCGCATGGAGACCGGCAATGTGCGGGTGCTCGACGGCTCGTGGTACATGCCGGCGCAGGGGCGCGACGCGAAGGCCGAATTCGAGGTGTCGCATGTTCGCGGCGCGACATTCTTCGACATCGATGCCATCGCCGACAGGACGCGCGGCCTGCCGCACATGCTGCCGACGCCGCAGGCATTCGCCGACGCGGTCGGCGCGCTCGGCATCAGCAACGCCGATGTCGTTGTCGTGTATGACGGTGCCGGCATTTTCAGCGCGCCGCGCGTGTGGTGGACCTTCCGCGTCTTCGGTCACGACAGGGTGGCGGTGCTCGACGGCGGCCTGCCGAAATGGCGCCGCGAAGGCCGCCCGACCGAATCCGGCCCGGAGAAACTGCGCAAGGTGCCCTTCGAGGCCTCGTTCCGGCCGGAGCTGGTGCGCGACTTCGCGGCGATTGCGGCCAATCTTGCCAGCCACGCGGAGCTCGTGCTCGACGCGCGCAGCGAAGGCCGCTTCCGTGGTATTGAGCCGGAGCCGCGCCCCGGTCTCAAGAGCGGCCACATCCCCGGCAGCCGCAACCTGCCGTTCCAGGCTCTCATCGACCCGCAGACCGGCACCATGCGGCCAACGGCGGAGCTGTCGCGCATCTTCGCGGCCGCCGGCATGACCCAGGGGCAACCCGTCGCCACGAGCTGCGGTTCGGGGCTCACCGCGGCGATCCTCGCCTTCGGGCTTCATCTCGCCGGCCACAAGGATGCCGCGGTCTATGACGGCTCGTGGTCCGAGTGGGGCGCCAAGCCCGATGCGCCCGTCGAACGCTGATCAAACCGCGCTGGCTTGAGTCGCGCGCCGGTGCCAAACTCGCCCGCATGAAAAAGACCGACGACCTGCCGCAGAAGCCCGACACTCTGGTGACCACGGTCGGCCGCGATCCGCCGAGCCACTTCAACACGGTGAACCCGCCGATTCACCGCGCTTCGACGGTGACCTTCCCGACCGTCGCCGACCTGGAGGCCGTCGGCAAGGCGCCGTTCGACATCTTCAACTACGGCCGCCAGGGCACGCCGACCGCCTTTCATCTCGAAGAGGCCATGGCCAAGCTGGATGGCGGACATCGCGGCATCGTCTGCTCGTCGGGCGTGTCCGCCATCGCCGTCGCGCTCACCGCCTTCGTGCAGCAGGGCGATCACGTGCTGATGGTCGACAGCACCTATGACCCGACGCGGCGCTATTGCGACCAATTGCTCGGTCGCTTCGGCGTCGAGACGACCTATTACGATCCGACGATCGGCGCGGGCATCGCCAAGCTGATCCGCCCCGACACCAAGGTGGTCTTCGTCGAATCGCCGGGCTCGGTGACTTTCGAGGTGCAGGACATCCCGGCCATCGTCGATGCGGCTCACAAGGCCGGCGCGGTGGTGTTGATGGACAATAGCTGGGCGACGCCGCTGTTGTTCCGCCCTCTCGACCATGGCGTCGACGTGGCGATCTATTCCGGCACGAAGTATCTCGTCGGCCATGCGGACGCCATGATCGGCGTCATCGTCACGACCCAGGAAAGCTTCCTCAAGGTGCGCCGCTCGCGCCAGCTCTTCGGTCCCTGCGCCGGTCCGGACGACTGCTACCTGACGCTGCGCGGATTGCGCACGCTGGGCGTCCGGCTCGAGCGCCATCAGAAAACCGGATTGATGCTTGCCGAATGGCTCAGGAAGCGGCCGGAGGTGACGAAGCTGCTGCACCCGGCCTTTCCCGATTGCCCGGGCCATGCGGTGTGGAAGCGAGATTTCAAAGGCGCGAGCGGGCTATTCTCGATCATTCTCAAGCCCACTTCGAAACAGGCGGTTGCCGCCATGCTCGACGGCATGAAGCTGTTCGCCATGGGCTATAGCTGGGGCGGCTTCGAAAGCCTGATCCTGCCGATCAACCCGGCAAACTACCGTACGGCCGTGCCCTGGCGCGCCGAGGGACCGCTGCTCCGTCTCCATGCCGGGTTGGAAGATCCGAGCGACCTGATCGCCGATCTCGAAGAAGGCTTCGCCCGCCTCAACGCGGCGGCTTAGGCTTTCGCGCGCGCCTTCGTTCGGCGCGGCAGCAGCGACACGATGGCGAAAATCAAGGCCGCGGTGAGCACGATCGCCGCGCCCGACGGCAGATCCCACGCGAAGGACTCGGCGAGGCCGGCGGCCACGGTGACGCAGCCGATGACCGAGGCGAGCACCGCCATCTGTTCCGGCGTGCGCGACAGGTGCCGCGCGGTGGCCGCCGGGATCACCAGCAGCGACGTGATCAGCAGCAGGCCGACGATCTTGAGCGAGACCGCGATGACGATGGCGAGCAGGATCATGAACACGAAGCGCACCAGCGTGGCGTGGACGCCCTCGACCTCGGCCATCTCCTCGTGCACGGTGAGCGCCAGCAGCGGACGCCAGATCCAGGCGAGCGCCGCGAGGGCCACGACCCCGCCGCCGTAGATCCAGTAGATATCCGCCTCGCCCACCGACAGGATGTCGCCGAACAGCAGCGACAGCAAATCCGTGCGCAGGGTATCGAGGAACGCCACCATGACGATGCCCGCCGCGAGCGCCGTATGGGCGAGCACGCCGAGCAGCGTGTCGGTCGCCAGTGTCTTACGCTGCTCGGCAACGTAGAGGAGTGCCGCGAGCACCAGGGACACGGCGAACATCCCGAGTGTCATGTCGAAATGCAGCAGATAGCCGAGCGCGACGCCGAGCAGCGCCGAATGGGCGAGCGTCGAGCCGAAGAAGGCCATGCGGCGCCACACCACGAAGGCGCCGAGCGGGCCGCAGATGACCGCCACGCCGAAGCCGGCGATCAACGCGCGCAGCAGGAAATCATCCATGGGAATGGCCTCGCCCCTGGCGGGGGTCGCCGCCGTGATGATGCCCGTGGTCATGGCCGCGATCCTCGCCCCGGCCGTGCATATGCGGTGCGGCGGTCGATCCCGGCAAAGGCGCCACATGGCCAGCGGCATCGTGGCTGTGATCGTGGGCGTGGGTATAGACCGCCAGGCTCTGGGCGATCGCGGGCCCGAACAGCGCGAAATATTCCGGATGGCGGCTGACGGATTCCGGCGATCCGGCGCAGCACACATGCTGGTTGAGGCAGATCACCTCGTCGGTCGAGGCCATCACCAGATGCAGATCGTGAGACACCATGAGCACGCCGCAACCGTAGCGGTAGCGCAACTGGCCGATCAGGTCGTAGAGCTCCGCCTGCCCGGTGACGTCGACGCTGCGCACCGGCTCGTCGAGCACCAGCAGGTCGGGCCGGCGCAACAGCGCGCGCGCCAGCAGGATTCGCTGGAATTCGCCGCCCGACAGTTCCTGCACCGCCTGGTCCGCCGTGTAGGACGCACCCACCTCGTCGAGCACCTGGGCCAGCCGGTCGCGCGCGGTCACCCCGGATAGCTTGAGGAAGCGCCACACCGTCATCGGCATGTCACGGTCGATGGTCATGAGCTGCGGCATGTAGCCGACGCGGATACCGGGACGCCGCGTGACCGTTCCGCCGGTCGGCTTCATCAGGCCGAGCAGGATGCGCACCAGGGTGGATTTGCCGGCGCCGTTCGGGCCGATCAGGGTGACCACCTCGCCGCGCCGCACGGACAGGCTGACGTCACGCAGAATCTCCCGCCCGCCGAGCTCGACGAAAAGATTCCTCGCCTCGACCAGGGACTCGCCCGGTGCGACGGCGGCCGGCGGTTCGGCGTGGGCCTCTCCCGCTTCAGTGAGCATGGTCCGCCCTCTGGCCGGCGGCGCGCTTCGGAGGGGCGAGGCAATCGCGGCAGATGCCGGCGATCTCCACGGTTTGGCCCGTCATGTCGAACCCGAGCTCGCGCGCGCTGGCGGCGATGGCGCCGCCGATGGCGCCGTTCTCGATCTCCGCCACGGTGCCGCAGCGGCGGCAGATGAGATATTGAATGGCATGGGCATCGGCCGGATGGCTGCAGCCGATGAAGGCGTTGAGGGAGGCGATGCGATGGACCAGCCCTTGGTCCTGCAGGAAATCGAGCGCGCGGTAGACCGTCGGCGGCATGGCGCTGCGGCCCTCGCGCTTGAGCATCTCCATGATGGCGTAGGCGCCGACCGGGGCGTGGGAATCCCAGATCAGGGTGAGCACTCGGCGGCGCAGCTCGGTCATCCGGGCGCCGCGCTTGGCGCACAATTCGTCGGCCATGGCCAGGGCGTCCACCATGCATTTGCGGTGGTCATGGCCGCGTTGCAGCGCCACCGGCATTTTCGTCGCGCGTTTCGCCATCTCAGCTACCGTGCCTTAACGCCTTGAATTATAGTCGGGATTGCATCACGAATGTTATAGTATAACAGATCGCGGGCCCGGCGTGTCAAACGTCTCGCCCGAACCGCCAAGCCCGGGAGTTGATCATGAGCGCGCCCTCCGCGCCCCCGCCGTCCCCCCTCGCCCTGTCCGACTCGGCGATCGAGCGGATCCTCGGCGAGATGAAGTTCGACGCCAACGGTCTGGTCGCCGCCATCGCGCAGCAGCACGACACGGGCGAGGTGCTGATGCTGGCCTGGATGAACCGCGAGGCGGTCAGCGAAACCCTGCGCAGCGGTTATGCTCACTATTATTCCCGCTCGCGGCGCAAGCAGTGGCGCAAGGGCGAAAGTTCCGGCCAAGTCCAGAAACTGGCCGATTTCCGCGTCGATTGCGACGGCGATGCGGTGCTGCTGCTGGTCGAGCAGACCGGCGTCGCCTGCCACACCGGGCGACACAATTGCTTCTTCCGCGCGCCGCGCGCCGGCAGCCTGGCGGAGATCGCCAAGGTCGAGGTCGATCCCGCTAAGCTCTACGGCGAGTAAACAGCATGGTCCTTTTGCTGAAAGGCGGACGGGAGCCGATCGAAAGCTGGCTGGCCGCATTCGGCAAGGTATCCCCCGACCTCGAGGTGCGCGTATGGCCCGATTTCGGCCGACGGGAAGACGTCGAATTCGCGCTGGTGTCGCACATGCCGCACGGTGAGCTGGCGACATTTCCCAATCTGCGCTTCATCGCTTCCATGTCGGTCGGCGTCGAGCATCTGCTCGAGGATCCGCAACTGCCCCCGAATGTGCCGCTGGTGCGCAGCGTCAATCCGCAGCGCTCGGCGACCATGGCGCAGTATGTGCTCCTCCATGTGCTGCGCTACTTTCGCCGCTTCCCGGATTATCAAGCGCAGCAGCGGGCAAAGCACTGGGAGCGCCTGCCGCAGCGCGACGCCAAGGATCTGCGCGTCGGGATCATGGGGCTGGGCTCGCTCGGCTTGGCCGCCGCGCAGCAGCTTCGCCAATGCGGCTTCGATGTGGCCGGCTGGACGCGCACGCCGCACAGCCACGACGGCATCGCCAATTTCGTCGGCCGCGACGGATTTCTTCCGTTCCTGGCGCGCAGCGATATCCTGGTCTGCCAACTGCCACTGACGCGCGAGACTCAGGACATCCTCGATGCCCGCGCGCTCGCCGCCTTGCCACGCGGCGCCTATGTCATCAATACGGCGCGCGGCGAACATGTGGTCGAGGAGGATCTGCTGGCGGCGCTCGAGTCCGGGCATATCGCCGGCGCCACCCTCGACGTGTTCCGCGAGGAGCCTCTGCCGGCCGATCATCCTTTCTGGATTCACCCAAAAGTCACCATTACCCCCCACAACTCCTGCGATGGCCGCGCCGCCCATGGCGCGATCACCATCGCCGACAATATCCGGCGCGCCCGCGAAGGCCGCCCCCTCGTCAATCTGGTGGATCGCGCCGCCGGCTATTGAGTGCTTTGGCCCAACACGGCCGTTACTGCTCCTCCCCCTCGATGGGGGAGGTCGGGTGGGGGTGAAATCCGTGCTCGGGGAGACACCCCCCACCCTGACCCCACAAAGCAGGGCAATCGCATATGAATTTTCCCGATTCCATTTGTGCTCCGGAAGGCCCGCCCGGATTCGAAACTTGCGCAACGGGCTCGCGCACGATTCGATTTTTTCGCCCATTCGCCCAAAACGCGCCACATGCGATAGCCCTGCCCCACAAAGGGGGGAGGGAAACTCTAGCAATGCGCAAGATGCCGGGTTGATCAGGCGAGCGCGATCGCGGCGAAGCTCTCCGCCTGCGGCCCCTGCCCTTTGGCCTGGGCCTCGCCGGGGCGGCGCAGTTGCACGGTGTGCAGGCCGGCGGCGCGGGCCGCCGCGATCTCGTCGGTGCTGTCGGACAGGAACAGCATGCGCGACGCGGGCATGCCGATCGCAGCCGCGATCCTGCGATAGCTGTCGGCTTCTTTCTTCGGACCCGTCGTGGTGTCGAAATAGCCGGAGAACAGCGGCGTGAGGTCGCCGAATTTCGTATGGCCGAAGATCAGCTTCTGCGCCGGCACCGAACCGGAGGAATAGACGTAGAGCTTTTTGCCCGCCCGATGCCAGCGGCGCAGGGCCTCGGCGGCATCGTCGTAGATATGACCCTGGAAGCCGCCGGCCTTGTAGCCCTCGGCCCAGATCATGCCCTGCAGCGCCTTGAGCGGCGTCGCCTTGCGGTCCTCGTCGATCCAGCGCCGCAGAACGGCGACCACCGCCTCGTCCGACATGGCCGGATCGCCCGCCTCGCGCTTGGCCGCGTCAAGCTCGGCGCGCACCGCCGGCTCGCGCCCATGCGCCGCGACGAACCCGTTCAGGTTCGCCCGCGCATAGGGAAACAGCACGTCATGGACGAAAGAGATGGCGGTGGTCGTGCCCTCGATATCGGTGACGATGGCATCGATGGGCGCTTGAATCGTCGCCATCAGGCGACTGCGGCGACCGGCTCGTCGATCGTCGGGAAGCTCTGGGAAATCGTGCTGCCGGTGAACTTCGCCACCCAGCCCGCCGGATCGGTGAACAGCCGGATGCAGGCCAGGTGCGGCTCGGCGCCCATGTCGAACCAGTGGGTCGTGCCGGCGGGCACGCTGATCAGGTCGCCCTTCTGGCACAGCACGCCATAGACCTTGCCTTGGGCATGAAGGTAGAACAGCCCGCGGCCATCGACGAAGAAGCGCACTTCGTCCTCCTCATGGATATGCTCGTTGAGGAATTTCTGGCGCAGGGCGGCCTTGTCCGGATTGTCCTTGGTCAGGCTGATCACGTCGGCCGTTTTGTAGCCGCATGCGCGCATCAACCGATCGACAGGCTGGCGGTAGGCGGCCAGGACCGCGTCCTGCGACGCGCCCGCGGCGACCGGCTGAGCGGCCTGCCAGCGTTCGAAACGCACGCCGATCGCCTGGAGATGACGCGCCATCTCGGCGCCCTCGCTGGTGTCGACCAGCGGCTCGGACGGCTTGTCCTCGTGATAGACTTTCAGATTGCTCATCGCCCCATCCTCTTCAGTGGCCCCATCCTCTTTAGGTGCGGCCAGTGAACCTTCTATCAGCGCCCGATCCGCACCCGCTCCAGCTCGCAGGCAAACAGGAATTCGAGCCCCTCCGCATGGCGTTTGGCGGCGGCCATGTCGACCCCCCATGTATACACACCGTGGCCCCGGATCAAGTAGCCAACGATCCCAGCCCGGCCGTTGGCCGTGCCCAGCATCGGCGGATGGCGCCGCATGTAGGCCCGTACCTGTTGCGACAGCATGGTCATGTCCTGGGAATTCTCGAAGATCGGCACGACGGCGGTGGTGTCATGGGTGTCGTATCCCTCGAACACCTTGAGCAACTCGTAGGCGGAGAAGGCGATTTCCCGGCGCTTGGGATCGACCATCGACAGCACGGTCGAGGCGACCGAATGGGTATGCAACACGGCACCGATCATCGGAAAATCCGCCATAAGCTGGGTATGGAGCGGCGTCTCGGCCGACGGTTTCTGTCCGCGGCCCACGGGGTGCCCCGCGAGATCCACCACCATGACGTCCTGTTCGCCGAGCTGGCCCTTGTGGCAGCCGGAGACGGTGATCGCGAGGTGGGCCGCGTCGAGACGCGCCGAATAATTGCCGGCGGTCGCCGGTGCCCAGCCATGCGCATCGAGGAAGCGCCCCGCATCGATGATGTCGCGGGCGCGGGCGGCGAAGAGGCCGGCATCGATGGCGGATTGGCTTGCGGCCACGGGCGCGTCCTTTTCGAATCGGGGCGCGCTGTGTTTACCCGCTCTACCGCGGAAACTCAATATGGCTGAAGAAACGCGCCGGCGATCAGGCGGCGACGTAGCCGCGCACGGAGTCGAGCTTGGCGCCGGTCAAATCGGCGCCGTCGAGATTGGCGCCCTTGAGGTTGGCCTCGCGCAGATCGGCGCCGCGCAGGTCCGCGTCACGCAGATCGGCCTCGGCGAAATCCGCCCGGCTCAGGCGGGCGTCGCGCAGCACGGCGCTGGCCAGATTGGCGCGGATCAGCTTGGCGCCTTCGAGATTGACCGGATAACTGTGCTGCTGCGCGCTGCCGACCTTTTCGACGGGTCCGAGATTGGCACCCGCGAGATTGGTTTCGATCAAGGCGGCGCGGTGGAGATTGGTGCCGCGCAGATCCGCGCGCGTCAGATTGGCGCCGCTCAGATCGCTGTAGGACATGGCCGCCATGGCGAGCTCGGCCTGGGTCAGGTCGGCGCCCTGGAGCACGCAGCGCTCCATCACGGCCGCCGCGAGATTGGCCGTCCGCAACACCTGACCGCTCAAGTCCGTGTCGGAGAAATCGGCGCGCGTGCCATCATGGCTCGAAGAGGTCACCCATTTGGCGTGCTGGGCGAGCATCAGGCCGATGCGGTCATCGGTGGCGACGGGTTGCACGTTCATCGCCATCCGCAGCGCTTCCACGCCACGCGCATCGGAATCGACGATCGCGCCGCGCAGGTCGGCGCTCTTGAAATTGGCGCCTTCGAGCTTGACCTTGCTGAGCACCGCGCCGGTCATGGTGCTGCCGGCCAGGTTGGCGTTGGTCAGGTCGGCGTTTTCGAACAGCGTGCCGATCAAGATGCAGTTGCGCAGATCGGCGTGCTTTAGATCGGTGTTGCGCATGATAGCGTCGGTCAGGTCGGCGTTGAGCAGCATGGCATCCGACAGCAGCGCGCCGGTCAGATCGGCGCGGCGCGCGACGATGGCGCTCAGTTCGGACGATATCTTCTCCATGTTGACAACGCTCATCCCATCCTTGGTGCCGTAACGGGCGAGCGCCGCCTGGCGCAGGTCGGCGTCGACCATCTTGGCTTCGGTGAGATCGGCGCCGCGCAGGCAGGCGCCGCGCAGGTCGGCGCGGGTCAGGTCCGCACGGAACAGATTGGCGACGCGCAGATCGGCGCCGAACAGGTTGGCGGCGCTGAGATCGGCCTCGGCCAGCCGCGCTTGCTTGAGCAACGCGCCGGTCAGGTCCGCCTGCGACAGATTGCGCTGCCGGAGATCGAGGCCGCTCAGATCATGGAATTTCAATTGAGCGCGTCGGCCGTTGTTCTGTCCGGTCAGGAAGCGCTCGTGCTGCTGCAGCACGCGGTCGAGCTCCTGTTGGCCCAGCCGGGTCCAATTGTTCGCACTGTGACGGTCCGGCTGATCGGTCATCGAGGGCTCATGGCGAAAGTCGCCCCGCCCGCGCGGCGGCGCTCGAAAAAAGTTAAGCACTACAAAGCTTAAGGTATGGTTAATGGACGGTTGCCGCGGAACCGAGCCTTGCCATAATGGCGCCCAATTCCGGGCTATGATGGGAGTTGCCCGGAAGGGTCCGGCCCCAATCGGATCCCCAAGGGCTGGCCCGGCGGTTGATCCGGGAGGACGGCCCGGGGCCTGCCGCCCCGGCATTGTAGGAGGTTCGAATGGTCACGCGTACGGTTGGCCGACTGGCGCTTGGCGCCGCCGGCTTGATGGCCCTCAGCGCCGCGGCCGTGATGTCAGCCCCCGCTCCGGCACACGCCGACAGCTTCGCGTTCGGCTACAGCAGCGGCTATTACCCGCGGCATTACCATCGCCCCTATCATCGCGGATACGACGCACGCTACGTCTATGTCGCGCCACCGCCGGTCTACTACTATCCGCCGCCGCCGCGCGTCGTTTATGCTCCGGCGCCGCCTCCGGTCTATTACGCGCCGCCCCCGCCGCCCGTGGTCTATCAGCCGCAGACATTGCCCGGCGGCCGCCTTCAGGCCGCGCAGAACTATTGCCGCGAATACCAGAGCACGACAGTCGTGAACAATCAGCCGGTGCCGTCCTACGGCACCGCCTGCTTGCAGCCCGACGGGTCGTGGCAGATCGTGCGCTGACGGCGCGCCGCCTCGTTCTCTCGATATCGCTCCACCTCAGCCCCGGTCACCCTGACCGGGGCTTTTTTTTCGCCCGGCTTCAGCCGCCGCCCTGCACCGCGATGTTGACGGCGAGCGCGATCAGGACCGTGTTGTAGAAGAAGGCCACCGTGCTGTGGGCCCAGGTCACCTTGCGCATGACGGTGCTGGTGACGTCCACATCCGAGACCTGGGCCGTCGTGCCCACGACATACGAATGATAGATGAAGTCCCACGCTGTCGGCTCGTCGGTACCGGGAAACTTCAAGCCGCCGGCGTCATGGCCTTTCGCGCCCCCCGTCTTGCCATCGACGCGGACGTAATAGAGATGCCCGTAGCGGTAGGCCATGATCAGATGCAGCGTCAACCAGCCGAGCGGTACGCTGGCGATCGACAGCATAAGCAGAAGCGAGTCGGCCCTTTGTGGCCGGTCGAACAAGCCGAACAGCGACACCACGCCGAAGCCGATCGCGGCGAGGGTTATCAGCACGATCAGGATGCCGCCTTCGTCCTCGATCGCCGAGCGCTTGCGCATCTCGGCAATCGTGATGCGATTGACGAGAACGGCCATGGAACTCAGATAGGCGAGATAGAACACGTCGCCGGCGAGCACCAGGCGCAATTGCCGATCCAGCGTCCAGGTGACCCCCCACACGACGATCCCGAGCAGGGCGGAGAGATAGAACCGGCTGTGATGGCGCCAGTGGTTTCGTGTGGCTCTGGTCAGCCCCATGGCCCTCATCCCTCACCCCATCTCTGTAAGCCGTCACGTCCTCGACGAACGCCGACCTGTCGCGAACGTTCCGGCTCTGCCCTCACCGTCTCGACGATGTCCGCGAACCCCTTCAAACCCAGGCCGTCTTCCGTGTATAGAAGACGGCGGGCGCGCTTTCCGGCGCTGCCCCCAGAAATCGCTGGTCACCCAGCGCGATTACCATAAGCCGGAAGGAAGCGTCGTGAAACAGGGCTACGATTACATCGTCATCGGTGCCGGCTCCGCCGGCTGCGTCTTGGCCAACCGCCTGAGCGAGGATTCGAGCGCCCGCGTGCTGCTGCTCGAGGCCGGCGGCCGCGACCTCAACCCGCTGATCCATATCCCTCTCGGTCTCGGCAAGATGCACGAATACCGGCTCCATGACTGGGGCTACAACACCGAGCCCGATCCCAATCTCAACGGCCGCCACATCGAGGCCATGCGCGGCAAGGTGCTCGGCGGCTCCTCCTCGATCAATGTCATGGCCTACACCCGCGGCAACGCCGGCGACTACGATCGCTGGGCGCGGAACGGCGCCCACGGCTGGTCCTATGCCGACGTGCTGCCCTACTTCAAGCGCTGCGAGACCTGGAAGGGCGGCGAGAACGCCTGGCGCGGCGGCTCGGGTCCGTTGCACACCGAATATGCCCGCACCCGGGATCCGTTGTTCGCCGCCTGGATCGAAGCCGGCAAGGCGGCGGGCTACAAGTATCAGGAGGACTACAACGCGGCCGATCAGGAGGGCTTCAGCCGCAGCCAATACACCATCAAGAATGGCCGGCGCTGCTCCTCCGCCGTCGCCTTCCTGCGCCCGGCCCTGAAGCGCCCGAACCTCACCGTGGTCACCGGCGCGCTGACCACCCGCATCCTGTTCCAGGGGGCGCGCGCGAAATCCGTCGAATATCTCAAGGACGGCAAGCTCACCCATGTGGCGGCCGAGCGCGAGATCGTCGTCTCCGGCGGCACCTTCAACACGCCGCAGATCCTCATGCTGTCGGGCATCGGTCCGGCGGAGCATCTCAAGTCCGTCGGCATCCAGCCGCTGATCGATCTGCCGGTCGGCCACAACCTGCAGGATCACCTGGCGACGCTGATCTTCTGGATGCGCAACACCGGCAGCACGTTCCGCGACAACATGCGGTTCGACCGCATGGCGCTCAACATGATCCGCGCCTACATGTTCGGCACCGGCCCGGCCACCATGGTGCCCGGCGGCATGCACGCCTTCATCAAGACGCACCCCAAGCTGGCGGTGCCCGACATCGAATTCATGTTCCGCGGCCTGCCGTCCCACGCCCATCTCTGGTTCCCGGGCATCAAGGGGATGTATGTGGACGGCTACGGCATCCGCCCGACCCTGCTCCACCCCGAGAGCCGCGGCACGGTGACCCTGCGCTCGGCGAATCCGCAGGATGCGGTGCGCATCACCTACAACTTCTTCACCGCGCCGAACGATCTGCCGACGCTGCGCCAGGGCTTCAAGATCGGCCGCGAGCTCGGCTACCGGCCGGAGATGGACGCCTTCCGCGGCAAGGAGACATCGCCCGGCCTCGACACCGTCAAGACCGACGACGAGATCGACGCCTTCATCAAGCGCAACGCCACGACGGCCCACCACCCGTCGAGCACCTGCGCCATCGGTTCCGTGGTCGATCCCGAGCTGCGCGTGCACGGCATCGAGGGCCTGCGCGTGGTCGACGCCTCGGTCATGCCGGACCTGGTGTCGGCCCACATCAACGCCTGCGTGCTGATGATGGCCGAGCGCGCCTCCGACCTGATCCACGGCAAGCAGGTGCTGCAGCCGGCGACGGCCGAGGCAGCTTAGGGAAACGGCGGCGAAGGGGTAGGAAGGAAGACGGATGGCCCGGTCGAGCCCACGGCTGTCCGGTCGAGGTCGAGGCCGTTGGAATGCGCCGATTCGTGGATGCCCCGGACAAGCCGGGGCATGACGGTTTTTATCGGATTTCCGCCATTTGCGTCATGGCCCGATTCAGTCGGGCCATCCACGTCAAGCCGTCGCTTGTGACTGTGACAATCGGTGTCCGTCCTCCGCGTGCCCACCATCGAATGTCATGCTGTCGGCGTTTCCCCGGGAAACTTGGATGCTCAACCGGACAGCCGTGGGCTCGACCGGGCCACGTTTTTTCTGAAGGCGTGTTACGCCGCCGGCACCTTGCGCGGCTTGCGGTCGTCGCCGATGGCGACGAAGGTGAACAGGCCTTCGGTCACCTTGAGCTCGTCGCCGCCCCGTCCGCGCCGTACCCAGCTCTCCACCTTGATGGTGATCGAGGTGTTGCCGATTTTCGTGATCTCGCCGTAGCAGCTCACCTCGTCGCCGACGAACACCGGATGGTGGAAGCTCATGGTGGCGATGGCGACCGTGGCGACACGGCCGTGAGCGCGCCGTGTGGCGATCATGCCGCCGGCCATGTCCATCTGGGACAGCACCCAGCCGCCGAAGATGTCGCCGTTCGGGTTGGTGTCCGCCGGCATGGCGACCGTGCGGATGGCGAGTTCGCCCTGTGGCTGGTTTTCCTCGCTAGCGGACTCGGACAATGACGCCTCCATGATCCGATCGACGATCGTGGTGTGGGGGAAAGCGGCGCGCGGGCGCGCCGGCCGAACCTGAGAAAGACGGTGTCTTCGGACCACCTTGATATCGCGACCCCGGGCTCGCGTCGAGGTCCGAAGCATCGAGATCCGTCAGCCCGGTCGGTTCCGAGATCGGCGCGAATGGCGCCCTCGCTCTCGGTTCAGGCGCTGGCCATCCGCAGGCGCTGCCTGCGGGACCATTCGAAATGGCCCAGAATGACCAGGCTCGCTGCGGCCGCGAAGAAGCACCATACCGAAACGAATGCCTCCCAATAGAGGACAAAGGCGACGGCGGAGCCCACGAGAATGATCGCACCGAGCGCGACAACCGTGCGCTGCGAGGACAGCACGAGCGGCAGACCGGTCGCGGCGAGATAGGCGACGGCAAGCGCGGGAGAAGGCGTGTAATTCGTCAGATAGACGATGTGGCCGTCCTGAATGGCCGCACCATAGGGCCGACTCAGTATCCACCACAGCATATGGGCGCTGACCCCGACGCCGACCGCCAGGCAGATAAACATGAGGCGCCGACGACGTTCGTTGGATTCGATCAGCAATACGGCGGCCGACGCGTACACCGGCCAGAAGACATGGGCAAAAAGGAGAAAGATGAGCGTCAGGCTGGTGGTGACCGGTCCGTCCGGCGCGACCGGGAGATCGAGCCACAGCAACCCCTCGATGCTCTGCTGGAACGCGAAGAGGAGAGGTGTGGCCGCCAATGGCGCCTCTCGCGGATCGTTGACCCTGCTCAGGGAGAAAACCCCGACCGCAGCGGTCATCCCCGCCGTGACGAAACTTGCTGTGGCGGAGAAGCACATCGATTTCTGTCCCGTGAGAGGTCCGCGCATGGGCGGGGACTGGCGCGCCGCGCAGGATCCAACCCTGCGACCCACGGCTAGGAAGGCCGTTGCTCTACCCAGCCAAGGGCGCATGTGCGGATCAGCGCGCGAACACTAGCATAACTCACGACGCACGCGACAGGCCGTGGAATGTGGCGCCGAAGGACGATGCCATTTTATGCAGTGCGTGAGCGCCGGTCAGTATATTTCAGCGACGGAATGCCCCAGGGCCATGGCGCCGGCATAGTGGGCCTGAGGCCCTGCCTGCAGCGGATGGTAGCGCGCGCCCTGAACGTCGCGGAACCGGCGCTCCAGCCCGGTGCGGCGGTAGAAGCCGGGGCCGCCCGCCAGTTCCATCGCCAGCTCGACCGTCCTGATCGCGTGCTCGGCGACGAGGGAGCGCCCGATCATCATGTCGTTGACGGTTTCGGCGGAGGGCGCGTTGCGGTCGGCGACATCCAGCATCCAGCGATGAGCCAGACGGGCGGCGCGCAAAGACGTGTCCATGCGGCCTGCCAGATCGAAGATGTAGCCCGTCGGCGGCTTCTTCTTCGCCAGCTCCACCGCGATGTCGCGGGCGCTTTCCGCCACGCCCAGGTAGACGGCATAGATGATCGGGAAGGCGATCGTCGCGATGACCTGAAAGACCGGGTGCCATTCTCCCGCCTTGCGCGAAAAGCTCACCGCTTTGTCGGGAACGAACAGCCCCTCGATCAGCACGTCATGAGAACCGGTGCCGCGCATGCCGAGCGTGCGCCAGGTCTCGACCACCTTCACGGCGTCCGATTTCATCGGGGCCGCGAAATGAATGACGGTTGGCGCTCCGTCCTCGGATATCCCTATCGCGCCGGTCATCAGGAGATCGCCGGCCTGCGCGCCCGAGGTGAAAACCTTGCGGGCATCCACCCGCCAGCCGCCGTCGACTTTCGTGGCCTTCCCCGAGCCGCCGATCCAATCGGAACCGCCGCTCGTGAGCAGGATCAACCGCTCGGCGGCAACCCGTTTCAGCAAGGGCTCGACAGCCGCCACCTTCTGGTGACGCCAGCGCCATGCCGGAATCGCGACCTGATGCGTGTGCATCGCGAACGCGAGCGCGGTCGAGCCGCAGGCATGCGCCATGATGCGCAACATTTCCGCCAGTTCGGGAACCTCCGCACCGCCGCCGCCGAACTCGCGTGGCACGCCGGCCTCGACAAGCCCGGCCTCCTTCAGCAGGGCGTAGTTCTCCGCGACGAAGGTATCGTTCTCATCGACCTGAGGCGCCCGCTCGGACAGGATCGGGGCGAGAGCGCGGGCGGCCTCGACGGCATTGTAGGGCGTGGTGTCCGATGCCCGGGACGCCTTTGGCAGAGTATTCAGATCGCTGATCATGACGTGCCTCCTATGGAAAACCGCACGGGTCGCGCTATGGAAACGCCAGGGTGGCGCGACCTGGCCGAGGTGTCCAGTTCACGAACTATACTGTCTGCGCTATTATCAGCCGCTTCGAGCGACATCGGAACTTCACGGAATGTAAGGGTGTTCCATGGCGGATCGTGGAGGATATGGCCAATTCTGCCCGCTATCGATGGCATCGGAAATCCTTTGCACACGCTGGACGACGCTGGTCATCCGCGAGCTTCTTAGCGGCACGACCCGCTTCAACGAGCTGCGCCGGGGCGTGCCAAGAATGTCGCCGGCGCTTCTGTCGAAACGCCTCAAGGAATTGGAGCGAGCAGGCGTCATCGAAACCGCCCGCCCTAAAAAGGGCGTTGTCGAATACCGTCTTTCCAAGGCCGGCGAGGAGTTGCGCCCGGTGATCATGGGTATGGGCTCATGGGGCCAGCGCTGGGTGGAATCGGAGCTTTCGCTCCGGAATCTCGATCCGTCGCTGCTGATGTGGGACATGCGGCGCAACCTGAAGCCGGAGCCGCTGCCGCCGAAGCGCTGCACGATTCAGTTTCAGTATCCCGAGTTGCCCCAAGCGAAGCAGAACTGGTGGCTGGTCGTCGATGCCGGCACCGTGGATCTGTGCATTTTCGATCCCGGATTCGAGATCGATTTGCTGGTCACCGGCTCGCTCAAGAGCATGACCGCGGTCTGGATGGGCATCAGCAAGGTGCGGCGCGAGATCGAGGCCGGCAATCTCGCACTCGACGGTGATCCGCAGATCGCCAAAGCCATGCAGCAATGGCTCGGCCTCAGCCCCTTCGCGGCGGAGCCCCGGCGGGTGCCGTGATCCCGTTCATACGAGCTGCGCCATACCACATGCCGCTGTTCCGATTCGATCTGAATGACCGCTCCCGAGCACCATCGATGATCAATCGCTCAGCCAAGCGGCTCGGCTGGTCGAAATTCCTCTACGGTGAAGGTTTGGCGCGCCCTCGTCGATGAAGATGAGCATTATGCGTTTGCCGTTTCACTATGATATCGGCGTCCTGACGCGCGCTCCAATCCTCAAAAATGCGACAACCTGCGATGTCGGGCTACGCCCCGGCGGCAGGTTAGGCCGCACATCCGGCATATATTGGCAGCTTTACCCCCGTAAGCGGCCGCACCGCTCGGCCTGTGGTTTGGCAGAGATATGCCACTTCCGGACATCGCCCCTTCCGCATTGCAGAGCTGCCAGGGCCTGCCGACGTCTTTCTTTGTTGATCGCATCGCCCGTACAGTCAGCAAACGATCGACCGATCGATGTATGCAGCCGACGAGTGCGATCTTTAACTGACACTCGCCGCCCATGCGAACACGACAAGTCACGCACACTGAACGGGCCGGAATCAATCCGCGAATTTGCGCCGGCTTATAAAAACACGTGGGCGTATACTGTCCATCCGCCCCAACCGATCAGCGCCGCACCGGCACCGTAGCTGAGCCATTTCCCGCGTGGCACGGTCTTTTCGGCCAGGATGAACGCAGCGATCAGCGCGACCCAGAGCAGATTCATCACGCCACCGACAAACAAGAGCAGCATCAACATCCAGCAGCAACCCACGCAATAGATGCCATGCCGAAACCCGATGCCAAAGGGGCCTCGGTTCCAGTGCCCAGTAATGAATTCGAGTGGGGAACGGCAATTACGCAGGCAAGCCTGCTTCCGTGGCGTGAACTGATAAGCGCCGATTGCGATCAAGGCGATGGCTGACAGCAACGCGCTGGTGGCGGCCATTGTAGGTGACAGCATCGCCAGACGATCGAGCTGCCACTGCAATAGGATGGCGGCGCCGCTGAAACCCATCCACACGACGACATACGCGACGGCGAATATCGTTGTGGCCGGAAACGGCGAGGTCCCACGGCGGCGACGTTCGATGGTCGTGAACAGGAGGATCATGGGGGCCGCGCTCGGAAGCATCATCGCGGCCATCATGATGCCCCACATCGCCAGCATCAGCGCGAAGTACGACGTCGTCCAAGCCGAGGCCATGGGCATCACCATATTCGGCATCGACATGGACTGCGCATCCATGCCGGGACCGAACAGGAGATAAGCCCAAGCCAACAGCGAAGCCGTGAGCAGCGCGATCAGCGTCACCGTCCGATCGCGCCGCAGCAGTTGTTCGAGCACAGACTTATCGCTCACCGGGTCCATGGAGCGCTTGGCTTGGCTTGGCTTGGCTTGGCTTGGCTTGGCTTGAACGCGTAGGGTGAGGCCGGTCTAGGACACTAGCCCGGCTGGCGTCTGCTCCACATGGGCGAGCGTGGCATGCCCCTTCGAGACATTGAACTTGATTCCAGCCGTACTCTCGATCGTGGCGTGAGCAACTTCGCCTACGTGGTGCTCAAAGCCCTCGGGCATGACGACCTGGATGCGGTGCTCCGCACCGTTCACCGGATTCTTAATCGGCTCGACATCGGTTTCGAGCACGCCCGGGATCGATAGCCGTGCTCTTCGTTTGGCGTAATCGAATGTCAGGTCAATCGGCGCAAAAACCGGATCAAGCATCTTGGTGACGATGAGGCTGACAATGTGAAAGAGGGTCCCCTCAGCCGAATGTTTGCCTGACATGATCTGGAACAGGGCGTCCCGCTGCTCGGGCGTGGCGCGCGCGTCGACGATCGGTTGAATGGTCCCATTGCCCTCGTGCAACGGTCCGGGGAAATCCACCGTGACGAAGAACTTGATTCCGTCCAGTTTCACGTTGCCGAAATGGCCCTCGGTGACGTGCATGCCGAGCAAACCCTTGCACCATCCTTGCGTCGGGCGCGCATTAAAGTCGCACGGGCAACCATAGTCGCAGCTGCAGGCCTTGAGCCATTCGCCTTTGAGCCGCCAATCGGTGTCGGGCATGGTGTCCTCCCTCTGAGCAGGCAACGTAGTTGTGTCGTGTGGCTATCGCTTCGCCTCACCATGGCATCGAAGGAAGCCACGTTCTTTTTAAGTATCGCAACTTTAGCGGAACCAGTCCAATTATCAATCGCCTAGACGGGAAAGGGGCGTGCCATGGCCAAGTGGCTCGAAATGACCCTGACATATTTCGTTCCATATGCGGTCTGCACATACGGGGCTGTTTCCTGGCAAATGAGACTACGTGCCATCGGCGGACGGTGAGAGCGTTGGCGTCGCACGGCCCGCGTGCCCCTGGAATGCTTGAAGCGGCGCGCAATGTCAGCTCCGGGTCGATCGCGTCGGCTCCTCGAGGTCCGCAGGTCGGCCGCTTCGCGTCAATCAGCGGACATCGAACGCGGCAAACCGGGCGCCTCAATTAAATGCTCGTCAATCATTCGGCGCGGTGCCATCCGGTCCGACGTGCGGCTTCCGCCGCGCGACTTACGCCCTGACGACGCCATCGCTGCAACCACAATCCCGTATGACATCGTCAGCGAGGCCGATTGATGCGTTGTTTCCGGCAAGACGACAACAGCTCGACAGAGGGTCGACCCGATGCTTCGGCGAGCGCTCCGCGTGCAGAGGAATTGCAAGCGCCAGACATGCGCAGCACGCGTTCAGCAATCGTAACATCGCCGATCTTGCCGACCCCATGCTCAAGGATCGCATCGCAGAGTTGAAGGCTATCGGCGACGAGGCTCGCGCCGACGCGGAGCGCGCCGAGGGTGCGGCCGAGCGGCTCGGGCCGAGCATCGCACCTCAGGCGCTCAAGACATTCGCCAGGGCGGCTCGCAAGCGCATCCGCACTGAGAAGGCGGTTATCGCCGTGACCACCTTCGCGCGCTCGCCCAGCGCGTCGAAGTGAACGCGAAAGAAGTTCGCATCATGGGATCGAAAAGCGAACTCCCGCGCACGCTCGTCGCCGCTTCAAGCGCAAAAACGGCGGGTTTTGGCGTTCCCAGTTTTTTACGGAAGTGGCGCGCCCTGCAGGACTCGAACCTGCGACCTACGGCTTAGAAGGCCGTTGCTCTATCCAGCTGAGCTAAGGGCGCATGCGCGGCTGAGCGCGCGGACACTAGCACAACTCAGGACGCAAACGACAGGACCGTGGACAAGCGGCCTTGGAGGGAATTCAACCTCTGGCAGAGGGGAGCCCGGGTCCGCGCGCCGCCTTACCCCGTTGAATAACCGCTCAGGTGCGGATGCGGTTGAAGGCGAAGTTGGCGGCGTAGCTCTTGGGGCGGATGACCGCTTCCTTGGGCTCCTCGACGCGATACTGCAAGCCGTGCCGCTCGCAATAGGCGATCGCCTCGTCCTGGCTGTCGAAGCGCAGTCTGACCTGGCTGCGGGTGTCGCGCGAGGAAATCCAGCCCATCAGCGGATCGTGGCTCTTGGGCTCCGGGTGCTGCTCCTCGACCAGCCATTGCCGGGTGTTGGCCTTGCCCTGCTGCATGGCGTTGCGGGCGGGCCGATAGATGCGCACCGGCTTGGTGAATGGCTGGCTCACGGGGATCTCCGCTGAAAGGGGGCTATTGGCTAGCGCGAAGACTGGGCCGGGTCAAGGGCCCGAGGGCAAAGCGCGGCCAGCCGGCCGTTTCCCTTGACCGCGCGCGGTCTCCGGGACTTGGATGGCCACAGACAAACGCCAGGGTGAGCGCGCGTGGAGAGGGCCAGGGGTGCCGAAAGAGAGCAGGTCGTCCTGCTGGTGCTATGGCTGCTCGCCCTGGTCGCATCAGGCATCGGGCCGACCGACCGGCTGACCTGGTTCATGGAGGTGCTGCCGGTCCTCGTCGCGATGCCGCTGCTGGTCGCCACCCGCGCGCGCTTCCCGCTGACGCCCCTGCTCGCCCGCCTGGTCTTCCTGCATGGGCTCATCCTCATTCTTGGCGGTCACTACACCTATGCCCAGGTGCCGCTCGGATTCTGGCTGCAGGACGCCCTCGATCTGTCGCGCAACCACTATGACCGCATCGGCCATTTCGCCCAGGGTTTCGTGCCGGCGATCCTGGCGCGCGAGATCCTGCTGCGTACCACGCAGCTCAGGCCGGGACCCATGCTGTTCTTCCTGGTGACCGCGGTCGGCCTCGCCTTCAGCGCGTTCTATGAACTGATCGAATGGTGGGCGGCGCTCGCCATCGGTGCCGATGCGGACGCTTTCCTCGCCACCCAGGGCGATCACTGGGACACCCAGTGGGACATGTTTTTGGCGCTGATCGGCGCGGTCACCGCGCAACGGCTGCTGGCGCGGGTCCACGACCGGCAACTGGCGCGCGGCGCGGCGCGGGTCCGGTGAAGCCGTGGCATGCAGAGAAATGGTCGGGGCGAGAGGATTCGAACCTCCGGCATCCAGCTCCCAAAGCTGGCGCTCTACCAGGCTGAGCTACGCCCCGATCGCCGCACCATGGAACAAGGGGCCGGCGGTATCTGGAAACTTGGGCCAGAACCTAAAGCGGGCGCGCCGCAGGGGCAAGGCCGATGATGCTCGGCCGATCCGAGGGGCAGCGGCCACGAATGTCCATTTTTGTCGTCATGGCACGGCTTGACCGGGCCATCTCAGTGAGAGGGAGCGGCGTTCTGGCCGTCTGAGCGTATCGTTTGCCGGAGATGGCCCGGTCAAGCCGTGCCATGACGCTTGAGTGTGACGCCGCACGAGCCATGACCAGCACGGAGGTGCCCCTGCCCCTCGCCCGACAAAGCCGGTATAACGAGCCGTGATTTCGTCAGCCGACCGAAAAAGGAGCCTCGCATGTTCAAGCGGGTGGACCACCTCGCCCTCCATGTTCCCGATGTGGCGCAGGCCGCCGAATTCTACGAATCGATGTTCGGCTTCGAGCGCTATTTCGAGCATCCGAGCTCGAACGGCAGCCCGATCGCCTATCTGCGGCTCGGCGGCACGGTGCTCGAACTGACCCAGCGCGACATGGCCGAGCCCATGTCCGGCTTCCATTTCTGCCTCGAGACCGACGACATCGCCGCCGCGACCGACAAGCTGACCGCGGCCGGCGTGCCGGTGGTGCAGCGGCCGTACCGGACGACGCCGCGCTCCGCGGCCGAGGAAGGCTGGCATCGCGCCGTCTTCCGCGGGCCCGCCGGCGAGCTGATCGAATTGCGCGGCCGTGTCGGCGGATGACATGGCGATGCGCCGTCCCTCATCCCCGCCGGCAGGCGCTGGACGCGGCAGCGATCTCGGCCGCCGAGTCCTGCGCCTGCTTCGCCCGGGCAACCTGCGGATCATCATCCTCGTCTTCATCGCCGCCGGCGCGTGGCTCGGCCTGCTGCCGCGCAACGAGATCAAGGGCCCGGCCGGCGTGGCCGACGGTGACACGCTGATCATCGCAGGCGAACGGGTGCGGCTCTATGGCATCGATGCGCCGGAACTCGACCAGCCCTGTCACGACGGCGGTCAGTGCGGCCAGCGGGCGCGGGCGCACCTTGCCGGCCTGGTTGCCGGCCGAACTGTGATGTGCGAGCAACGCGATACCGACCGCTATGGCCGCGAGGTCGCGCAATGCTACCTCGCGACCCCTGCCGAGGACGGCAAGCTGATCAAGGGCAAGGATATCGGGCGCGCCTTGGTGCGCGACGGCCAAGCCATGGCCTATCGCGCGAGCGCGCCGACCTATGCCGCGGACGAACCCGCGCGTTTCGACTTCGACCCGCCGTGGGACTGGCGCGAGCGCCCCAATACGATGACCAAGAAGGAGACACGCTGATGTCCAGCCGCACCATCGCCATGACCGCCCCGCTCTACGATTACCTGCTGCAGGTCTCGCTGCGCGAGCCAACCGTGTTGCGCCGGTTGCGCGAGTTCACCCAGCGGCGGCCACACGGCAACATGCAGATTTCGCCCGAGCAGGGTCAGTTCATGGCGCTTCTGGTGCAGATGATCGGCGCCAAGCGCACCATCGAGGTCGGCACCTTCACCGGCTACAGCTCGACCGCCGTGGCGCTCGCCCTGCCCGAGCGCGGCCGCATGATCTGTTGCGACGTGAGCGAGGACTCCACCGCGATCGCGCGCAAATTCTGGCGCGAGGCCGGCGTCGAGAAGAAAATCGATTTGCGACTGGCGCCCGCCAAGAAGACGCTGGACGGCCTGCTGCGCGACGGCCATGCCGGCAAGTTCGATTTCGCCTTCATCGACGCGGACAAGGAGAATTACCGCGCCTATTACGAGCGCGTGCTCAAGCTGCTGCGCCCGGGCGGCGTGGTCGCCATCGACAACGTGCTGTGGGGCGGCAGCGTGCTCGACGACGCCGATCAGTCGGTCGACACCAAGGCGATCCGCGCGTTCAACAAGAAGCTCAAGGGCGACAAACGCGTCTTCCTCAGCCTGGTGCCGATCGGCGACGGCCTGACCCTGGCGCGGAAGGAGTAAGACGCCGGTCTTCTTCCTGTCCTCGTCATGGCCCGATTTAGTCGGGCCACGTTCTTTTCTCTCGTTGGAAAACGAAGTCGTGGATGCCCCGGACAAGCCGGGGCATGACGGATATGGAGTGTGTTGCGCCACCCGGCCGCCCGATCAAGCATGTCCTTGGGCCGCGCAAAGTGCGGACCCGAGGGCCGGGCCATGGCGCGTATGGTCACAAGAAGCGATCAGGGCTCGCCGGTGCCGAGCAGGGGATGGAGCACCTTGTCGCCCGGCTTGATGGCGAGGCGCGAGGCGGTGCCGCCGGGCAGTTCGAGGACGAAGCGCACCGGCTTGGCGGAGGGAATCGGCGTCAGCGACTGCGGCACGGTGCGCTGAGCGATATTCACGATGGCGCCGTCGCCGGCGATGAACAGCATGTCGAGCGGGATCAGGGTGTTCTTCATCCACATGGCGACCGGCTCGGTACGGCCGAAGTCGAACAGCATGCCGGCGTCCGGTGCGAGCGTGCGCCGGAACATCAGGCCTTGCGAGCGCTCTTCCGGGCTCCTCGCCACCTCGACCTTGAAACGATGAGTCTTGCCGTCGCCGGTCTGAATGGCGAGCGGCGAGCTCGGGAATGCGACGGCGCCGGACGGCGCCTGGGCGAGCGTGGCCCTCGGCGCGAGCACCGGGCCTTGCGCCAGCGCCACAAGCGCGCCGGCGCAGAGTGTCGTCACGAGAAGGGAACGGAGCGTCATCATGGGGCGCGACTTTATCCGCCCGCAGGACGGCAAACAATCAAACTTGACGGAATAGATGGCTCGAAGGCAGGCTGCGATGGAATATGGAACGCCTAAAACAAGGGCGATATTATACTTTGCAAACCCACAGCCCCTCGGTAGTATCGCCTGGTAACTACCGGGGAGAGGGACTATGGCTAACAACATCTTTGTGTCCTATGACCTTAACAACCCAGGTCAGAACTACGAGACGGTCATTGCGGAAATAAAAAAGCACGGCACTTGGGTAAAGGTCGAATACTCACTGTTTTTTCTGAGCACCGACGAATCTCCAAAGTCTATCGCTGAGGCGGTCTGGCGCGTGATGGACCAAAACGACCGCCTCATTGTCATTGATGCCAAGAACAACCAAGGCTATTGGTACTTGCCTGATAGCGTCAATGACGCGCTCCAAAGACTGTGGACTTGAACGAACGCGGGCTCCGGCCAAGCGGGATGCCATCGACATGGATGAGCACACCAACTGCCTTGGCGAGGCAGTGAAGTAGAGCCAGCTTCCAGCGCCTATACGGGATGAGATCGTAATTCATGCTTCTCTCCTACGAAAAACCCCGGCTCACTTGGCCGGGGTTTTCTTCTTTTCCGCCTTCTTCGGCGGAACTGGTTTGGCTATTCGCCGCAGCTTTTCTTCGAAAGCCGCTTCGTTCTCATCGCATCCCAGTTCGCGCGCCTTGGCGGCGAATGTCTGGGCTTGGGATGGTGTTTTCTTTTTCTTCATTTTGGGGCTTCCAATGGAAGCTTCGGCTCACGCCAATAGGGCCGTTCAATCGTAAGAACTGGGTTTCCCAGCGAGCCTGATTTCCCGATCAAGGGAATATCGAATGTGTTCAACAGCTCAAGCCCAGCGTCGAGCGCTGTAGCAACGTGAAGTGCGTCCTTCGGTTTAACCCCATGGCCCCAGACGTATTCACGCGCCTGCTCTGATACCCGCCGAGTGATATTCCGAACGACAATGTAGTCGTTTCTGAAAAACGCCTCCACCTTAGCCCGCATTGAAGCTGGTATCGGTGGCGCACCACGGAGCGCTAAAACCTCAGCGATAGTTAGGGCGGATGTAACGATCAAAACCTTGCCTTCCTCTGCCGCCTCTAAAACTTGGCGACAGGATTCCTCCTTATTGGGCTCGGCCTGAAGCCAGCCCAAGAAGCAATCAGAGTCCCAGTATCGACGCTCTATGGTCAAGATTGGTGTCGCAATATCCCGTGAACATCCCGATAAGAGGGAATGGTTTCTCTTGGTGGAAACGCAACTATGTCCTCTACGTCGATACTGACCGGACGCCCGTCCTTGCGGTATTTCACAAGTCCGTAAACTTCAACTCGTTGACCAAAAGCGTCGAACGCTTGCTTCATTAAGTGTTCTGGGATCAAGCAGCGTATCGGCCGATCCCATAAACTGTCATAGACAATAAATTGCAAACGACCGCGCTCCGTCACCGTCTGAAGTCGCCCTTCAATAGAGCCGTGATCCTCATGTTCAGTAGCTAGAAGATCGCTCACATGCGCTACAGCCTTTTGAGTGACCTTGACCGGCTCTTTGCGAACCCAAACATTGACTACCGTATCATCGTGATCAGAAGCGCCAGTGACGCGACCTAGGTCCCTGAGACTCTTGAGCGCGCGCTCGTTGAAGAAATCCGGAACGGACGCTTCGCCCTCAACCTGGGCGATACCCCGTGCAACAGCGTCAGTGATAACCGCGACAGCCGCTTGGTCGAATCCCGGCCTAGGCATAACTCCAACGAGATTGCTTCCTTTCTTCACTTGCACAAGCCAATCCACCGGCTTGTCACTTACCGTCTTACTAACCTCGGTCAAAATGGCAAAGAAGGACCGCACGCTGCGCAAGAACTTATCTGGCGTAACGGCGTGTCCGCTGATTTCCAGCGTAAGATCGGCGTCTATGTCACCACGAACGGCCACAACGGAATCCTCCAAAGAGGATTCTACACGGACGAGTCCCGGTAGGTAAGCCGTTTTCCGACAATTCCAGTAAGCGCCATGTTTGCACGCTGGTCGTCACTGAAGCCCAACGCTTGCCGTCCGTTATACCGGAAATCGAACTCGGCCAGATAGCGATGAAGGTGTTTCTTGCCGCAGTGCTGATAGACACCCTTCATGCCACGCTTGAAGATGCTGAAAAACCCCTCAATCGTATTCGTGTGTATCTCGCCCCGGCCATATTCGCCCATTCCGTGACGCACCACGCCATGGTCCGCGAACTCGCGCCCAACGAGCGTGTAATAGGATGCTTCGTCAGTCATGAGACGCGCCTCTTTGGCGAGATTTTCATGAACGAGCGGCGCAAGGGTCTTGGCGCTCACATCATCAACAACCATGCTCCGGGCTTTCCCGGCGTTTCGGTCAACCAAGGACAGAACCTTGAACTTGTGGTGATAGCCACGGCCCTTCTTCTGGCCGCGCGGCTTCTTCGTCTTGTCGCGACCAATGAACGTCTCATCAACCTCGACCGCGCCGCCGTCGCTGCCAAACGGCAGGAGATTGCCAGCCCGCATCGCTTCGCGCAAACGGTGAGACATGAACCACGCGGTCTTGAGCGTGACGCCCAAGGTCCGGTGAAGCTGGTTAGAGCTTATACCCTTCTTGCTGGACGCCATCAGATAGGCCGCCTGTAACCAGAGATTAAGGGCAACGTGGCTGGACTCGAAAACGGTCCCGACTTTGACGGTAAACTGCTTACGGCAGGAGCCGCACTTGAGAAGGCCGAGGCGCACACGCTTCTCAGCATTCGCCTTTATCCGGTAAACCTTCTCGCACTCGCCACAGTGCGGGCAGAATGGGCCCTGCGGCCATACGATGCTCTCCAGCTTCGCGAAGGCGGCGGCTTCATCGTGGAAGTAGGGGCGAGAAAGAATGCTCATGTCCGTATCCTCTGATTTCGAGAATACTAGCATCTTTCAAGTGGGTTTGCAAAGTATAATATCGCCAAAACAAGACCGCCGGACGCTTGAGCGTCCGGCGGTTCTCGTTACGGCGATCCTCCCCCCGAAGCGATCAGCCCATGCGAATGTCGGCGGCCTGCGGTCCCTTGGGGCCGTCGGTGATGACCACTTCCACCTGCTGCCCGGGTTCGAGCTGCTGGATGCCGGCGCGGCGCAGCGTGACGACATGCACGAAGACATCCCGCTGGCTATCGGCCAATGAAACGAAACCGTAGCCCTTCTCGGTGTTGAACCATTTCACGGCAGCCGGCGTATAGCTGCTGTCGTCCGCGAGCGACGCGGGCGCCTGCTCGATGGAATCGCGCAGCGGTCGCGCGACGGGCTTGGCGGTCGAGCAGTCGACCTCGACAATGCGGGTTACCTGCAGGCCTTTGGCCCGCTTTGCGACCTCGCAAAGAATCGTCGCCCCCGGCTGCAGCTCCTGATAACCCGCGTCACGCAACACGGACAGGTGAAGGAATGCATCATTCGACCCGTCAGACGGCGTTACGAAGCCAAAGCCTTTAACCGCATTGAACCACTTCACCGTACCGCGCATTTCCTCGGTCTGAATTGGACCGGAATTGTCCGCGGAACTGAAATCTACCATTTGCAAGTCTTCCCCCCGTACTCATGGAAGCCTCAAAAAGAAGCTAACATTTTTTATTTTAACCGACCAGAACAGCTTTTGGCACAGGACACTTTTATAAGAGTTCACAAAGTCCACATCTAACCACATTCTATAGTTGGTCAGTATTATCGACCATCTAGAATTAGTAGCGATCTGAGAGACTGTTTGAAAATGGCCAAAATTGGCATCCGCGATAGCTCATGCAATGGAGCCAATGAAACTGGAGCCGCGGAAAGCTGCCATTTTCACTGGTGGGGATGTTGCTGTTTCCGGTGCCTCGGCACCAAAATCGACTTCCGAATCGAATTTTCAAACGGACTCTGAAGAGGTCCCAGGAACGGCATGGCCGAACCGTCTAACTCAAATAGCGCAAGTATACATAGAGGTGACTGATGGCAATGCTCACCAGCATCATCGGAAACGCATATTTCAGGTAGGTCAGGAAACGGAACGGCACGCCGTTGCCCTCGGCTATTCCCGCCACGGTCAGGTTGGCGGACGCGCCGATCAAGGTTCCGTTGCCACCCAGACAAGCGCCGAGCGACAGCGCCCACCACAGCGGCATCAATCCTTCGGGACCGCCGAATGCGGGCGCCATGTTCTTGATGAGCGGGATCATCGTGGCGACGAACGGGATGTTGTCGATCACCGCCGATAGAATGGCCGACGCCCAAAGTATCGAAAGGGTCGTCACGGCGAGATCGCCGCCGGTCGCCTGCAGCAGTGCATCGGCGAGAATATTGAGCAACCCGCCGACCTCGACGCCATGCACGACGATGAACAGGCCGACGAAAAAGAAGATCGTCACCCATTCGATGTCGTTGAACGCCGATGTCACGCGCTGGTGCTGATGATCGGGCGGATGGCCGAGATTGTCGAGCATGAGCAGGACCGCGGCCCCGAGCATGGCGATGGTCCCCGCTTCCAACCGGATGGTTCGCGCCAGGACGAAGGCGAGCACCACGCCGGCGAGCACCGCCATCGCCTGTTTCATGAGACGCGGGTCGGTTATCGCTTCGGCCGCCTTCATCGCCATGACGCGCTGCTCGGCTTCCAGTGTCGCCTTCATGCGGCGGCCCCACAGCAGATGGATCATGGCAACCTGCGCCGCCAGCACGACGACGACGACCGGAGCCAGATTGAAGACGAAGTCGTTGAAGGTCAGGCCGACGAGCGAGCCGATCAGGATGTTCGGCGGATCGCCGATCAGGGTCGCCGTGCCGCCGATGTTGGAGGCGAAGATTTCGGCGAACAACAGCGGATAGGGCGGAATCTCCAGATCGCGGGCGATCACCAGGGTGACCGGCGCCACGAGCAGCACGGTGGTGACGTTGTCGAGAAGCGCGGAAAACACCGCCGTGACGATGGACAGCATGACGAGCAGGCCGGCGGGGCGCGCCTTCACCACCTGGGCCGAGACGACCGCGACATATTGAAAGACACCGCATTTGCGCGTCACCGCCACGATGATCATCATGCCGGTGAGCAAGGCGATGGTGTTCCAGTCGACGCCCTTGAGCGCTTCCGCTTGATCGAACATGCCGACCAGGATCAGAATGCCGGACGCCAGCAGCGCTACGATCGCGCGGTTGAGCCGCTCGACCATGATGCCGACATACGTCGCAATCAGGACGACGGAGGATACCCACAGCGGATCGAGGCCGAACCAGATGTGGCCCACGTCCCCTCCACTCCCGTGCATTCTTCTTTCTCCCCCCGAAAAGGCGGGCCAGTATAGCGGCAGACGCGATTCGGCCAAGCCCCGCCGAACGCAAACCGCGAGGACCTCGTGACGCGATGATGCTCCCTCTCAGACCGGCCTTGTTCGTTATCGCGGCCATGGCCATGGCCGCCGTCATCGGCGTGGATCGCGCGGCGGCCGCGTCAACGCCGCCGGCGCCGCCGTGGCAAGCGCCGCTCGCGCAGCAGGCGCCGCTCGCCGGCCAGATCCGCGAGTCGGCGAGCGGCCGCCGCCTGACGCCCGAGCAGCTGCTCGATCGCCTGGACGGCGCCGATTTCGTGCTGCTCGGCGAGCGCCACGACAATCCGGACCATCACCGGCTGCAGGCCTGGGCCGTCGAAAGCCTGTTGATGAAGGCGCCGCGCTATGCCGTGGCGCTCGAGATGATCGACAGCGATCAGGCCGCGCGCCTGTCGCACTATCTCGCCGCATCGCCGCAGAACGCGGACCAGCTCGGCACCGCGCTGGACTGGGCCAACAGCGGGTGGCCGCACTGGAGCCAGTATCAGCCCATCGCCGCGGCGGCCATGCGGCGCGGCCTGCCGGTGCTGGCGGCCAGCCTGCCGCCGGCGTTGGCGCGGGCGATCGCGCGCGACGGGCTCGAGGCCCTGCCCGCTCCTCTGGCGGAGCAACTGCGGCTCGATCCGGCGGCGGACAAAGCCGTGCTGGCCGGGCACGCCGCGGAGATGCAGGCCGCCCATTGCGGCAAGCTGCCCGAGCGCAGCCTGGCGCCCTTCGCGGTCGCCCAATATGCGCGCGATGGCCATATGGCGTGGGTGATGGTCGATCGGTGGCGCCGATCGGAGCGCAAGACGGGAGTCATCCTGATCGCCGGCGCGGGCCACGCGCGCAAGGATCGCGGCGTACCGCTGCATCTCGCGCGGCTTGCGCCCGACGCGCGGGCGGTGTCGCTGGCTTTCGTGGAAGCGGATGACGGCGCCGCGCTGGATGCGGAGGTGGCGCGGCTGCCCTACGACCTGGTGTGGTTCACCGCGCGGGTCGACGACGGCGATCCGTGCAAGGACATGCCGGATGCCGAAAACGACTGACGTCAATCCCTCGGCTTGGCCGCGGTGGCCTTCGGCATCCAGGCGCGCACGGCGACCGGCGCGCCGCTCTGAGTGCGCAGCACGCGCGCCGGCCGTTGCGGCGGCGGCGCCACGACGGTTATCGCGGCGGCCATCGCCGCGATATCGATGACATGGCCGCGCCCGGCCTCGATGTAGGCCTTGTTCTTGGCAACCAGGTCGTTGAGCCGCTCGATCGGCATATGGGCATAACGGTCCCACACCGTGCCGAGAAAATCGCGCACCCGGCCGATCAGGGTATCGACCATGATCTCGTCGGGCCGCCCGTCCGCGAGCAGCCGCTGCAGGTTGGGCTCCACCGGCCCGCCATCCTCGGCCAGGAACACCGCCGGCATCAGCATGCCGCCGATCTCGGCCGCGCAATGGCTCTGGGCAAGGTAAAGCAGCCGATGCAGTGTCTGGAACGGCAGATGGCTATCGTCGGCGCGCGCCCGGTCGAGGAACCAGATGGCGACGTCGAGCGCCGTGCGTGCCGCGGGCGGTATGGAGCGGTCGAATTCCATAGTCCGCTTATAGGGCGCAAATCCTGAAAAGCCGGTTAAGCGGAATCAGCGCTCTCCGTCGTCCTGGCCGCGCCTTGGCTCGGCCGGCCCGCGTTTTTAGCGCTGAAGCTATTGAAAATGTCGCGGACCGAGGCGGAATGGTCTCGCCGGGACACGGCGGCGGTTTAGGACGGCGCGTCGTAGATGTCGCCCGGCTTCACCCGGCGTTCGGACTTGTCGAGCTTGTCGATGGTGTAGCGATAGGCCTCGGCGGCGGCGCGCACGCGCGCGTTCCAGGCGAGCGATCCTTCGACCAGATCGGTGAACCTGCCGCGGCGCCGGCGACGCTTGCCCGAGCCTTCGTTATTGTCCACCGCCGGGGCGCTTTCCAGACCCTCGGCGCCTTCGCGCAGCAAGGACTCCTCCTGCGCGCCGGTGCGTTTGGATGCGGCGCTGGTTTCGATGTTCGCGCTATCCGACGTCTTCGCCACATTGCGCGCGCCAGCGGCCACGCGGCTTCCCGCGACTCGCTGGGCATAGGCGTTGCGCACTGGTGCGATCATGGAAACCCCGGTTCAAGCGAGGATCAATAGGAGATTCGTCGCACGGTGACTTGCGACGGTCAAGGAACATCGCTGCGCAATCTATTGGTTTACCTCGCAATTTTAGTTAAAATTGCGACTGGAAAGCACACGAAATCAGAGGCTTCGGCTGCACGAGCCGCCGCCCAGCACGCAGAACTGGGCGCAATGGGGATGATTCAGCTTCACCGGCTCCATCGCCCCGGCCAGGCTGCGCCCCATTTCGAACCGCGGGTCATAGGGCAGCAACGTGCAGGCGACCACCGCCGGAGCATCGGACTCCCGCCGCCGCACCACCATGCGGGCCGAGGCACACATCATCGTATCGGGCGACACATGCAGGATATCCCAGCAGTGCTCGGTAATCTCCGGCACGTCGGCCATGACATCCATCTCCGGAAACAGCACCAATTGTTCGGGATCGGCCGCATCGACATGGATGGCCTCGCGCGCGAACAGGTCGGCGTAGCCCTGGCGCAGCTCTTGCTCCGAGTCGCCCCACAAGGTGCGGCCGGCGACGTGCACGGCGAAACCGTTCGCCGACAGCCATTTGAGCCCGTCGAGGGTTGCCACGAAGCCGCCCGCCCCGCGCTCCTCGTCGTGCTTGGGGGCAGTCGGATGATCGAGGGAGACCCGGATGATGAGGCGGCGTCCGAAGCGCTGGCGTAAATCGAGCAGTTGCCGTTCGTGACGTCGCATCGGTCGCATGGCATTGGTCAGCACCAGCACCCGGAAGCCACGATCGAGCGCCACCTCGAGCATCGCCATGATGTCGGGATTCATGAAGGGCTCGCCGCCGGTGAAGCCGATCTCGCGGGTCGGCCAGCGGTGGGCCGCGATCTCGTCGAGATAGCCGATCAGGTCCGTGAGCGGGAAATAGGCGAGCCGGTCGTTGCGCGGGCTGGATTCGATGTAGCAGTGTCCGCAGGCGATGTTGCACAGGGTCCCGGTGTTGATCCACAGGGTCCGCAGGCCGGTGAAATCCACATGGGCGCGCCGCTCGCCCTTGGCGGTCACTTCGGGGTCGTGGAACTTCGCTGCCGTGGCGATGGGTGAATCGTCCATGCCCCGTCATAAACCCACCCCATCGCCGAACCAACTCAAAAGCCGGTGACCGAACACCGTGGTGGCCTGCTACGAACGTGGATGTCCCGCCGGGAGAATCTCATAAAAGACCGGCTTTGATGCGGCACGCGGCAGCGTGGTGCCGTTGCGGCGCGGCAGGTTTGTGTTACTTTCCATGGAATAACCGCATGAAGGTCGAAGGCCCTAGCCTGGCAGCGAAGGCTACACTCCGCCGACCCAAATCTGACCGGATGAGGCTCATGTCCGAGGAACACGCTTCCAGCCACGGCGATCAAGACGGCGGCCTCGGGCATAACCAGCCGAAGGAAAAGGTGTGGGACCGCTGGGACCGCAAGCGCGTCTTCGTGCGCGCGCTCGAAGGCACCTATGGCGACGTCTACAAGAGCCTGTTCGAGCAGCCGCGCGTCTATCATGCCAAGGATTGGGGGTGGCACGGCGGCCCGCAGTTCTGGGACAAGGCGGTGATCAATCCGCAGTCCGTCAACATCGCCCAATCCATCGAATGCCATCTCGACGTCTACGCGCCGCACGGCGTGGGCCAGAAGCACGGCCATATGAACTCGGCCGCCTTCTACATCCTGACCGGCAAGGGCCACGACATCCACGACGGCGCGCACTACCACTACGAGGCGGGTGACAGCATCGTCGTGGAGAACGGCTGCGTGCACCAGCATATCAATGACGGCGACGAACAGATGATCGTGCTGGTGATGAAAGCCAAGCCGCTCTTCCTGTTCATGCACATGCTGTTTCAAAAGATGGTCGAATATCCCGCCAAGACCATCCCCGAAGGCGCCGAGAATTTCGCGCCGCCGACGCACATCTGATATTTAAGTTCGTCATGGCCCGGCTCGACCCACGGCTGTCCGGTTCAGTATCCAAGTTTCCCGGGAAAGCGCTGACAGCATGATGTTTGGTGGTGGCTTCGCGGAGGACGGACACAGATCGTCACCGTCACAAGCGACGGCTTGACGTGGATGGCCCGACTAAATCGGGCCATGACGAAACTGAGCCGAAATTCAGGAAAAATCGTCATGCCCCGACTTGTTCGGGGCATCCACGAAGCGGCGCTTCCATCCTCCGCAGGCCTCAACCGGACAGCAGTGGGTCGAGTCGGGCCACGACGGTTTCTGGCTTTGTCAGGCAACGTCGTTGGTCCCGGCGCTAAAAAACCCCGCGGATCGCCGCGGGGTTTTTTGCAGGCGCCGTTTGCGCGCTTCATGCCACCGGCTTGACCTCCATCCCCTTCTTCACCGCGGGCCGCGCGCCGACGCGATCGAGCCACTTGGCGACATTGGGATAATCCGACACCTTCACGGTATCGTGCTTGATGCCGTTGACGCGCGTATAGGGAATGATATCGGCGATCGAGTAGCTGCCGGCGAAATATTCGTTGCTGGCAAGATGCTTGTCCATCGTCTCCAACTGGCTCTTCGAGCTGCTTTCGATCGACGGATCGTTGATGCGGCCGAGCGCGCCTGTGGTCCACAGCACGTTGGTGGCATGGAACATCGACCATTTCAGCACGTTCGGATGCTCGGCCGGCGAGCCCAGGAACTTGCCGCTTTTCTCGGCCAGGTAGAAGCAGATGGCGACCGATTCGAAGATCGTCGCCGGCTGACCGCCGGGGCCGTCGCTGTCGGTCATCGAGGGAATCTTGCGATAGGGATTGATCTTGGCGTATTCCGGCGTCTTATGTTCGCCCTTATGGATGTCGATCCAATGCATATTGTAGGGCAGCCCCGCCTCTTCGGCCATGATGATGGCGCGCCGGCCGTTGGTCGTCGTCCAGGTGTAGAGATCGATCATGGATTGTCTTTCCTTATTGCTTCTTGGCGCGCTGCCCATGGTCAGACCGGGCGCTTTCCCTTGATGCTGATGCGCCGCAGCATGCGCCGCGTGTTGGGACTGAAATCCGTGCGCGCGTGCAGCGTGCAGCGATTATCCCACATCACAAGCTCGCCGACCGACCATTTGTGGTCGTAGATGAATTCCGGCCGTTCCGCCTGCTGGAACAGGTATTCGAGCAGCTCGTCGCTCTCCTTGCGGTCCATGCCGACGATGTGGTCGGTCATCAGGCGATTGACATAGAGGCCCTTGCGGCCGGTCTCGTCATGGGTGCGCACGACGGGATGCACGAACTTCGGCGCGTCCGGCGCGATCTCCTTGGCCTTGACGGTCGGATTGGAGCCGTAGTCGTAGACGTTGAGCGCCTTGAGCCCATCGATACGCTTCTTCACCTCGGCCGGCAGCGAGTCGTAGACCGCGGTCGCGCTGGAGAACAGCGTGTCCCCGCCGGTCGGCGGCACCTCGATGCTGTAGAGCAGCGTCGCCTTGCCCGGCAGCTCGTAATAGCACTGGTCGGCATGGAACTGCATCTCGCCGTCCGGCAGGGCGCCCTTGTTGCCATCGGGGCCGATCACGTTGCTGACCATCAGGAAGTAGGGATTGGAATTGAGGCCTGGCGTGGTGCGGACCTCCTGCAGCTCGCCGAAGCGCCGGCCAAACGCGATCTGCTGGTCGCCGTCGAGCTTCTGGTTACGGAATACCAGCACCTGATACTTCAGCCAGGCGTCGTGGATCGCCTTGAATGTCGCCTCGTCCAGCGGACGGCTGATGTCCACGCCGGTAATCTCGGCGCCGATCATGGGGGTCAGGGGTTTCACGCCAATGGTCATGGTATCGGTCATCACTACGCCTCTTGCACACTACTTCGATAGCGAACGATCTGGCCTCACTCTAATCCAGTACTGAGTATTTTCAACAGCGGCGGAGGCCCGGGAGCACCTAAGCGGCAACCCGGGCCTTGCGCGATTCCACGTGGGCCAAGCCCCACAGCAGGCCGCACAAGGCGGCCGCGGCGGCGACCACGGGATATTGCACGACGGGATCGGGGTTCATGGTGAGCGCCGCGAGCCCGGCCATGATCAAACGCAGCCACCAGGGGACCCGGCGCTGCAACACCCACCCATGCACGGCGACGATGGCAGCAAGCATCATGACCATCGCGAACAGGCAGTCGGTGACGATCTGAAACGCGTCGCCCTCCATCAGCAGCCCCGGGTTGAAGACGAAGTAGAACGGCAGGATGAAACCGCCGATGGCCAGCTTGGTGGTCAGCGGCGCGATCTTGTTGGGATTGACCCCCGCGATGGCGGCCGCCGTGAAGCAGGCCACGGCAATGGGTGGTGAAACAGCCGACATGCAGGCGTAGAACAGCATGAACATATGGACGCCGAGCACCGGCAGGCCGAATTTGACGACGAACACCGGCGCGATCAGCGCCACGCCCATGATGTAGACGCCGGTGGTCGGCGCGCCGGCGCCGATCAGCACCAAGATGATGGCGGCGAGGATCAAGGACAGGATCACATCGCCACCCGACAGGCCGAACAGCAGCACCGTGAATTTTCCGGACAGGCCGGTCAGCTCGATGCAGCCGATCATCAGGCCAGCGGCGGCGACCGCGGCGGCGAGCGGCACTATGTTCATGCAAGTGTCGATGCAGGCGGTGACGAACCGCTTGGGGCCGATCGCATGGGTCTTGGAGAACCAGCTCGACACGATTACGGCGAGGGCCGAACCGGCGCCGATGTAGGCCGGCGAGTAGCCCTTGACCAGGAGATAGATGAGCACCGCCCAGGGGATCAAATTATACCAGCCGCGGCGCAGCGCGGCCGTGACGCCGATGATGCGTGCCTCCGGCAGACGCCCGACGCCGAAGCGCACCGCGTCGAAATGCACCAGGATGTAGATGCCGAAGTAATAGAGAATCGCGGCCGGCAGGGCGGCGAGCGCGATGGCGCTGTAGGAGATGCCGGTGAAATCCGCCATGAGGAACGCCACGGCGCCCATCACGGGCGGCAGCATCGCGCCGCCGGTCGATGCGGCGGCCTCGATGGCGGCGGCGCGTTCGGCCGGAATGCCGATGCTTTTCATGATCGGGATGCTGACCGGGCCGGTGGTCGCGACGTCGGCCACCGGGCTGCCCGATACGGAACCGTAAAGCGCGCTCGAGAAGACGCAGGCCTTGGCCGGCCCGCCGACCATGCGGCCGGTGACGGCCGCGGCCAGATCGAACAGCAACTCGCCACCGCCGGCGATGGTGTAGAGACTGCCGAAGAACACGAACAGGAAAGCGTAGCTTGCGGCGACATAGAGTGCGCCGCCGAAGATGCCGTCCGTGCCCACCGTCTGCATGTCGAGGAAATACTGCAGCGATATCGGATCATGGTGGAAGCTGCCGGAGATCAGCGGTCCCCACACGACATGGAGCAACAGGAGAACCACGATCGATGTCAGGCCCCAGCCGGTGGCGCGCCGGCATAGCTCGACCACGAGGGCGATGAGCACGATGCCCGCCGCCACGTCGTAGGCGTCGAGCTCGGAGAATCCGCGCATCCAGTTCTGGTATTTCTCATCGTTGAGCGCATACCAGGCACCGAGGCCGAAGGATACGATCGCCAGCAGGTAATCGAGCCAGGTCAGCCGATCGAAGCGTTTCGAGACGGTGGTGGTGAGAAATCCGAGCGGGAAGATGAGCGCGATAAAATATGAGACCTGCTTGTGCTCGCTAACCGGCATGTAGAGCGCGTACCAGGCGATCACCAAGGTCATCAGCACCGAGACCGCCGCGACCAGCTTGCCGAGCCGGCCGCCGTGATTGAGCCGCATGCCCTCGCCCGTGACGGCCAGGGCCTTTCCCAGGCCAGAGAACAGCGACATCCGGATACTCCTGACTAAGTGGTCTCGCGGGCCGCGCACCGGATGAACAGGGCACTGCCGGCGCGCGAAATGAACAGTTGCTGCCCGCGGTTAACGAGGGCCGGTCATTTCAGCAAGCCCTTTTCCCGGTAGAATCGTTCCGCGCCGGGATGAAATGGCAGGTTCATCGGGTTCTTGATCATTTCCTGGCCCGAGAATTCGGCGAGCGACGGATGGAGACTCTGCACGCGCTTCTGGCCATCGTAGACCGCCTTGACGAATTTGTAGACGGTTTCCTCGGAGACGTGAGGGCCGGTGTTGATGGTGTTCCACAGCTTGAGGGTGGCGGTGTCCTTGTCGAGGAAGCTGTAGAGGTTCTTGTCGACGGTCATCGTCTCATAGGCCCATTCGTCGGCCGCCTTCTTCATCTTTGCCGGGTCGCCTTCGATCCACACCATCGGGCGACCGCGCGCCAGTTCCGCCGTCGTCGAATCGGGCAGGAACCGGCCATTGATGAAGACGTCGGCCTTGCCGTCGCGCATCGCGTCGAGGCCGATGCCGCTGTTGCCGCGGACGAAGCTGCCGCCCCACTTCTGGATATCGCCTTCCTCGAAACCGTGCGCCTTGAAGATGGCGATATGCATCCCGAGGGTCGACTGCAGATTGGCCAGGTCGTTCACGGCGAGACGCATCGGCGGCTTCTTGGCGGCGATGTCGTCGAAGGTCTTGATGCCGTACTTCTCCGACCACTCCTTCGTCATGAAGCTGTGCACGATGAGATGCCGGTGCAGCATCATGACATGAAGGATCTTGCCCTTGAGGGGTTCCTTGAAAGGCGGCTTGCCCTCCATCCCATAGACGATTTCCGGCGCGCCCGAAGTGAAGGTGAACTCCGCCTTGCCCGTGGCGACCTCGAGGATGCCGCCGGCTGGAGAGCCAGGCCGGAATGTCGCGGCGCTGTCGGGATAGGCATCGCGCACGATGCCGTTGATCGCCTCGACGACCACCTTGAAGTAGCCTTGGACAGAGGCGCCGGTGACCGTGTATTTGATCGGTTTGTTGTCGTTCAGATCGGCGAGCGCCGGGCCCGCCATTCCCACCCCAAGCAGCATCGCGGCTGCCCAAACACGTGCCGAACGAAGTTTCATCGCGTCCTCCCTGCCCTACCCTTGCTCGCGGTCTTTGCCGCTCGATCCTTCCAGAGCAGCGGCACTGTAGGAAGTGCCCTCCGATGAGTCAACTCGCCCGGACACGAACCTCGGGAAAGAGATTGTTCCGAATTCGCAAGCGCAAGAAGACGGACTCCAGAATCGCCGGCAGGCTCACGGTTGAATGTGAAGCGTGACCCGGTCGCCGTCGGCCAGCGCCAAATGGCTTCGGAGATTCACCGACGCGACGATCTCAACCTGGTCGGGCGGGTAGTCGGCGACCAGCGGCAGCACGATGACACCCTTGGCCTGGGTATGGCCGAATTCCATCCGCACCGAAAAGTACTTCGCATCGCACCATGCCGGATCGGGGGCGGCGAAGGTCCGGCCACGCGCGGCCACCTCGCGCCACGCGGACAAGGAGGTCTTGCTGACCTTGATGTTGAGGGTGCCCGGATAGGGATCGATGCCGTACTCCTCCTCGAAAATCTTCATCGCCCAGTCCGTGCTGGTGAAACTCGCCCCCACGCCCTTGCCGCTGACGACTTCCCCTGAAATGCGAATGGTCATACAGCGATCCCCGCGTCGTTGAAGGCGCGCCGCGCCGCGGCGTGAAGCGCCACTCCGCCCGGTTGCAGCACCGCAACGCCCTTCGCCTTCGCCGAAGCGATGATCGAGGGCAGACTTTCATAAAGCGGATTGCGCGCGGCGAGCGCCTGCGCCTCGGCGGCAAACAGCCGCGCGACGGCATAAACCCGCTCGTCGCTCTCCCGTGTGCCGCTGACCAGCACATTCTGCACCCCGATTGTTTCCACATCGCGACCATGGCCGCGGAAGGCGCCGGCCCGCATGGTCGTCCGCGCGTAGATCGGCGTCTTGGCCAGAATGGTTCCGAGTTCCTCGTCCGCGAACGGCACGACTCTCACCTCGGCGCGCCTGAGCAGACCGGTGAAATGGGTGTTGGGTAACGGAGGCTGAAATTGCGCGTCGACCGTGCCCTCCGCCAGCGCGATGCCGCCGTCGGCCTGGTTGAGGAACGCCGGTACGATGTCGCCGAGCTTCCAGCCGAGCGCCTCGAAGAGGGTGGTGACATGCCGCGCCATGCCGCTGTCCCTGTAGCCGATGGCGACCCGACGGCCGCGCAGATCGCTGAACGTGCGGATCGGTGATGACTTCCGCACGACGAAGAACATCGGCCCAGTGTTGACCGGCGAGACCATGGCGAGATCGATCGGCGCCTTGAACGGATCCCGGCCGGCAACCGCGAGCGGCGCCCAATTGGCCGCCATGAATCCGAACTGCGCCTCGCCTGTCCCGATCAGTTCGGCATTGGCGACGCTCCCTGTCGAGGTGGCGACCCGCAAATCCTCGCCGTAGCCCCGCTCCCTCAGCAGGTCGGCGAGGGCCATGCCTTGGGTATGGAAGGTATTGCCCTGTTCGGCAGTCGCAATGATGAGAGTCACGAAGGGCGGTATCCTCTAGTGCACGGTGGGTTGCGGCGATGGCGAAGATGGCATGTCCTTCGGCGCATGGGACGTCTGGCCGGACTGATGCAGCACCATCTTCCAGGCGCCGCGTTCGCGCACGAACAGATTGGCGGCAACCAGATGCATGGCGCCGATCGATTCCCAGCAGATCACCAAGGCCGCGTTACCGTGCAGTTGAACCTGGGGTTGCACGGCGACGATCGGCGGCCGCGGCGGATTGGCCAGGATACCCTGCCAACTCTGCATGATCTTGACGCGATCCTGCAACGGCGGCCAGCCCGGATGGACGCAGGCCACAGGGCTTTCACGCGCCCACAGGGCATCCATGGCCTGGAAATCGCCACGGGCGAAGGCGGCGTAAAAGGCTTCGTTCGCCTTCAGCGCCGCATCCTCGTCACTCGGGTCTGCTGGCAAATCGGCTGGTCCTCACCGGCGAGCGATACCGGTCCGGCACCACCCCTGACTGGCACAGGTTAGCACTCGGACGGCCGGACGCTCAATCCGAACCGCCGCCGCCCCCGCTTTCCTGGGCGCCTTCCTTGACGGTGCGGTCCGCCGCCCTGGGTTTGAGCGCATCGGCGGCGGCCTTGGCGATATCCGGCGAGATGGCGAAGGCCGTCTTGATGATCGTGTCGAGACGCTCGCCGTCGAACCATTCGAGCTCGAGATGCTGCTTCTCCGCTTCGGATACGAAGCCCGGGTCCTTCATCGTGGCATTGAACGCCGCGCGCAACATCTTGACCCGGTCCTCGGCCACGCCCGGCGGCGCCAGCACGGGCCGGTCCATCTCCATGGGGGCCAGCACGAGCCCGAGGATATTCTTGCTGCGCTCGTCCTTGATCAGTTCCATGACCGTCGGCACATCGGGGAAATCCGGGTCGCGCTCGGACGAGATCTGGATGACCACCTGGACCTTCTTCTGCGGGAACCAGTCCGGCCGCGTGCTGCGAATCGACGATTTCAGCCCGCCGCAGCGGCCGTGCACCTCGCCGCGCTCCATGGCGAGATAGACGTCATTGCCACCCTTGTAGCCGGAGATGATCTTGTTCTTGGTGCCGAGGATGGCGTTGAGCATCGCCGGCAGGGTTTCCATCTGCGATCCCGCGCCGGTGCCGCCGACGATGAACTGCTTCTCGTACATGTCTTTATAGGTCTTGATCGGCGAGTCGTGCCAGGCGACGCAGATCCCGTTCGCCGTGTTCATGCTGCCGATCCAGTTGAACTTGGTCGAATCGAACTTTGCCGCATCCAGGCCATAGAGCGGCGCCAGCGGCACGCTCGAATGGATCAGGCCGAGCATACTGCCGTCCTTCGGCGCATTGGTGTAGAGGAAATTGGTCGCCCGCAGGCCGCCGCCGCCCGGCATGTTCTGCACGATGATGTTGGGATTGCCCGGCAGGTGATTGCCGAAATAGCGCGCGAAGGCGCGGCCGTAGGAGGCGTAGCCGCCGCCCGCGCCGGCGCTCAGCGTCAGGGTGATGTCTTTCGTCTTCTTGAAAAACTCCTCGGCCGATTGGGCCGCGGCCCGATCGCTCGAGACGACGACCAGGGACGCGGCGAAGACCAGAGGAATTGCCGTCATCGAACGCATGGGTGTCTCCGCCGTTACCGTTGGGCGACGGACAGCAGGACGCCATCCGAGTCGGCCATGAAATACTGGCCGAGCGGGCAACTCTTGCGGAACAGCTCGAGCCGGGCGGCGCCTTCCGACCCGGTGCCGACCGGGCTCGGCGTGAGGCGCGGATTGTCGCCCGCGACCTTGTCGACGTCCTTCTTGAACTGCTCGATGCTCTCGACGGTGAAGCCGATATGGTCCATGCCGGGCGAGACGATGCCGGTGCCGTCGTAGTCGGTGATGTGCCAGGGCATGATCATCAGGGTCATGCGGCCGTCGGTGACATAGTAGTTGGGGTCGCCCTCGGCCTTGTTGCGGGTGTCGAGATCGAACACGTCGACGTAGAACTGCGCCATCTCCTCAGGGTTCAGCGTGCGCATGGCGACATGGCTGATATAGCGATCCTGGCTGCGCTTGCCCGTGTCCTCATGGTCGGCATAGACCTCGGTGCGGTTCGACATGTCCTTCTGGGACAGGTCGAACACGTTGCCGTCCGGATCGTGGGTGGTGATGCCGGCGAACGGCCGGGTCGACGGGCGCTTGAGCCATTCGAGCCTCGGGTATGTCTTGCGCATGCGGTCGAACACGGTGTCGACGTTCTCGACCTGAATGCCGAAATGATCGAGCCGCGCCGGCCGCCCGGCGCGCCGCGGATTGATGTTGAGCCCGACGTAGCCGTCGCCGACGGTCACCGCGCGCTGCGGCCGCGCGTTGCCTGACGTCTTCATGCCGAACATCGACTCGTAGAACTTGCCGAGCTGCGCGTAGTTCTCGCTGACGGTCGCGACGTGATTGATCTTGGCAAACATTCCTTACTCCATTCTTTTACGATTTCACCGCCGTGAAGCGTTGCGAGCTGCCCACCTGATAGCGTTGCGGCGCGACATCGGTGCGGCCGGTACTTTTGTCCTGGCGATCGTGAATCGCGGAGACCTGCAGCAGCTCGAGCTCGCCCTCGCCGACATTCTCGAACCAATAGCGCGAATAGGCCGGCGTAAGGGTGCCCTCGCTGGGGCCGAATTCGCCGATCGCCTCGTCGTCCGGCCCGTAGAACCGCACGCGCCCCTTCAGCACCATCCATAGGCTGTCGCTGTTGGTGTGGTAGTGCAGGTTGTTCTCGCCGCCGTTCTTCTTCACGATCTGCACGATGCCGCGCAGCCGGTCGCTCTTGGCGAGCTCGACGCGGCCCTTGCCGCTCGACACCCCTTCCGGCTTGGCATAGCTGAAGGTCGTCACATGGGACTCCGCCTCGCTGTGCATCTCGTTCAGGTCGTCGGACGAAAGCTTTGTCGACATCGATTTCTCCTGTCATTCGACTCTGGCGCGCGGTCGGCTGTCATTCGCAAGCGATCAGCGTGGCCTCGGATTTGTCGCCGGTGTAGGTCACTTCGCAGGCCATGCCGGGCTTGAGCTTGTCGCGCGGGCCTTCCTGGCCGCCGAAGGTGATCTTGCTGCGGGCGCCAGAGAGCGTCACCGTGTGTACGTCGTCGCGCGCCTTGAAGCTGAGTTCCCGGCCGCCTTCGTTGACCGCCTCGAGCTTGGTCTTGACCTTCATTTCATCTGGCGCCTTCTTGACGATCTGCATCTTGTCCGTCCGCGTGATGGCGAGCGACGCCTTCTCGATGAACGGTTTGGGATAGGCGTAAAGCTTGTTGATGAGCTGCTCGATTCGCTCGCCGGATACCGTCCCCACTTCGAGCTGCTGCTTCTGTGCCAGGGCGACGAACTCCGGATCGGCCATGCTCTTGTCGAAGGCCGCGCGCAGCGCCGCCAAGCGGTCGGCCGGCACGTTGGGCGTGGTCAGGATCGGACGGCCCATGAGCTGGGGCGAGATGATCAGCTCGATGATCTGGCGCTGTTCCTCGCTCGTCGCCAGTTCGCCGAGCAACGGCACGTTCGGCAGCTCGGGATGCTTGTCGACGCCGAGCTGGACCAGCAACGTGATCTTGTTCTCCTTGATCCACTGGCCGCGGGTGCTTTCGATGCTGCTCCACGACCAGCCGCAGCGGCCGTCGATCTCGCCGCGCTCGAACGCCAGGTTGATGGCGCCGCCCGAGTTGTAGCCGGTGATCAGCTTCATCTTGGTGTCGAACAGATTGTTGATCAGGTTCGGATACATGTCGGTGTCCGAACCCGGGCCCAATCCGCCGACGATCAACGGATATTGCTGGAGGTCCTTGAAGGTCTTGACCTTCGAGCCGTGCCAGGCGACGCACAGGCTGACCTCGTTGTTCATGCTGCCGATCCAGCCGAACTTGGTGGGGTCGAACTTGACTCCCTGGGCATCGAACAGCGGCGCCGTCGAGACCGCGCCGCGGTGGATCAGCGCGATCACGCTGCCATCCTTCGCCGCCACGTTGTAGAGATGGTTGGCGGCCACGATGCCGCCGGCGCCCTGCATATGCTGGATGATCAGCCGTGGCTTGCCCGGGAGATATTTTTCCATGAACGGCATCAGGGCATGGGCGTACGTGCCGTAGCCTCCGCCCTGGCCCGCCGAGATGAGCATCTTCATCTCGCGACCCTTGTAGAAGGCATCCGCCGATTGCGCCTGCCCCAGGCCGCTCGCCATGACGGTGAGCCCGGCGGCCAGAATCGTCACGCGCGCCACGCCAGTCCGTTTCGTCATCATTCGCACCTCCCACGACCGCGCCGTCTTTTCGACGGTCTTCGCGCCGCAAGTGTAAGCCCCTCTCGGAAGGCTCGGCAAACGAATTCCCGATCGATGGCGATGCTCTACAAGACCATCAAAGGCTTGTGCGCTCGGGGCGAATTCCCGATAGTCTGCTTTCGAAGTATGGTGCCAATCTCCAGTCCGGTGACGTTCCCTTGTTGATTCGCGCGTTCAAAGCCAATCCCCACGGCTGGGTGGTTGTTCTCGTCTGCTTCTTCGCCCTGAGCGTCGTCTCGGCAACACGGGCGAGCATCGGACTCGTCATGCCGTCCTTGGAATCGGAATTCGGTTGGAGCCGCGGCTTCGTGTCGTCGGTCGCGGCCTACTCGCTGATCACCATGGCGATCGCCGCGCCCTTCGTGGGCAACCTGCTCGATCGCTACGGGCCGCGCGCCATCCTGGTGGTCGGTCTCGCGCTGACCGGCACAGGCCTGATCTCCTGCGCTTTCATCGAGGTGCCGTGGCATTTCATGGCGAGCTTCGCGGTTCTCGCCGGGCTGGGCTACGGCACGGTGGCAAAGAGCATGGTATCGGCCACCATCGCCGGCTATTTCGACGAGAACCGAGGTCTCGCCATCGGCGTCGCCGCCGCCGGATCGACCGCCGGCCAGCTCGCGTTGCTGCCGGCCCTGGCCGTGGTGATGACCGCCATGGGGTGGCGCACGGGCTATGTCTTTCTCGGCATCGCCTGCTTCGCGCTCATTCCCTTCGTCTGGACCATGATCGGCGACGGCCGCAAGAAGCCGGTCATGCGCAAGGGGCCGGCGGCGCCCGCCGGCCTCGGCCAGCGGCTCGGCTACATCTTCGCCAACCGCACCTTCCTTCTGCTGCTCGTCAGCTATACGATCTGCGGCTTCACCACCGCCGGCGTGATCGAGACCCATCTCATTCCCTATGTCCAGAGCTGCGGCCTGCCGGTCACCACCGGCGCCTATGCCTACGGCACATTGGCGGCCTTCAACATGGGCGGCATGGCGCTCGCCGGTTACCTGGCGGACAAGTGGCATCGGCCGCGCCTGCTCGCCGCCGTCTATGCCGGACGCGGCTTCTCCTTCATCCTGCTGATGATGGTGCCGGCCTACGACGTCGCGCCGCTGTTTCTCTTCGCCGTGCTGTTCGGCATCTTCGACTATTCGACGATTCCCTTGACCACGTCGCTGGTCTCGACCCATGTCGGCTTGCGCGTGATGGGGCTGGCGCTCGGCCTGCTCGGTGCTTTCCATTCGGCGGGCGCCGCGGCGGGCGCCTTCATGGGCGGCATCCTCTATGACCTGTTTCAACAGTATGACTGGATCTGGATCGTCTCGATCGGTTTGGCGCTGTTCGCCGCCATGCTGGCGATCCTCATCCCGGAGGATCGCGAGGGGGTCGAGAAGCGCATGGTCGCCGCCGTCGCCGCGCCGGCCCGATAGCCTCAGGAAAAACCTGAGATAATGGTAATAAAATAATGAAATTATTCGCATTATCCGGTTCCATGCGCACCGGATCGTTCAACGGCAAGCTGATCGCCCTGGCGGTCGTCGAGGCCCGGCGCCAGGGTGCCGACGTTCTTCTCGGCGACTTCCGCGGCCTCGCGCCGCCGCTTTATGACGCCGACCTCGAGAAGGCGAGCGGCATCCCGCCGCAAGGCATGGCGCTGATCGGCCATATCGAACGGGCTGACGGCGTGATGATCGCGACGCCGGAATACAATTATTCGGTCCCGGGTCCGCTCAAGAACGCGTTCGACTGGGTGTCGCGCGCCAAGCCCTATCGCTTCCAGGACAAGCCGGTGCTGCTGATGGGCGCCAGCTCCGGCGGTTGGGGTGCCGTGCACGGCATGGACGCTCTGCGTATCACGCTGAACTACCAGGGCGCCGCGATCTACCCGGATGTGTTCTCCCTGCAGAACGGCAAATCCGCGTTCGATGCGCAGGACCGCTTTTCCGACGCCAGCTTGAATGACAAGCTGGCGGATCTCATCGGCCAGTTCCTCCGCTTCATGCGCGAGCGGCTATCTGCCTCCTGAAAGGAGCATCCTGTGAACGGCATCTTCTTCGCTATCGTTCTCGTCGCGTTCGGCGTCACCGCCTGGCGCGAATGGACCTGGGTGGCGGAGGAGCCGGACCAGCTGTCGCCCATGACGCTGCTCGGCGCCAATATGATCGAGACCGCCGGCAGCGCCGTCACGCTCGCCATCGGCCTGGTCGGCATCATGGCGCTGTTCCTGGGCCTGATGAAGATCGCCGAGGCCGGCGGCCTGCTCACCATCATCGCGCGCACCATCCGGCCGCTCATGATCCGGCTGTTTCCCGACGTGCCGCACGATCACCCGGCGATGGGCGCCATGGTGCTGAACTTCTCGGCCAACGCGCTCGGGCTCGGCAACGCGGCGACGCCGTTCGGCATCCGCGCCATGCAGGAGCTCGACAAGCTCAATCCGCACAAGGGCACCGCCACCGACGCCCAGGTCATGTTCCTGGTCATCAACACGGCATCGGTCACCATCCTGCCCACGACGGTCATTGCCTTGCGCGCGGCGGCCGGCTCGGCCGATCCGGCCGCCGTCGTGCCGACCACCCTGTTCGCAACGCTGGTCGCGACCACCATCGCGATCGTCTGCGCGCGCACCCTGCAGCGATTCTGGCCGGCGCCGAAGGCGGGGGCGGACGGCACGAACGTCGCCGCGCTCGCCAACCCCGACGAGGGGTTCCCGGAAGGCGCTCCGGAAACCAGCGCCGACCTGCTGCAAACCGCGCCGGTCGACGAGGCCGCCGGCTACTCCGCCTGGGTGTCATGGCTCGTGCTGGCCGGCATTGTCGCCCTGATTCCGCTGATGCTCATCTACGGCCGCGTCATCTCCGCCTGGGTGATACCGACGCTGATGGCCGGCATCCTCGTCTTCGGCTTCGCGCGCCGCGTGCATGTCTACGAGGCCTTCGTCGAAGGCGCCAAGGACGGCTTCCATGTCGCCGTCCGCATCATTCCCTATCTGGTCGCGATCCTCGTTGCCATCGCCATGCTGCGCACCAGCGGTGCGCTCGACGCGCTCATCGACGTGATGTCTCCCTATACCGAAATCGTCGGGCTGCCGGCCGAGGCGATGCCCATGGCGATCATGCGCTCGCTGTCCGGGTCGGGCGCCTATGGCATCATGGCCTCGATCATCAACGATCCCGTGATCGGCCCGGACAGCTACATCGGGCTCCTGGTCAGCACCATCCAGGGCTCGAGCGAAACCACCTTCTATGTGCTCGCGGTCTATTGCGGCGCCGTCGGCATCCGCCGCATGCGCCACGCCGTCGCCGCCGGCCTGATCGCCGACGTGGCGGCGGTCATGGCCGCCGTCGTCATCTGCTCCTGGCTGTTTTCGGGTGGCATGGACAACCCTTAGACGACGGCGTCACGCAACCGCCATTTGCGCACCTCAGCCCACCATGCCTATCATGCGGGCATAAAAATAATCCGGGAGGAGCGTGAGCATGGCGTTTTCCAGTTGGCGCGGCATCGTCGGCATGATCAACCCGACCATGCGGCCGGGCATGACCGAGGAGGTTATCCGCCTGTTGCCCGAGGGCATCGGCGTCATTCCCCTGTTCCTCAACATCAGCCGCGGGACGACGGAGGAATTCAAGACCGTCATGGGTGCCTACGAGCGGAATGTGGCGCTGCTCGCCGAGCAGGGCTGCGACGTGATCCATCCGAACGGGGCGCCGCCCTTCATGGTGCAGGGGCTCGAGGGCGAGAAGAAGATCGTCGGCAGGTGGGAGAAAAAGTACAAGACGCCGATCTTCACCGCGCCGCAGAACCATGTGAACGCGCTCAAGGCGATCGAGGCCAAGACCATCGTCGGCGCGACCTACTTCTCCGGCAAGATCAACGACACCTTCGCCAAGTATTTCCACGACGCCGGCTTCACCGTGAAAAGCATGGACGGCATCGACGTGCCGTTCAACAAGGTGCAGGAATTGTCGGGCCAGGAAGTCTACGCCCACGTCAAGAAAAGCTTCCTCAAGCACAAGGGCGCCGATGCCATCTATATGCTGGGCTCCGGCTGGCGCACCCTCGACATCATCGCCACCCTGGAGCAGGATCTGCAGGTGCCCGTGGTTCATCCGGTGACCGCGCGGGTGTGGGAATTCCAGAAGCGGCTGCATGTCCGCCAGCCGATCCGCGGCTACGGCCACTTCCTCGAAACCTTGCCATAGGCGGCGACAACGAACCTCGGGAGGCGTCCATGACCTGTCACGGCGCGTGCAAGATCCGGTTCGGAATTTCTCTCATTGCAGCGGGACTGGCGCTCGCCACATGGGCGTCCACCACGGCCGCGCAATCGGTCGAATCGTTCTACAAAGGCCGCAACATGACGCTGCTCGTCGGCTACGCGCCCGGCGGCATCAACGACATCGCCGGACGCCTGATGGCGCGCCACATCGTGAAACACATCCCGGGCCATCCCAACATGGTGGTGCAGAACATGCCGGGCGCCGGCGGCCTGGTGACCGCCAATCACCTCTACAACATCGCGGAGAAGGACGGCTCGGTGATCGCCGGTCTCGGCCGCGCCGTGCCGCAGCTCGCCTATCTGGGCGATCCCAACGCGCGCTTCGATCCGCTGAAGTTCACCTGGCTCGGCAGCTCGTCGTCCTACGCCGACGATGCCTATGTGGTGCTGCTGAACGCCAAGCATCCGGCCAACAGCGTCGCCGACCTCAAGAAGGAAGGACCGGCCGTGAAGCTCGGCGCCGTGTCAGCCGGGTCGACCAATCTCATCTTCGCCATCCTGGCCAAGGAAATCGCCGGCCTGAACATCGACATCATCCGCGGCTATACCGGCGCCGCGCCGATCTTCCTCGCCATGCAGAACGGCGAGCTCGACGGCCAGGTGATCGGGCTCGGCTCGGTCAAGGCCGGCCAACCCCATCTGTGGACCACCAAGCAGGTCAAGCCGCTGGTGCAGTTCGGCCGCGCCACCCGCCTGCCGGAACTGGCCGACGTGCCGACCGGGCGCGAGCTGGTCGCCGATCCGGACAACGCGGCTCTGCTCGAATTCGCCGAGCTGCCGTTCTTCATGGCGCTGCCCTTCGTGGCACCGCCCGCGCTGCCGCCGGCACGCGCCAAGGCGCTGCAGGATGCCTTCATGGCGGTGCACCAGGACAAGGACTTCCTCGAGGAGGCGAAGAAGCTCGATCTCGACATCAGCCCGATCGGCGGCGAGGCGGTCGTGAAGCTGCTCGAACGCACGGCGCAGACGCCGAAAGACGTCATCGCCCGCTACAACGACATCGTCAACCCGCCGAAGAAGTGACGGGCGTATTGCCGCGTCGATGAAGTCAATTGACTGCTTTCGAGCAAGGATCCATTTCTTATTTTCGTCATGGCCCGCCGGGCCATGACGATTTCATGATGAGCGCGGCGCGGCTTCCAGCCGGCGCAGGGCCGCCGAGAGGACCAGGATCATCAGGCCACAGGCGACGAAGATCCAACTGCCCGCCTGCCAGCCGCCGGCCATCGCCACGGTGGCGGCCACCGCCGGCGGGCCGGTGAGCTGGCCGAGGTTGGAGCCCTGCACCAGCAAGCCGTTGGCGGCGCCGATCTGACGCGGGCTCGGCGTGAAGGCGGGCGCGCCGCTCATCACCGTGGCCGGCAGCATGCCGGCGAGCCCCGAGAACACGATGCACAGGATATAGCGCAGCCAGTCGGGCACCGCGTCGCTGAAGATGCCGAGCCCGCAGCCGATCGCCAGGAAGCCGACGAATACCAGCAGGTGCCAGCGCGCCAGGCCGCGCTGCAGCAGCCAGCCGCCGAGCAGATTGCCGCCGACGTTCGACAGAACGACGACGACCGTGAGTTGCGCGGCCAGGGCGACCGATGCGCCGCGCTGCTCGATCAGGAAGGTCGGCAGCCAGACCATCAGCGCCATCCACAACAGGGTGTAGAAGCCGAAACACAGCGCCAGGATCCACAGGCCCGGGCGCGACAGGGTCAGCCGCATATCCTCCTTCCAGGTCGAGATCCGGGACGAGGTTTGGGCCGCCGCCGTGACAGGCGAAGATGCCGGTTGCGCCAGCCTGCCGCGCGGATCGAAGCGCCGCAGCATCGCCCAGGTGATCGCCGCCCATGCGAGCGTCACGCCTGCAACCACGAGCCACAACGCGCGCCAGCCATGGGGCGCCAGGATCGCCGGCGCGATCAGCAGCATGGCCGCCATGCCCGCCGGCATGAAGGCGCCCCACAGGCCGAGGGCGAAGCGCCGGTCGCTCGCCTCGGCCGCATGGGCGATGATCGACGGCGCGGAGACCACGACGCCGACGAATCCGAGTCCCTCCGTGAGGCGCGCCAACAGCAATTGAAGTCCGGAAACCGCCGTCGCGCCCCAAACCGAGCCGACGCACAGCATGAGCAGACTGGCGAAAATGACTCGGCGGTGGCCCAGGCGGTCGGCGAAGATGCCGACCGGCATGCCGAGCGCGATGGACGTCGCATTGAAGATCGAGACGATCCAGCCGGCCGTCACGAGGTCGAGACCAAGCTCGCCGCGGATCATCGGCAGCGCCGCGGGCAGCTTGCCGATATGGCCGGCCGCCATCATGCCGGCGCCGAACGCGACCAGAACAATGTCCCAGCGTGTCTTCGATTGCGCCGTGGAAGTCGCCGCTTCGCCTGACATCCCTCAGGCCTTAGGCGCACGGACATGCGACAGGATCGCGGCCCGCCGCCGCGAGACCGGCGGCGAACGTCGGCCGCGCCGCTGGGTTCCCCGTGCCGGCCGTGGCATTGCCAACCAGCCGTCGAGCCGGCCCATCCCATGGCGGCAATAGATCGTTCGAATCCGCCATGCGGCCCATCATCGCGCCTGTCCCTCTTCTTTTTGGCCCGAACCGGCTCCGCACGCTATCGCCAAAGCGACAGCCGAGGCAAGCATGCCATTTCCCATATCGCGAGGCCACGAAACGCTTTGTGCGGGCGCGCGCTTGTCGCATAGTAAGGTGAAACAGGCGGTGGCGTTCCGGATCGTTGGTGAGGGGCAGACCTTTATCATGGCAAACCTGATTACCCTCTTTCGTTTCGTCCTGCTGTTCCCGCTCATCCTCATGGCCTATTCCGCGCCGCCCCAGTGGCAGCTGCTGAATGCGCCGCTGCTGATCTTCATCGTCGCGCTCGACGGGGTGGACGGCTGGGTCGCCCGCCGCCGCAATGAAACCTCGGTATTCGGTTCGATCTTCGATGTGGCGATCGACCGCGCGGTCGAGAACGTGCTGTGGGTCGTGCTCGCCGATCTCGACCTGGTGCCGATCTGGGTCGCGCTGATCTTCATCGTGCGCGGCACCGTCGTCGATTCGATCCGCTATGCCGCGATTTCGCGCGGCGAAACCGCGTTCGGCATGATGCGTTCGCCATGGGGCCGCTTCATCGTCGCGGGCCGCTTCATGCGCGGCTTCTACGGCGTCGTGAAGGCCGTGACATTCGGCTGGATTTTCTTCATCCAACCGTGGCCGGCGCTGTTTCCCGAGCTGTGGCAGCAATGGGGCGACACGGCCGCCATGATCGCCACCCTCCTGGTCTATACCTCGGTCACGCTGTGCATCGTCCGCGGCTTGCCGGTGATCATCGAGTGCCTGGTGGAGACCAAGGTGATCAAGATCAAGAGCGCGCCCGCCACGTCCGATGCGGCCGGACGCTTGATCAGGAGAGCTTGATGGCCTGCGTGCTGGTGGATGTGGATGGCACCCTCCTCGGCGGACCGAGCAGCGAACTGCGCTTCATCGGCTATCTCGCGGCGCGGCGCCGGATCGGCTGGACACAGCTTCGAGCATCGGCGGCGTTTGCGTTGCGCTGGTTCCCGCGCTACGGCCGACATGTGTTCAAAAAGAACAAGGCTTATCTGGCCGGCCTCGCGGCGGCGGAGGTCGCGGCCGATGGGGCCGCATTCGTGGACGCGGTGGTGCGACATCGGCTGCGAGCCGAAATTCTCGACCTGATCGCCGGCCACGTCGCGCGCGGCGACCGGGTCGTGCTGCTGACCGGGACCCCGGAATTCATCGCCGAGCCTCTGGGTCGCCTGCTCGGCGCCCATGGCGTCTGCGCCACCCGCTGCGCGCGGCAGGACGGCATCTATATCGCCGAGCCGCCGCTTCTACACCCGTTCGGCGATGCCAAGGCGATCCTGGCGCGCGAAATCTGCCGCGAGGCGAACAGCCCGCTGGCCGAGGCGGTGGCCTATGCGGATTCGATTCATGACCTGCCCCTGATGCTGCAGGTCGGGCGCGCCGTCGCCGCGTGGCCCGATTCCGCGCTGCGCGCCATCGCCGAAAAGGGCAACTGGTTGGTCCTGCCGCAGAAGGCACCATCGACCCGTGCCGCCGCGAATCAAGAGACGCGCGGCTAGGTCATCCATCGGTCATGTCCGCTTTCACTCTGCATCCGCGCCTCGCTGCCGATACGTATTTTCTCGCGGACCTGCCGCTCTCCCGGGTGCTGCTCCTCAACGACGCGCGTTTTCCTTGGCTGATTTTGGTGCCCCGGCGCACCGCGCTCCGTGAACTCACCGATCTGCACCCCGAGGACCGTACCCTCGCCTTCGACGAGATCGAGCGGGCGAGCGACACGCTGCGAAAACTTTATGCCCCCACTCGGATTAATGTCGCGGCCATCGGCAACATGGTTAACCAGCTTCACATTCATGTGGTCGCGCGCAGCACCAAAGATGCCGCTTGGCCCGGCACGGTGTGGGGGCATGGCACCGCCGAACCCTATGACGACCCTGCCCTGGCCCTGAGGCGGAGCGAGATTCTGCCGTTTTTTGGAACGGGCCCGTGAGCCGGCGCGTTGCTCTAACGCCTCGCCATGGCAGGCGAGGCGGCACTATAATCGTCATCCGGGAGGCGGACGCATAAAGCGAAAGGGGATAATGGCGAAAGCGGCTGACCCACACGACGATCGCTTGACGAGGCCCCCCGCGCGTCCGAGGCGATGGGCAGACCGGTTTCCCGTGGCGGCCGAAACCATCGCCCTCGCGCTGTTCTACTTCTGCCTCGCTTGGGTATCCTTCTCCTTCGCCCGCACCAATGACACCATCGCGATCTGGCCGCCCTCGGGCGTGCTGCTGGGCGTTCTGCTGCAGACCCGGCGCGCTCATTGGCCGGCTTACGCGGGAGTCGCGCTGCTGGCCAGCCTTGCCGCCGGTTTCGCCCATATCGAGTCCTGGCAAGTCTCGCTCGGCCTGGCTGTCGCCAGCGTCACCGAAGCCGTGATCGCGGCCGCCGTGTTGCGCCGCCTTGTCCCGGGTGATTTCCGACTGACGGGTCTTTGGCAACTGGTGGCGTTGTTCGGGATCGGCTCGCTCACGGTTGCCTGCACCGGCGCCGTCATCAGTGGCCTCGTCCTCTATCTCGCTAGTGGCGGCGATTTCTGGCAGACCTGGCTCAATTGGTGGCTCGCCGTCACAACGGCAATTCTCGCCATCTGCCCGCTTCTGCTGACATGGCGCGACCCGCGCTCGCGCCAAGTTCTTTCCCCCCGCCGGAAAACGATCGAGGCGCTGGGCACATTGCTCGCGACCGCCGTTTTGACAACCGCCGTCTTCAGCCAGACGGCGGTGCCGCTGCTTTTTCCCATCATCCCCCTGGCCATCTGGACCGCATTCCGGTTCGGCGCCTTCCTCACGGCGTTTACCTGCCTCATGGTGGCGCTGATCAGCATCGGCATGACCTGGCTCGGCAACGGGCCGATCGTCGGTTTGGCCAATGGCTCGCTCGACGGCGAATTGCGCATTCTTCAGGACTTCCTCGCGGTCATGACGTCATCATCGTTGATGGTCGCCATCGCCTGGGAGCGGAGCCGCGCGGCGCAGCGGGAACTTCGGCTGAGCGAGGAACGCTTCCGCGACTTCGCCGAATCCACATCCGACCGGTTCTGGGAGACCGACGAGAACCATCGCTACACCTGGATCTCGCGCCCTGGCCGCACCACGGGCCGCGACCTTGGCGCCCTCCTCGGCAAAACCAGAATGGAAATGGCCGGCGGCGACCGGACGCGCGACGAAATCTGGCGCACACACTACGAAGACCTCGAAGCACACCGCCCGTTCCGAGACTTCCACTACAGCACGCGCACCCAGAACGGCCAGTTGCAATACCGCCGCGTGAGCGGCAAGCCGATGTTCGATGAAGACGGCACCTTCAAGGGCTATCGCGGCACGGTCGCCGGCGTCACGCACAGCATGGAGACCGAGCTTCTGGCCACCCAGCTCGGCCGCATCATCGAGGAATCGCTCAATGAGATCTATGTGGTCGATGCCAGCACCCTGCGGTTGCTGCTGGTCAACCGCGGCGCACGCGACAATCTCGGCTATTCCATGGATGAGTTGCGTAACCTGTCGCCTATCGATATATGCGCCGACTTGAGCGGTGACCAGCTCCGCGAAAAATATCGCCGGCTGGATCTCGAGGATCGGGCCAAGCTGACCATCGAGCTCGCCCACCGTCGCAAGGACGGAACGACCTATGACGTGGAGGCGCATCTACAGCGCGTCGTCGTCGGCCAGATGCCGCCGGTCTATGTCGCCGTCGTGCTCGATATCACCCGGCGCGAGCAGGTGCAGGCTGAGTTGGCCGCCAAGTCTCTCCTGCTGCACACGACCCTCGATACCATGGCGCAGGGAATTTGCGTCTATGACGGCAATCTCCGCCTAGCGGCGTTCAATCAGAAATACATCGAGCTGCTCGGATATCCGGACGGCTTCATCCAGCTCGGTGGGCGGCTCGAGGATCATCTGCGCAATAGCGCGGCGCGCGGACTGTTCGGGACGGGCGATCCCGCGGCGCACATCGCCGAGCGCGTGCGCCTCGCGCAACACGGACTGTCGGCGCGCCGGGTCTATCACCGGCCGGACGGGCGGATAATCGTGTCGCACCGGCGGCCCATGCCTCAGGGCGGATTCGTCACCACCTTCTCCGACATCACCCAGCGGCAAACCGCCGAAGAAGCACTGCGGTTGTCGACCGTGGAATTGCAGGACACCAAGGCCAGCTTCGAAGCCGCGATCAAGGCCAGCCGACAAATTCTCTACGACTGGAATACCCTCGACGATACGGTCAAGTGGGACGGCGAAACGGATCTCATCCTCGGTTACACCGCCAAGGAGCTGGAAGGGCTGCCCGGCTGGATGGAATTGATCCATCCCGATGACCGTCGCACCTTCGTCAGGGCGCGCGCCCAGGCGGTCATGGCCCAGGACGTGTTCTCGCTGGAATACCGCGTCTGCCGCAAGGACGGCCGCTATATTCCCGTGGCCGATCGTGGAGTCTTCCTTGCCGGCACCCGCGGCGGTGCCAAGCGCATTGTCGGCTTCATCTCGGATATGTCGGCTCAGAAGGCCACCGAGGAGGCGCTCCGTCAATCCGACAAGCTGCTCGCGGTCGGCCAGTTGACCGGGGGTATCGCGCATGACTTCAACAATCTGCTCGCCATCATTCTCGGCAACATCGAGCTGCTGAGCGAGGATCTCGGCGATGACACCAAGCACCAGCGCCATATCCAAACCGCCATGACGGCCGCTCACCGCGGCGCGGCATTGACCCAGCGCCTGCTCGCCTTCGCCCGCAAGCAGCCGTTGGAGCCGCGATCGACCCAGGCCAATCATCTGGTGAGCGAAATGTCGGACCTGCTGCGCCGGTCGCTCGAGCCGTCGGTTTCCCTCGACATGGTGCTCGCCGGCGATCTCTGGTTGACCAAGATCGATCCGAGCGGGCTGGAGAACGCGCTTCTCAACCTGGCGCTGAACGCGCGCGATGCCATGCCGAAAGGCGGCAAGCTCATTCTCGAAACCCGGAACGTCCGTCTCGACCAAAAATATGCCGCCCTTCACCAGGACGTTCGCCCCGGCGAATATGTGATGCTGTCCGTGACCGATACGGGCGCCGGCATGGCGCCAGAGGTGCGCGACCGCGCCTTCGAGCCGTTCTTCACCACCAAGCCTGTCGGTCAGGGCAGCGGCCTCGGGTTACCCATGGTTTATGGCTTCGTCAAACAGTCGCAGGGACATGTTCAAATCGACAGCGAAGAAGGCGTCGGCACCACCGTGAAGCTCTACCTGCCCCGCGACGAGAGTGAGGCATCGCAGGAGGTCGCGCCGGCCCCGGAGGTCGAGCACAGGGTCGGTGGCGGCGAACGGGTGCTCGTGGTCGAGGATAACGAGGACGTGCGGAACCTGACCAATCTCGTACTCAACGGGCTGGGTTACCGCACCGTTCTCGCCAGCGACGCCCGTACAGCACTCGACATCCTGACCGCCAACCCGGATATTGACGTGCTGTTTACCGATGTCGTCCTGCCGGGAGGCACAAACGGTTTCGAGCTGGCTCAGCAGGCTTATGCCGTGCGGCCACGCCTAAAAATCCTTTACACTTCCGGGTACACGAACAATGCTATCATGCAAAGCGGCGTCGCTGACGATACGATCGTGCTCATAGCAAAGCCTTATAGAAAAGCCGATTTGGCGCAAAAAATGCGTCAGGTACTCGCGAAGGAGAGCGCCGATGGCCAGCGCTAAGCGTCTTCTTGTGATCGATGATGAACCCGCGTTCGGCAGCTTCGTAAGGGAAGTCGCCGAAGGCTTGGGCTATGACGTGCGCGTCACCGCCAAGGCGGATGAGTTCGCCGACACCTACGAGACGTTCGACCCGACCGTGATCGTGCTCGACGTGGTCATGCCGGAAGTGGACGGCATCGAACTGGTGCAATGGCTCGCCCAGGAAAAATGCAAAGCCAAGATCGTCATCGTCACCGGCTACAACCCGCATTACGCCGATGCTGCCAAGCGACTCGTCTCGGCCGGCGATCTGCCGAGCGTCATGACGCTGACCAAGCCGGTCAGCCTGGCCGATCTGCGCGCCGCGCTATCCTGATCGCCCACATCGCTCGATCCTGCACCGACTACATCTGGTGGGAATTCTCTGGAATTCGTCTATCCGTTCATATAACCTTCACAAAGGCCGTGTAGTTTGACATGACCCTCAGTTGGTAACGGGTCGGAGCGCTTGCAGTACAAGCTCTATCCAGAACAACCATTCACAATCGCTGCTTCCATCGCGGATGCCGAGCCACCGGTTTCGCCCCTGTCCGCCAGCAGCCTAGCAATTCGCCATCTTTGCCGCTTTGTCCGCGCCTCCCATCGGGAGGCGTCTTCGTTCGTGCGTTCGTTTTCCGCTCCCCAATCAGGAGGTGTTCATGGCTAAACGGTCCCAGCGCCAATCTACCGCGGTACGGCAAGCCCCCGGCGTGAAGGCGGAGGTTCATCCTTTGTTTCCTCATGGCGGTGCAACCGAGATGTTCGACGACTCCGGCCGGGACAGAAGCTATGTGCGCAACGTACGCCCTCTGAGCGACAACCAGCGGCGCCTGATGGAGGCGATCGACAAGCACAATCTGGTGGTCACTCTCGGGCCCGCCGGCACCGGCAAGACCTATATCGCCATCGCCAAGGCCGTCGAGGCGCTCGAACAGGGCCGCATCGAACGCATCATGCTGTCGCGCCCTGCCGTCGAGGCCGGCGAAAGCCTGGGCTATCTCCCCGGCGACCTGGAGGAGAAGCTCGCCCCCTATCTGCGCCCGCTCTATGACGCTTTGAGCGATCGGGTGGGCCGCAAGCGGCTCAAGAACCTACTGACCGACGGGTCGATCGAGATCGCGCCAGTCGCCTATATGCGCGGCCGCACGCTCAACAATGCCTTCATTGTCATCGACGAGGCGCAGAACTGCACCTATGGGCAGATCAAGATGCTGCTGACCCGGCTGGGCTGGCATTCGACCATGGTGCTGACCGGCGACCCGGACCAGACCGACCTGTTGCCTGGCATGTCGGGGCTTTCGGAGATCGCGAGGCGGCTCGAAACCCTGTCCGACCTCGCCGTGGTGCGCCTGCGCGATTGCGACATCGTGCGTCATCCGCTGGTCGCCAGCATGCTCACGGTCCTGTAGCCAGAGACCTTAAACCTGACACTTCGGCGCCGCGCCGCGCGCAACAGCCGGCGCGGCCGTCGACCCCCTGAATAGCCAGAGGGTCGGCCATTACATGTCGTCGCGCTGGTATTGCTCCTGCTTCAGGCGCTCTTCCAGTTCGCGGCGCTTGCGCTCCATCTCCTCGCGCTTCTTGGCTTCGTCATCCGGTTCCGCTTTGGGCGGCTGCGGCGCTTTCGGGTCCTGGCTCATGAGAGGTCCTCGCTGATGTGATTCCGCGCACCACTGAAGGTTGCCACGTTGAGCGATGTTAGTCGGATTTTTCACCAATCCAAGCATCGAACGAAAACGCCCGGGATTGCCTGCGGTGCACCATTTTGCTCGTCGACGTCGAGCGCCCGACGGTGCCCTGATCGTATCCGCCGTCCCCGCACCTCCCTGCCATCTTGATCAGCCGCGGGTCGCGCGCCAAGGCAGCTCGGTCGTTCCGGTTGCCGAGCCGCTGCGCTCCGTGCCGGTGATGACGCCGCCATCGACCTCGCCGCGGAAGTCCCAACGCGCCGTGCGGCCGCCTTCTCGAATCGGCACCCAGAACGTCAATTGGGCGCCGCGCAGCTTGCCATCGCGAATCTCGATCGGCCGCAGGCTGTCGGTCGTCAGCGTGCCGGCAACCTCCTGAAAGGTTTGGCGCAGGGTGAGCACATGACGCTGATCGGCGCCGCCGCGCGGTTCGGTCCATCGCCAATCTCCCTCGACCTTCGCCGGGATGTACCACAAGAATATCCAGGTATCGCCGTAGTGCTCTTTGGTCATCAGCCGCTGGCGCTGGTCCGGCCGCCAATCCGCCATGTCGTGGAAATGGGAAATGATTCGCGTGCCGGGCTTGAGATCGAGCAGCTTTGGCCGCAGCGCGAGGTTGACGTTCGGAAAGAGAAACATGGTGACGACCGTCGCCCGGCTCAGGTCCGTCTTGAAGATGTCCTGCTGGCGGAAAGCGACACGGTCGGCGACGCCGGCTGCCTGCGCATTCGCGATGCTGCGCTTGACCAGATCGGGATTGAGGTCGACGCCGAGGCCGCGCGCGCCGTATTTCTTGGCCGCGGCAATGACGATGCGGCCATCGCCTGATCCGAGATCGACGACGAAGTCCTGCGGCCCGACTTGCCCGATGGTAAGCATGCCGTCCACCACATTGTCGGGGGTCGGCTCATAGGGCACGACGATGTCACCTTGCGGTGGCGGTCCGAAGACGATCTGCGCCTGTGCCTGGGGCGGATCGGCGCATAGCACGAGCGCGGCCATGAGAACGAGCAGCATTCGAGCGACAGCAGCCATACCCTCTACCTTTCTTCTTCGACGACGGACCACCAGAGGAGTTTTCCTGCGAGCCCGCGCATGCTGATATGCTGACGATAGCACGCGACCGACAAGGTTCGCGCGCTCAACGTGACCTGGATGCAAGCGGCATGATCGAACTGGCCCCCGGATTGACGATCGACGAAAAGGACCTGACTTGGCGATTCGTGCGCGCCTCAGGCCCGGGCGGACAGAACGTCAACAAAGTGTCGAGCGCGGTCGAACTGCGGATCGACCTTGCACACATCGCCGGTCTCTCCCCTGATGCGCGGACCCGGCTGGTCCGACTGGCCGGCCACCGGCTGAACCAGGCCAACGTCCTCATCATTCAGGCCCAGCGCTTTCGCAGTCAGGACCGCAATCGCGCCGACGCGCTGGAGCGTCTCGCGACCTTGCTGCAACAGGCGATGGTGCGGCCGAAGACCCGTCGGGCCACCAGGCCCACCAAGGGTTCGAAAGAACGCCGGCTGAAGGGCAAGACCGAACGCAGTCGGACCAAGTCGATGCGTGGCCGCGTGCGCCACGGCGACTGACAGCCATCGCGCCGCGGCCCGACGGTCGGCAACGGCGCGCAAAATTTATTGCTGCTTCATCGCCTTGATCAGTCGATCGACGACCGGCTTCGGCGTCGCATACATCTTGGTCACGAGCTCTTGCACCTCCTCGCCCGTCGCGGTGGAGATGTCGATCTTGGTTTTTTCGGCGTCGGCGAGGAAGTCCCTGTCCTTCATGGTGGCGTCGAACGCGGCGCGCAGCGCCTTGACCGTCGGCGCCGGCACGCCCGGGGGCAGCAGGAAGGCGCGACCGATATCCTGCTGGCCGATCATCAGCTCGAGCAACTGCCGGTCGGCCGCGCTCTTGACGAAGTCCCAGGTCGGCGGCACGCCCATCTTGTCGAGCTCCGGATCGCGATCCATGCCGTTCTGCACGACGATGTTGGCGCTCTTGTCCTTCAGCCAGTGAGGTACCTGGGTTTTCAGGCTGGACCACGCCCAGCCGCACAGGCCCTGCGCCTCGCCGCGCTCGACCGCGAGCGTGATTTCGCGCGTCCCCTTGTAACCGCGCACGATGCGGAATTTGGTGCCGAGCACGTCGTTGAAGACCGCCGGATAATCGACCGTCGAGCCGCCGTCGGAGCTCGCCGCCAGGATGATCTCGGTCTTCATCGCATCGGCGAAAGTCTTGGCCGGAATGTTGGCGGCGAAGGCGCAGACGCGCACTTCCTTATTGGCGGTGCCGAGATACTGGAATTTCGGCGGATCGAACTTCAGGCCCCGCTCCGGCGCGAGCAGCGGCGTCATGATCGCCCCCGGGAAAATGATGCCGATCACCGTGCCGTCCTTGGGCGCGACATTATAGAGGAAATCGGCCGCTTTGTTGCTGCCGGCGCCCGGCATGTTCTTCGGCACGATATTGGGCCGGCCGGGAATATGCTTTGTCATGTGACGGGCGAGCGCACGACCGTAGATGTCATAGCCGCCGCCCACATCTCCGCCGATCGCCAGATCGATGCTGCGGCCCTTGTATAGGCTTTCCACGCTCGATTGAGCCTGGGTTTGGGTGATGAGAGCCGCCGATATGGCGACCATCCATAGCCCGGTGCTCTTGATCATTCCATTCCTCCCTCGCGAAGCGGCCCTGGGCCTTTCGCCAGCGCCCCCGCTGCTCTCTGGTTATTGTTGACGCCTATCATAATTGTGCGATGGAACAAAGACATAGAGGTTTTAACTCTCTATTAAGTCGCAGAAATGTATTTCTTTAGTTATATCATATATCCTTAGTTATACTCGGTCCCCCGGCCGAGGTGGACAATCATCATGGCTTTGTTACTCAGGCGTTCATTTTCCCAGGCCAAGCGCGATCTCGTCTGGGCAGCCGTGGTTTTCGCGCTGCTGACCGTCGGCGCCTATGTATTCGACATTGCCGAGGCCTATATGGGCTGGGCCGAAGCCTATGAAGACTATCAGCTCGACGAGCTACCCGCCCTCTTCACCGCCATGATCCTCCTGTTCGGCTGGTTTTCCTGGCGCCGCTGGCATGAATACAAGCGCGAAATCGAAACCGAATTGCGCCTCAAGGGGGGCCGGCTCAACGATCTGCTCGATGCCGCGAGCGATCGCTTCTGGGAAACCGACTCTCAGCACCGGGTTGTCTGGCGTTCCGTGCCCGATGGGCGTCCGCAACCGGATGACGATTTTCTCAACAAGACCCGATGGGAAGCCACAGGGATCGATCCCGCCGAGGACAAACACTGGGCGGCACATCTGGCGGATCTCGAAAACCGCCGGCCCTTTCGCGATTTTCGCTACAGCAAGCCGAAAAACGGGCAGATCGTCCATCGCAGCCTGGCCGGCAAGCCATTCTACGACGCCGATGGAAATTTCAAAGGCTACCGTGGCACCACGACCGACATCACTCATGAAGTCCAGGCCGCGGAGAAAGCCGCGGAACTCCAGCGCCAATTTCTGAGTGCCATCGAAGGTATCACCGATGGCTATGCCCTGTGGGACACCGACGATGCGCTCATCACCTGCAACGAGCGCTTTGCCGAACTGAACAAGGGCGAATCGCTTCGCAACCAGCCCGGCACAACGTTCGAGGCCTTCATCCGGCGCAGCGGCTTGGCTCAGGAAGCGCCGGACGGCGGCGAAGAATGGATCGAAGACTGCCTCGCGCGGCACCGCACGTCGACGCCGCATTACCATATTCGCCACGACGCCGGCTGGATCGAAATGCGCGAGCATCATCTCGCCGATGGCCGCATCCTGACCGTGACCCGCGACATCACGGAGCAAAAGGAGATGGAGCGCCAGCTCCAGCAATCGCAAAAACCGAGAGCCGTCGGCCAGCTCACCGGCGGCATCGCCCACGATTTCAACAATCTGCTGCAAGTCATCATCGGCAATATCGAACTGATCGCCGAGGAAGCGCCGCCGGGCAGCCGGGTTGCGGACCAGGCGAAGATCGCCAAAACGGCGGCCGACCGGGGTGCCGGCCTGATCCGTCGCCTGATGGCCTTTTCCCGTCAGCAGGCTCTGCAGCCCCAGGCGTTCGACCTTAACCACATGGTCAGCGAAACCGGCGAGCTCCTCCGCCGTCTTCTCGGCGAAGACATCGAAATCCGCGCCGCATTGGGCTCGCAACAGAGCCCCGTGTATCTCGACCGCGCCCAGGCCGAGGCTGCTTTCGTCAATATCGCCATCAACGCGCGCGACGCCATGCCCAACGGCGGCACCCTGTTCATCGAGACCATCGAAGTGACGAGAAGCAGCGAGGAAAGCGATCAGTTGGAGATCGGCCCAGGGTGCTACGTGGTACTGTCGATCACCGACACGGGTTCCGGAATGGCCCCCGAGGTTCTGGCGCGCGTCTTCGAACCGTTTTTCACCACAAAAGACATCGGCAAGGGAACGGGGCTCGGGCTCAGCATGATCTATGGCTTCGTCAAACAATCGGGCGGCGACGTCAAAATCTACAGCGAGCCAGGCATCGGCACCGCGGTGAAGCTGTACTTGCCGACGGCACGAGATCACCAAGCGGTCGGCGAATCAAAAGATGATGTCACCGAGCCGGTTTTGAGAGGAAATGAAACCATCCTGCTCGTCGAGGATGAGGACATGGTGCGGGCCTACGCCGCCGCGCAGCTGACGCAACTCGGCTACCAGGTGATCGCAGCCGCGGACGCGCGCGCGGCGATGGAACGAATCAAGGACGTGAATGGCTGCGTCGATCTGCTGTTCACCGACATCATCATGCCGGGCGGCGTGAACGGACGCCAGTTGGCCGGCGATCTCGTAGCCGCGTATCCGCATTTGAAGGTGCTCTATACCTCCGGCTACAACGAGAACGCCGTCATCCACGCGGGCAGGCTCGAGCCGGGCATCGCGTTGCTCGAGAAGCCCTATCACCGGGCTGAGTTGGCGAGAAAGCTGCGGCAAGTGCTGGATGGAGATGGCGCGCGGCCGGCCTGAGCCGTACAGAAAAGCGCCGCGCAGGCGTGACCCGCGCGGCATTTTCCCTACGCCGATTTCAGAGCGTCATTTACCGGCCGGCGCGGAGATTGCCGCCGTCAGCTTGTCGGCAAGTGCCTGCGGCGTCGATACGATGCGTTTGACCACGGCGTCTACGGTGTCGCCGGATGACACGTCGATTTCCAACTTGGTCTTCTGAGCGTCGGCACGGAATTCCGGATCCTTCGCCATCGCCACGAGCGCCGCACGCAGGGCGGCGACGCGCGCCGCCGGGATGTCCGGCGGCGCGACGACCGGGCGCGCCACGGTTTTTTGCGCCAAGAACAGTTCCATGACCTTGCGGTCCTCGTCGTTCTTGACGAAATCCAGCGCCAGCGGCACATCGGGCAGATCCGGTTCCTTCTGCAACGCGCCTTGCATCAGGACGCGGATTTTCTTTTCGGTGAGATATTCGGGCCGCCGGGTTTTTACGTTGGACCACGACCAATCGCCCAAACCCATCACCTCGCCGCGCTCCATGGCGAGCAGCACTTCGGAGGTCCCCGGATAGCCCCCGACGATGCGGAATTTGGTGCCGATCAAGGCGTTATAGAGCCGTGGCGTGGTTTCGGTGTCGATCGTCGGGCCGGTTCCGCCGACGATGGTCTCCTTGGAGAACAGATCCTCGATCGTCTTGATCGGCGAGTCGTGCCACACGACCGTAACGGCGGTTTCCGACGCCAGGTTGCCGATCCAGTTGAACTTCTCGACATCGAACCGCACGCCCTGCGGGCTGGTCAGCTTCGCTGTCAGCATGCCGCGCTGCACGAGCCCCATCACGGTGCCGTCCTTCGCCGCGAGATTATAAAGATGATTGGTGGCCTGCAGGCTGCCGGCACCCGGCATGTTCTGCACGACGAAGCCGGGGTTGCCGGGGATGTGCTTTCCAAGATGGCGCGAGACCAACCGGCCCTGGGCGTCATAGCCGCCGCCGGGGCTGGAACCGACGATTACCGTGATTTGCTTACCTTTGTAGAAATCGGCCACCGACTGGGCCCTGGCGGCCACGGTCGAAAAACCCAGCACCGCGACGCAGAGGCCGAAAAGCCCCACGGGGTGCTGCAAAGGGGATACGCGACGGCATTTGCTCATGTATGTCCTCCCATACCATGCCGCCAAGCTAACGGCCCGGCACGCTCCTGGCAAGGCGGGGTAGGCCAATCTATTGGGTTCGCGCGAGGAAGGGGCATGTTAGCTCTTTGTTATCCAAATTTTGTCAGCCTACTCGTCGTGCCGCCGTGCCATCAAATTCAGTCGCTTTGCAGTGATGCCATTGCCTCTTTCACCCAGAAACAAAGAGTCTCCTGTCGAGAGTTCTCGATCCGATAGCGCTTGGCAGCGCCTAGTGTTCTGTTCGCATCGGATGATTCCCAAAGCCGTGTCGGAATGCGATTCT